>WTJS01000042.1 GCA_011524735.1 Alphaproteobacteria bacterium
AAATAGCAGCCTGTTGTAGGCGCTGCAGTTCCTGCTGTCGGCCAGCTTCGTTATGGCAATACCGCCCAGTATGCAATTCGACGATATCAGCGCCAATGGATGCTGCGGCTCGAATTTCAATCTCGCTGGGTTCGATGAAGAGTGACAGGCGGATACCGGCTTCACGAAGCGGAGCCAAGAGCGACATGAGTTCGGCTTCGCGACCTGCGACAGCCAGTCCCCCCTCTGTTGTCACCTCTTCACGGCGCTCCGGGACGATACATGCCGCATTTGGCTTTGTGGCCAGCGCGATAGCCACCATTTCCTCAGTCGCCGCCATTTCAAAATTAAGCGGAATTGACACCGCCTCGCGAATGGCTCCCACATCAGCATCTCTGATGTGACGGCGATCTTCGCGAAGGTGCGCCGTGATGCCATCAGCGCCAGCAGCCTCCGCCGCGATGGCGGCGCGCACTGGATCAGGATGTGATCCACCCCGCGCATTGCGAACTGTCGCGACGTGATCAATGTTCACGCCAAGGCGAAGCGTATGATCTGACATGACATTATCGTCCTTCATCAAGGGTAACGGACTTTACCGATTGTTCCGTTACGCCAGCACCCTCATTTGAAGATGCGTTTACACCAGAGAGGTTGTTGTCATTTCTTGACAACATTTCCAACCGCCGCAGTCGTGCTGCGTCAAGACGCTTGCGCCTGTGCGTACGCCAGCCCGCAACTGCCCAATAGGTGACGCCAAAACCCGTAAACCAAGCGATCGAGCCAAGAACGAGGCAACCTGTTGCGATTGGCAGGAACAATGCCTTTATCAATTCAGCCGGGCTGGAAAGAAAGGCTGTACCAAATTCAGCGAGGCTGCTGCCAACCATGGCAACTTCAACTCCAAATTCAGTTAAGATGAAGGCGCCAAGCCGGTAGTCCAAATAGAAAAACAGTGGGAACGTCCAAGGGTTACCAACAAACGTGCCGAACAGGCACGCAAGCATGTTGCCACGCATCACATAGGCCATGAAGAGACCGACAAATAGATGCAAACCAATGAAGGGCGTAAATGAGACGGCAATGCCCCAAGCTGCACCAACCGCGATCGACGTTGTCGATCCAGGCATCCGTTTGATCCGCGTAATGATATAGGTAAACAGGCGGCCAAACCCTCGGTCAGGCCACAGCACACTGCGGACGCGATCCACTCGCGATTGTGCCTTGCGGCGCTTGAACATCAGTTACCTTTCGGGTTTACAGTCGTGCTGCATGTGACCAAACACAACCCTGGTCAGTCACTATCGGCGCGCTTCACGCTCTCTACATATTTATTTGCCTGCAAAACCGCAATGATTGCACGCATATGTTCGACGTCTTTTACTTCAAGTTCCAAATCGAACTGGAAGAAATCAGGATTACGATCAACCAGATACAGGTTAGAGATGTTTCCCCCCTGCTGACTAATGACCGTGGCAAGCGAAGCAAGCGATCCTGGCTCGTTAGAGAGCACCGTAACCAGTTTTGCGCTGACCATGCGAGGACGGTCTGTTTCCCACGAGACATCCATCCACAGCTCAGGAGCATCGGTGAACTTGCTGAGAGTTGCACACCCCACCTTATGAACGGTCACACCCTTACCGGTTGTAAAGATGCCAACAATGGATTCTCCGGGCAATGGGTGACAACATCGCGCAATTGTCACCGCCGTACCCGTGTTATCACCCCTGATTTTCAACTGAGGTGCGCGGCTGCCATTCCGTTTGCGAGCCTCCTGCGCATCCTGATCGATGTTCACATCTGGGTGCAACTTTTCCAGCACACGAAGCGGTGACAGACGATCCTCCCCGACAAGGGCAAAAATCTCTTCAACGCGGCTTACACCGAAAGCGGCGACAGCACTCGCTAAGGCACGGCTCCTGAAAGGCCGATCATGCTCACGAAACGTCTTTTCGATAAGTGTCTTACCAATTCGGCTGAATTCAGTGACACGTTGCGCCCGCAAATAACGTCTGATGGCTGACTTAGCGCGACCTGTTTGAACAAAATTTTCCCATTCAGCACGGGGCTTTGCATCATGCGCCGTTAAAATTTCGATCTGGTCACCATTTTCCAACTCAGTGGCAAGCTGACGGGTCTTGCCGTTGATCCGCACCCCCACGCAAGTTTCACCAATCTGTGTGTGAACGGCGTAGGCAAAATCAACAGCTGTCGCCCCTTTAGGCAGCCCAATCAGATCGCCGCGGGGTGTAAAGCAGAAAACCTGATCATGATACAGGTCCATTTTGGTGTGCTCGAGAAATTCATCTGCACCCGCTTCTTCATCGAGCAGCCCCACAAGCTCCTGTATCCATTTGAACTTGGGAACATTTGCTCCAGCCTGAACATGTTTATAATTCCAATGTGCAGCCACACCATTTTCGGCAAATTCATGCATTTCCGGCGTCCGAATCTGCACTTCAATTCGGTTGTTCTGAGGACCAAGCACGCCTGTATGAAGCGATCTGTAACCATTACGCTTAGGAGTGGAAATATAGTCTTTGAACCGTCCCATCACAGTTGGGTAGTTCTGATGCAGCTGCCCCAAGGCCCGGTAGCAGTCTTCAATATTCGGGACGAGAACGCGAAACGCCATAATATCTGCAAGCTGATCCATTGTAATGGCCTTGCTTTGCATCTTGCGCCAGATCGAATAGGGAGATTTCAGACGACCGGTGACGCTGCATTCGATGTCCACCACCTCAAGAATGGATTGCAATTCTACAGCAATGGTTGGAATCAGGATCTCAGCTTCCGAGGCCAGGAACTGCAGCCTTGTCATGATGCTCTGCCGCATCTCACCGTTCAAAATCTCAAACGCGCTGTCTTCTAGCTCTGTTTGTATCTGGGTGAGACCGATCCGTTCGGCCAGCGGCGCGTAAATGTCCATTGTCTCGCGCGCGATCCGAAGCTGTTTTTCCGGTTTTCGAATGAAAGACAGTGTCCGCATATTATGCGTGCGATCGGCCAACTTGACCAGCAAGACTCGCACGTCCTCGCTCATTGCAAGCAGAAGCTTTCGAAAATTTTCCGCCTGCGCACTGCTTGGTGAGGATTGTATGGCGATCCTGCTCAGCTTGGTAACGCCATCAACAAGCTGCGCTACATCACCGCCAAATTCGTCGTCAAGTGCCTGAAGCGTCACATCGCAGTCTTCAACGGTATCATGGAGCAGTGCCGTTATCACAGACTCTTCGTCTAGCCGCATGTCGATGAGGATGTTTGCAACGGCGACGCAGTGTGTGAAATAGGGCTCGCCAGACGCACGAACCTGGCCATCATGAGCCGCTTTTCCGAATTCGAACGCATGTTTGAGCCGATCCGCGTCCAAAGCCGGATCGTAGGCGCTCATTCGCTGAATTAAAGGGTCTGCAGTTCCGATCATCCGAGCCAGGCCGACACATAAAACGCCAGCCAGGCCTTAGGCAACCCGGCCAGTATGATGGTTAATCTTCACCCGACATCTGGGTAAGGTCAACATCCTCGAAGCCAGGTTCCGCGTCTGCTTCACCCGAACTGATGTGCATGCCGGCTTCTTCACCCTCAGCTTCGCTATAGTTACCGATCATTTCGGATAGATCCACATCACCAGCAACTTTGTCTTCTGAAATGATCTCAGGCTCTTCCTGCGCAGTAAGCCGCTGCATCTTCTTCACAAGACCGTCATTCAACCCATCGACATCAACAGTCTCAGCGGCGATCTCACGAAGCGCGATAACAGGATTTTTGTCGTTATCACGGTCAAGTGTCGGCAGGTCGCCCTTGAGGATACCCCGCGCGCGCTGTGCAGCGGTCAGAACCAAGTCAAACCGGTTAGGGATTTTTTCAATGCAATCTTCAACGGTAACGCGTGCCATGTTGGGCTCCTTGACTCGCACCAGAGTTCGCTTTGCTGGATCGGCCCGAAGGGTTCCATCCACACGCGCACAGCCGGTTTTTCGAAAGACCGGTGTAATAGCTCAGTTTCAGGATGGATGCAAGCCTTGCTGCCCGGAAGGGCCAGCGGCGAGGCGCCAATTTGTCAACAAGCCGAATGAGACAATCCTAAACCTGGCAGGTAGCGTTCAGACCATTCGCCTGATCTGCTGTTCAGGATCAAGCTTAGCGACCAGATCCCTCACAGTTTGGCCAGATTGAGGATGAACCCAGTCTGGCGACAAGTCGCGTAGCGGAAGTAGTACAAACGCACGCTGGTCAAGCCTTGGGTGCGGTATTGTAAGCCCCCCTTCTTCGAGGAGTTGACCATCATAATCCAGTAAATCAATGTCCAGTACGCGCGCTTCATTGCGGACACTTCTTGTACGCCCAAATTTGGCTTCAATCTGATGCAGAGCTGCAAGCACCGAAGCTGCGGGCATTGCCGAACGCGCGGCAATCACCGCGTTTACGAACCACGGCTGATCTGAGACTGGAACCGGAGCTGTTTCATACCAGGGTGAGACTTTTTCAACGTCAATTCCTAGGGCAGGCATCAAAGCAATGGCAGCCTCGCATCCTTCGCGAACTGACTGAAAGCCATCCGGAACAAGATTAGCCCCAATTCCAAGAAAAAGGCGGTTGTTACTCATTGAAACTTTGTTCCTTTGCATGGCTACAGGATACGAACGCTGATGCGTTTTCACACCAAAAGTGAGCTTTTCCCGGATTTACAAATTGTGCAGGTAAGAAATCGAAATGATTGTTTCCAGCAATGTTCTTTACAATTCGTTCAACAAATCGTTACTCTCGAACCATTAGACATAAAATCAATACTACCCTGCAACGTTGGCTATGCGCCACGCATGACATTATCGGGATAAGCCGACGTCCCGCTGTTAATTAAGACAGGACTAAAGAGCAATGACAGCTATTTCTGTTCAAGAGAAGACCGTTCTTTTTATTGATGGTTCGAATTTCTATGCCGCTGCCCGAACCCTTGGCATGGATATCGACTATGCGCGCATGAGGGCGTATTTTTCCGAGAATGCGCGCCTGATCAGGGCCTATTATTACACGGCCTTGCCTGAGGATCAGGAATACTCCCCACTTCGACCCCTGATCGACTGGCTCGACTATAATGGCTATGCCGTTGTCAGCAAACTAACGCGGGAATTCACTGACCCTGAAACAGGCAAACGTCGGGTCAAAGGCAACATGGACATGGAAATTGCCCTCGATATGCTGAGGCTTGCGCCCCAGATCGACCACGCGGTGCTGTTCTCGGGCGACGGTGATTTCTGCCGCCTTCTCGAAGATGTGCAGGGACTAGGTGTGCGGGTTACCGTTGTTTCGACAACAAAGACCTCTCCACCAATGGCTGCGGATTCTCTGCGCCGAATGGCAGATGAATTCATTGAAATGGAACATATTCGTGAATTCATCACACGACCGCCACGCCCCGACACTGCACAGCCAGAACAAACTGAAGCATGACTGGGGACAACTCCCCCAACGAACCAGCGCCAAACTGTCGTCTTTGCCCGCGGCTAGTCAAGCTTCGCACGAAATGCCGGCGCAATCATCCAGACTGGCATAACTCTCCCGTTTCAGCATTTGGCCGCCTCGATTCTCGTCTGCTTATCGTCGGGCTTGCCCCGGGGCTCCGCGGTGCCAACAGAACTGGTCGCCCTTTCACCGGCGACGCAGCTGGCGGCTATCTCTTTCGGATGCTGATCCAATACGGCTTTGCCAGTGGACATTACGATGATGATGCGCAGGACGATTTGGCATTGCAGGACACAAGGATCACCAATGCAGTAAGGTGCCTTCCTCCCGAAAACAAACCTGTCGCTGAAGAGGTGAATGCCTGCCGACGATTCCTAAAAGCAGAAATGTCTGCAATGCCTCGTCTCGGCACTATCCTGACACTTGGTAAGCTTGCAC
The DNA here is from genome assembly GCA_011524735.1 of Alphaproteobacteria bacterium. Classification (GTDB taxonomy): domain Bacteria; phylum Pseudomonadota; class Alphaproteobacteria; order Puniceispirillales; family Puniceispirillaceae; genus UBA8309. The sequence goes on from WTJS01000042.1 coordinate 5,881, forward strand.
ATGACGCAACTTTGCGGGCATTTGACCTTAAGGTCAGCGCATATCCTTTTAGACATGCTGGCGACTGGCAGATAGATGCTGGCGGACGCAAAATCAGGCTTATCAGCTCATACCACTGCTCACGTTACAACACGCAGACAGGCAGACTCACAGACGATATGTTTTCTCATATTTTCAGGATTCTACGTGAAGGATAATTGCGTCGCGCTTACCCCTTGTTCCGCAGAAGTCGCGCTTTTTCCCGTCCCCAGTCACGATCCTTTGAGGCTTGACGCTTATCCTGCTTTCGGCGGCCCTTTGCCAGCCCAATCTGTAGTTTTGCGACACCGCGATCGTTGAAATAAAGCACAAGTGGAACCAGGGTCATCCCTTCCCGCCTGATTAGACCAAGCAGTTTGTTTCGTTCACGGGTTTTGACCAGCAATTCACGCGGTCGCTTTGGTTCGTGATTTTCACGGGCAGGCTCGTAGATCGGGATGTTTGCATTAAACAGAACCAGTCGACCATTATCTTCGCCAGCATAGGACTCAGCTATGCTGGCTCGCCCGGTGCGCAAAGACTTCACTTCGCTGCCCCGCAGGATCAGTCCAGCCTCAATCTGTTCCTGAATCTCATACTCATGACGTGCCCGGCGATTTTCGGCAACACGACCGGTTGTAATGTGACCCTTGGCCATGACCTAACCTTGCCACTTCCTGCGTCTGACGGACAACGCTTCAGAACGCACCGCCAATTTGGTTTAATTGAGCAGACCCGCGCTGCGGAGTGCCGCTTCAACCTGGGCCTTGCTGCTGTCTGCAATTTCACAGAGCGGCAGGCGCGTCTCTGCACCGCAAATACCAAGCAATTCGGCCGCATATTTGACCGGCCCAGGGCTGGCTTCACAGAACATCGCGTCATGAACGTCAATCATACGCGCGTTGATTTCCTGTGCTGTTTTAATATCGCCAGCCTGCCAAGCGTTGTGCATATCAGCAATCTGACGTGGCGCAATGTTGGATGTCACCGATATCGCACCGTGACCGCCACCTGCGAGGTAAGGCAAGGTGGTGGCATCTTCACCTGACAGTTGCGCAAAACCGCTACCCAGCGCGTTCAGAATACGTGGTGGCCTGCCCACTTCCGACGTGGCGTCCTTAATCCCGCAGATGTTTGAATTCGCCTTGTTCAACCGGACAAGCGTATCGTCCGACACACGCACAATAGAACGTCCAGGGATGTCATAGACAATCACCGCCACATCGACAGCTTCGGCAACTGCCGAGAAATGGCGGAAAAGGCCTTCCTGCGTTGGCTTGTTGTAATATGGGCTAACGATCAAAACACCATCAGCGCCAGCGCCAGCCGCATGTTTGGCAAGCCGCACAGCTTCTTCAGTACTGTTTGACCCCGCGCCGGCAATAATCGGCACGCGGCCAGCTGCCTGCTCAATGCACATTTCGACAACGCGGTCATGCTCTTCATGAGATAGGGTTGGCGACTCACCAGTCGTGCCCACCGGAACAAGCCCGTGCGTACCGTTTTCAATCTGGAAATCAACAAGTTTACGGAACGCATCTTCATCTACCTTTCCATTCGCAAATGGGGTGATGAGAGCGGTGTATGACCCGGCGAAGGCCGGCATGGCATCTTGTGACATGGTGCGTTCCATTCATCTGTTAGGTGCCTCAAAATAGGCGTCTGCCTGACGGAAGACAAGGTACAAGTTGGTGGCTATCGCTTGCCGGTGGTTGTTTCGATGGATACAGTTTTGTCGAAGTAAATTCTCAGCAACAGTTTGCAAGGGGCATCGTCATGACCGCTGCTATCGCTTCTCGCCCTGCCCCTGGGCAGACAGCTGCCGATCTGGTGACAATCGATAACATCCGCGCTGCGGCCGCACGCATTGCGCCCTATGCCATTCGCACACCTCTGATTGAATCCCCGCGGTTGAATGACTGGCTTGGCTTTCGGCTATTGGTCAAGGCGGAATGCCTCCAGCACACTGGGTCATTCAAGCTTCGTGGCGCTCTGAACACCATAATGTCACTTGATGACAGTGTGACAGATGTTGTCGCCTATTCCAGTGGCAACCATGCCCAGGCTGTCGCCAGAGCCGCAAGCCTGCGAGGCATGCGCGCCGTCATTGTCATGCCCGAAGATGCGCCAGCGATGAAGATCGAAGGCACAAAATCCTATGGTGCAGAGGTGGTGACCTATGACCGCTATAATGAAAGCCGCGAGGAAATTGGCGGCACCATCGCCACGGAACGTGGCGCAGACCTGATCGCGCCGTTTGAAGATGTCCGCGTCATGTGCGGCCAGGGTACAATCGGCCTTGAGATTGCAGAACAATGTGCGGAGATGAATATCCAGCCCGATCATGTTATCAGCTGCTGCGGCGGTGGCGGTTTGATTGCAGGGGTCAGTGTGGCAACCCGCGCGCTATTGCCGAACGCTAAGATCTGGGCCGCTGAACCGGCAGATTTTGATGACACAATCCGGTCTCTAGCCAGCGGACAGATCGAAAGAGTCGACCCGAGCCACCGGTCGATCTGTGATGCGGTGGTGACACCAGCCCCGGGCGAGATGACCTTTTCCATCAATCGCACGACATTGTCTGGCGGTTTCGGGGTAAGTGACGACCTGGTTCTTCGAGTGATGGCAACTGCCTTCAAGCACTTGAAGATTGTTGTTGAGCCGGGCGGTGCTGTGGCACTTGCAGCGGCACTTGACGGACGCCTGCCGACGGGAACGAACTGCGCTGTGGCTGTTGTATCTGGCGGCAATGTGGATGAAGAGATGTTTTCACGCGCCCTGGCGGCGGGGCCGCTCGTGTGAAGGCCTGTAGCTACACAGATCAAACAAGTTCGGTAATGGTTGTGATCTCAGAGCCATAAAAATCACCTCTGTTCAGGTGGTCATCATATCCTTCGAGAACCGCATATATCAGAGACTTGTCTGCGCGTTCGTAGACAACAGTGGAGTCGTCACCTCCATCATTATTGAGGTCAATATGCTCATACCAGACCTGCGCTGTGTCCGTGATCAACAATCGATCTCGCCCAACCCCAAAATCCTTCACGACATCAGCGTCAGCCAGAACATTCGTGCGCGTCATAACAATAAATATGTCATGACCCGTACCACCAGTCAGTTCATCCCGGCCCTCTTCCCCTTGAAGAATATCATTACCCGCACCCCCGAAGAGAAAATCCCGTCCCGAGCCGCCATTCAACACATCTATACCAAGCCCGCCATAGAGGTGGTCGCTTCCTGCATCACCGTAGAGCCTATCATTGCCAGCCTGACCAAACAGACGGTCATTTCCTAAACCGCCATAGAGCTTATCCTTGCCAAGACCGCCATAGATGGTGTCATTTCCGGCCAGGCCGCGAATGGTATCCGGCCCCATCTCGCCATGCATCAGATCGTTTCGTGACGTCCCCCTAATGGTAAATCCGGAATAGGATTTCACAGATTGAACGCTATCACCTTCAAAGTCAGACGTGGTTAGACGTCCGCGAAATCCCTTCAAAATTGCCCGCACATGACCAAGATCTACGGCTCCTGATCCCGGATCATCCGGATCGAGAACAACGTTCCCTGCCGAAATGATCGTAGAATCCGCCACGCCATCATTGTTGCTGTCATAATTGTAGGAGTAAATCACATGTGGCTTGTCGGTCAGCCGAAGCTTGTCAATCCCCTGCTGAAAATCGAGGATAATGTCACGGCTCGCCGCATCACCCGAAACAGATAAATCGAAAATATCACGCCCGGCACCACCGCGCATGGTGTCATTGCCAGCTCCGCCCACCAGAACATCATTCCCCCGTCCGCCAATCAGTGTGTCATCCCCCTGCATACCGAAGAGGGTTACCCCCAGATGAGTGTAATCACGGATGATGTCACTTGTGGCACCGCCTACAACAGCTTCAAAATTCAGCAGGCGGAAATGCCCGCTGGCAACTGATGTTGTAGAGGCCAAAGCCAAGGCCAGTCGCGCGCCGCCAGCGCCGGCCCAGACAGCTGTATCCCGCCCATGCCCACCATCAACCAACAGGTCCTGAGCATCAAACATAACAACATCATTGCCTGCCCCAGCCTTCAGCCAGTCCGCCCCATCATTTCCGGCAATCACGTCATTGCCCGATCCGGTAGTGATGCGATCATTACCCGCGCCGCCGAACACCAAAACATCACGGTCATTTCGACCCGTCCCAGGATAGGTCACGACATCATCATGGGCCGACCCGACAACCGCCGCCAGGCGACTCGCCACAGCAAGATCAACACTCACACCCGTATCTGTACGGAATTGGATAGCCTCAACCACACTGCCATCTGGTTTCTTCACCATGAGCCGGGTGGCATCCCCATACCCCTCACGCCGGACGGCGTTTTCGGAGAGGCCAAATTCGACATCCCACGCTTTGGTCTGGCCACCATCGGTACGGGTAAAATAAGTATCCTTATGAACAATATTGCCATTTAAGGTTCGTGAAGTGCCTGTACCGCCAAGCTTAAGCGAGACAAGCCCGTGCGAAGCCAGCGTTGCAATCTCGCCAGCCTCGGAAATGCCATTCCCATTGACGTCCCGCCAGACACGGAATTTTGACCAGTTGGCATCCGCAGCTGACAGAATGCCATCACGGTTCGTATCAAACCCCCGAAGACCTTCAAGGTCTGTACGGGCTCCAGGGTAATACCCAACAAAGCTGACCTCATCATGATGGCGGATGATCCCGTCACCATCCTTGTCATAGACCAGCAGCCCGTCCTGCGCGCCAACCCATCCGGTGCGGTGAGCAAATCCATCACCATCATAGTCAAACAGGGCGCGGCTTTCACTTGCCGCAACCATGTGAATGACACCATCGCGGTTCAGGTCAATGACAAGCGGCCGCCCCCCCATTGATCCACCACCATATCCATCGTCAGGGCCATCACCGCCGCCGCCATTGCCGCCGTCACCGCCATTCCCGCCGTCACCGCCATCACCACCCCGACCGCGTTCTTCACCACGCAGCCCTGAAGGGGGACCTGTCGGACCGCTGCGGGGCTGTGAATGTCCGTCACCCTCATTGCCACCATTATTGCGTTGCTGTTCTGCAGCGCGGTTCCTTGCGGCGGCCTCAGCGGCCTCACGCCGCTGTTCGGCCTCCTCGGCGGCACGCTGCTCTGCCGCACGCTGTGCCTCTTCGGCGGCACGCTGGCGTTCTGCCTCACGGTTGGCCAGCTCCTCTGCTGCCGCACGCTGGCGGGCCTGCTCATCCGCCGCGCGCTGCCTGTCGGCTGCTTCGTTCATCTCGCGCACCCGTTCCGCACGAAGACGATCCGGCCCGTCACCATACCCATAGGCACCGGGGTTGTCCTGACGGCCAGGCAGTCCGACATAGGTCGGATCAACCCGTCGGGCATCAACATTGCGGGCATCATTATGCGCAGTGCGGAAATCGCGAACCTGCTGGTCGCTCGGGGTCCAGTCATCATCATCAACACCATCGCCGGACAGCGCGGTGATCCCGCGAACACCCGTGGTTGACGCGGAAGGGGTGGTGCCCGCCCCAGGCACCAGATCGCGGTCATGATGCTGTGACCCCGGACGATGAGGACCGTCCCTACTTGCGACAGTATTATCCAGAAACTTGAATTCGTGAACCATCTTATCGCCGCTATGGTCAGTCGCAATTTCTAAGGGACCTAAAGTTATCCAATCTTTCTGGGTTTGAAGGCCTCGCATGGTTCCTCCAATATCAATAGGCCCAATGGAGATTCCGTACTCCCACGTTCCTGTTGGCTTGTCAGGCTCCACTGTAAACCGCAGCCCTAATTTGCCGGGTTTGCCAATGCCAAAGCCGTACGTACGGTCACCATCTTCGTCAGGTTTGCTAATTCCAAGAACGATTTCGAATTCGTCATCTCTTCTCTTGCGCATCGATCTTCTCTCCACTCTTGTGTCGAGAAAGCAGACATCACCCGAAAATCTAAATCACACCTTTGTCAGCATTCCCTGTAGTTGGTTTCGATACAGTTTTCAGCCTGTTCGGTAGCGCGATTGATTGTCTTCCCCGAAAGCGCCAGTTTAAGCTCATTGATATAAGCCAGCTTATTCTCACTCGGTTTGACCCTGTGAGACACCAGAAGCCATTTAAGTGTTTGCTCTGGGTTTGGCACAACACCGATGCCTCTGGTGTAAGCAACAGCCATGTTGAATTGCGCGAACGAATAACCTTGCCGTGCTGCTTTGTTAAACCAGTAGAATGCCAACGAGTCATTTCTATCGACCCCAAAGCCTTCGAAATAGTTCTCACCAGTTTCATTCTGTGCCCGCGGCAATTCGTCTTCAGCAGCGGATTTAATCAGGTGAAAGGCTTCGACTTCGTTGACCTGTCCCAATTCTCCGTCTTTCATCAATTTTCCAAGAGCAAAGCTGGCAAGCGTATAGCCATTCTCGGCAGCCTGACGATAGAGTTCGGATGCCCTTTTCATATCCATTTCGACTGTCAGACCGTAACGATAGTAATTGGCTAGGTTGTACAGGGCTTGATTGACACCTTGGCTGGCTGATTTTTCAAACCAGTATTTTGCCTTTTCATGATTAGTGTCACGATATCGACCTTCCGAATAGACGACAGCCAAGTTCAACTGGGCATCAGGGTGGCCGGCAACGGCAGCAATTTCAGTCCAGTAGATGCCCTTATCTGTATCTGCTTCAATATGCTTGCCGACGAGATAAGCGCCGCCCAGAGTCGCTTGCGCGTCGACATCGCCCTTCTCTGCGGCACTCTGCCACTCCTCAAACGCAGTCTCATAATCCCCGCGTTGATAGGCAGCGGCGCCGTCCTCAAAATCGGCCTTGGCCGGTAACGTGGTAACGGCCAGCAGCACCAGCGCGGCAAGGCAAGCGCGAAAGGCCCAGCACGCGCGGCATAAGCCAGAATGTGCACCTCCTGCATTTGAATTAATGGCCGCAAGCACTGCACCTGCCAGATGCAGGATCAGGGATGTTTGGCCGTTAGTTGATCTGGATGGTTCCCCAACCATGCCGCTTCACCTCCTTCAACAGAGATGAGGGTACCCGGCTACTGGTAAAATAATCGTTAAGCTCAGTCCGGGCGCACTCGCCCCGTATGCTGCCCGGTCAGGGGACGTGTAGATGGCGGTATCCAAACCAAACAATAAGCTTGCCTAAAAATCGGTTGGAGCGCCGCCTTCTGCACGTCGGCGGTCGACAAAAGCACAGAGTTCTTCATCTATGGCCGGATCAATTGGCGGCTGTTCATATTCAGCAAGCACCTGCTTCCAGGCGGCGTTGGCACGCTGGTGCGTCCAGACGGCGCCCGCTTCTTCCCAAGCCTCATAATTGCGCCAGTCAGATAGTAGTGGCGCATAAAACGCATCCCGATAGCGCGATTGGGTATGGTCAGCGCCGAAGAAATGACCGAAGGGTCCGACCTCTGCGATGGCCTCTACCGCCAGATCATCCGCACTGATTGGTACTGGCTGGTTGGTGTAGAGGATCTGCTGCAGCGTTTCGCAGTCAATAATGAACTTTTCAAAACTGGCAGACAGCCCGCCTTCCATCCACCCCGCTGCATGATAGATGATGTTGGCGTGGCCCGAACATGCTCCCTGAAGCGAGAAAACCGATTCCCACATGGCCTGTGCATCCGGCGCATTGGACGCATTCGCGTTAGAGGCGCGAAGCGGCACCCCATATCGACGGGCCATTTGACCTGACATCTGCATCGCCCGAACATATTCGGGCGTTCCAAATGCCGGGGCGCCAGTTTTCATGTCGACATTGCTGGTGAAGGCACCATAGACAACAGGCGTCCCTTTGCGAACATGCTGTAGAAGGGCAATTGCGGCCAAACCTTCGGCATTCTGCTGTGTCACGGCTCCGGCAATAGTGACGGGCGCCATTGCTCCGGCAAGCGTAAAGGGCGATATCACTACCGCCTGGCCACGCCGTGCCGCGCGCATCGCGCCATCCAGCATTGGCCAATCATGCTTGAGTGGTGAGGACGAATTGATGTTGGTGTACATATGTGGACGCGCCTCAAATTCGTCCTTGTTCAACCCGGCGGCTATTCGGGTCATCTCCATCACATCCTCAATTCGCTCCGGCCCCAGCGAATAAGCATGCAGCACCTTGTCAGTCAGCGTGAGGATGTCGTAATGCGCATCCAAATGACGGGTTGAAGCGTGAATATCGATTGGCTCAACCGGGTAGCCTGAATTCATGGTGATGCAGTTATAGGCCTGTGACAGCCTCAACAGATCTTGAAAATCGCGCCGAGTTCCGACCCGCCGACCACGATCAAGGTCCATGACATTCGGCGCAGATGCCACCTGACCAAAATGAAAATGCCGTCCTCCAACAGTGATCTGACGCTCTGGATTGCGCGGTGTAATGGTGAATTGTGAAGGTGCATGCGAGACAGCTTCCATCACAAAATCACGATCCATGCGAACGCGCTTGCTGTCCCAGTCAACATCACAGCCAGCAACATCCAGCACTTTCAACGCATCGTCATTCAGAAACAGAATGCCGATCTCTTCCAGCACTCGCATGCTGGCATCGTGGATTGCCTCAACCCCGTCTGGATCTATCGGCTGGGTAGGATCATCAAGATAAGTAGCCGCATGCCAAGGCAGCTGTTCCGCCAGAAATGGCTTTTTGGGAGCGGCTTCACCGCCACGGCGCCGTCGGCGTGACCGCTTTTCACCATCGAGGGTCAGCTCGGTAGCTCCGTCGCCTTCAATATTGGATTCTGACATCGGTATTTCTCCCCAATAAGTGCCCTGACGGTATCAGCGATAAAGGCAGCTAACATCCCAAAAATGACATGGGATGCTCCAAATTTGCCGAGGCCTGTGATCAACTAACGGTGGCGGCGCTTGAGCTGCCGCTTTCGGTTAAACGACGCAACAAAAATATTTTCCTATTTGTAGGGCTGGCTAAATGGTATCAGAACGCAACTGTCTCCCCGTTGAGCAGCCTTGCTTGTGTGACGCACTGAATAAACGTGAAATCTGATGGCTCATATCCAGTTTGTTATTGGTGGCGCCCGCTCTGGCAAATCTGCCATAGCGGAAAACCTTGCCAAGGCGGTTTCTGAGACTGTCGAAGGACGGCTCGTCTATGTGGCCACCGCGCAGATTTTCGATGATGAAATGCAGACCCGTATTGATCTTCACCGTCAACGGCGCGGACCTGAATGGGACCTTGTAGAAGCCCCCATTGACCTAGATCACGCTATTGCCGAAGCAGCAGAGGAAGATAACGTACTGCTCATTGACTGCCTGAGCGTCTGGATTACCAATATTCTAATCAATGATATGGACACAGATGACGCGCGCGAAAAACTGGTATCAAGTCTGGCGAATGCATCAGGCCACATCGTATTGGTGGCGAGTGAAACAGGGCTCGGTATCGTGCCGGAAAACAAGCTATCTAGGCAGTTTCGAGATGCAAGTGGCACTCTTAATCAGGCAGTAGCCGCCCTCGCTGACGAAGTATTTTTTGTGATGGCAGGTATTGCCACAAAGGTTAAACCCCAGCCATAACGTGTGCACGATTTTGTGTCCGTTATCGGTCGTTGTTCGAAAGCAAAACCCATGCAGTCATTTTCCTCTGCCAGCCACATTGCTGAATTGCTGAACCAGCTTCCCGCTGGTGACGACAATGCCCGGTCAGCTGCAGCTGCTCGTCAGGATCAGCTGACCAAGCCACCAGGCTCTCTCGGCCGCCTTGAACAGCTCGCATTGTGGATGGCAACCTGGCAACAGACCATGTCTCCTGTCCTTGAGCATGGAAAATGTCTGGTATTTGCTGGCAATCATGGTGTTGTGCGCCAGGGAATCAGTCCTTTTCCTGCCGAAGTGACGCAGCAGATGGTCTGGAACTTTGAAGCTGGTGGCGCTGCCATTAATCAACTCTGCGCAACCGCCGGGCTTGAACTTTCGGTTACCGCGCTGGATCTCGACCGTCCAACAGTCGACTTCACCACAGCCCCAGCCATGGACCCTGATCAGGTGGTTCATGCCATGAATGCTGGCGCTACAGCCGTACCGCAGGACTGCGATTACCTCGTCGTTGGGGAGATGGGAATCGGCAATACCACCTCAGCCGCAGCACTTTGCATGGCGCGATTTGGCGGAAACGCCTCGGGCTGGGTTGGCCCGGGAACTGGTCTGGATGCGGCTGGCGTAACGCATAAAGCGATGATCGTTCAGGCCGCTATCGATCGTCATGGCAGCGAACTTCACGATCCCATCAGCCTTCTTGCTGCCTATGGTGGACGGGAACTGGCAGCGATCGCTGGCGCCATCTTGGAAGCACGGTTGCGCTCCATCCCTGTCATGTTGGATGGATTCATTTCTTCAGCCGCAGCGGCAACTTTGACTGCTGGCAACCGTCTCGATGTGCTTGACCACTGCCTGATTTCACACCTTTCGCCAGAACCAGGTCATATGCGGCTGGCCTCTGCGCTTCGCAAGCAGCCCCTTCTGGATCTCCGCATGCGACTTGGTGAGGCCAGCGGCGCCGCGGTGGCGACCCTTCTGGTGCGGGCCGCACTCGCAACTCATAACGGTATGGCCACCTTCGCAGAAGCGGGCGTTAGCAAAGAGACATGACTGTTGACGGGCACTCAACGGGCAAACAATCCCTGATTGCCGATATTGCAGCTGCCTTTCTTCTGCTCAGCCGAATACCAATTTTCTGGCATCATTTTCCAGACGACCGTCCGCCTGTCTTCATGACAGCCCTCTGGGCATTCCCGATTGTTGGACTTGTGATCGGCGCAGCTGGCGGCCTTGTCATGCTTGGGGCGCAGACCCTTCATTTGCCGCCTCTATTTGTTGCGCTATCAGGCATTTTCATCATGGTAATGCTGTCTGGGGCCATGCATGAAGATGGCTTGGCTGACATGGCCGACGGATTTGGTGGCGGGCATGACCTTGAGTCCAAAATTCGGATCATGCATGACAGCCGCATCGGAACATACGGTGTGCTTGCGCTCATTCTTGGCAATGCGGGGCGGATCGTACTCTTGTCGGAATTGGCGATCCAATTCAGTGGAATGAACCTTGTTGCTTTGATGGCGCTGATCGCCGCAGCTGCAAGATTCCAGCCCGTCATGCAGCTCGCCCTGTTCCCCATCAGCCAGCATGCTAGTTTGGCCAGCCTTGTCGCTCGACCTGGCGTTATCCAACTGATAGTAGCTGCTTTAATTTGGGCAGTTCCCCTTTATTTTCTGTTAAACATTCAATCGTTATTGATCATGTCAGGCGCTACGCTGGCTCTCTCATTGTGGCTGGGTCGTCTTGCCACTCGGCAGGTTGACGGGCTAACCGGCGACGTTATGGGTGCCGCAACAATAATTGGCGAAATTGCACTCATGGGGTCTCTTCTAGCCTTGATGGGATACATGGCCCCGTGACCTTGCATCCTGAAACCTGTGACTATTTTTTCATTCGGCACGCCCCTGTCGAAAAGCCATCTGGCGTGGTCCCACCGGCAAACCCACCAATCAAAGCATTGACCTATGACGTTACTGCACTGGTTGACCAGCTTCCCAAAGGTGCCGTGTGGTACATCTCACCCTTGCTACGTACACAGCAGACAGCTGACCTGCTGATCCCGAGCCTTGAACCAGCCGGAAAATCCATACCTTCACCTGATCTGGTGGAAATGGATTTTGGAGAGTGGCATGGGCAGCCGGTTTCGGACATCTGGCCGCAAATTGAGGCGGGACCTTTGCATAACTGGTCGTTTATCACAGCTGACAGGCAACCGCCCGGCGGTGAAAATTTTCTGTCACAGATTGCGCGTGTGAAGGGGTGGATGAACCAGGAAGAAAGCAACTTCTCCGTTCAACCAAAGGTAGTTATGGCGCATGCAGGCATTTTGCGGGCCGCACTAGCCCTTGCGTTAGGAGGTCAGCCAGACCAAGCCGTCGGCATTCCGATCCCGCATTTTGGCGTTCTAAAGCTCACATTGATGGATCCCGCCCGTGCTACCGCAGCGGGCGGGTGTTGGCAGTTTGTTGGCCTATCAGATCCAATGGTTACGATGGGCTGAGCATCAGGTCAGACGCCGCGCACCACGCGGATCTACCCAGCCAATACTGCCATCTTCACGACGGTGAACGACGTTTAGCCCGAAGTGACTTGCATTCCGGAACATGAGCATTGGGGTTTCCGCAAGCTCAAGCCGCATAACAGCCTGTTCTACGGTCAACAGCTCAATGTCATAGGCAAGTTCGGCAACGACTGGCGGAATGTCAGCTTCATCTTCAACCTGCCCCTGGCTTTCAACCTGATCGGCCGAAGCATACACCATCATTGGCACTGGCATTACGTCCGCCGCCTCACCCTCTGTGATGGAAGTACGATGATTTTTGAGGCGGCGCTTATGACGGCGCAGTCGTTTTTCAGCATGTTCTATGGCTGCGTCCAAGGCAGCATGGGCGTCGTGGGCAACACCTGTTGCTTCAAGCTCAATACGGCGAGACAGTGCAACGCGGGTCTTTACCCGAAACCCTGAATCTGCTTTTTCCAACGTAACCTGACCACTGACCGCGTTATCGAAATATTTTTCGACAACCCCGTTCAATGCGTCTGTCGCGTGCGACTGAAAGGCCGCACCTGTATCCATATTTTTGCCTGAAACATTGATATTCATTCATATCTCCCTTCGTCTTAAGCAACGCCACCCGGCAACTTGCGGCCAGATGGTTCCCTTGCGGACAACGCCGCATAGCGGAACGCGCATCATCTGCGCCCATCGCGACGGCAAGCTTGTTGCTTGGAAGGGAGCGGACGGGCGCTCCGTTACTCAAAGGCTGACAGGAATAATCATCTGGCGCAAGTACAAAGCATGTCACTTTGCCACAGGTCGCACCCTCAGATGGCTTGTGGTACGCAACGAAACCCGATGGACAGCCTGCCGCCTCTGACGTTGTCGACGCCGTGAAGCGGTCTTGCCGTCTCGTCTTCACGCCCGGCAAAGCCGGCTGCAGACAGCAGAACAATCCGGCCCGGCCTGTCATCGATCCTGCGTTTGCGCCTACCTTCGCGATTATCACAGGTGAATAGTCGAGAGCTCCCCGCAAGGGTGATGATAGCCACAAGATTTCGGTAACGCAGCCCGTCACGATGAATGCCAATACCCCGCGATCCATCTGGATAACGCTGTATGGCGAAATCCTCGAGCTTTATGTCTTCATTCAACGGTGGTTCTGGCAAATTGGCAGATGCGAGGTTTACGCCATCTTCAAGCAGGGTTGCCAGCGCGTCAAAGGCACCAATCCGCGGCGCGGGAAAACAGACGTCAAAATCCTGAAAGACGCGCCGTCCCTTATGTGCAATTTCAGCCTGTGCAACGCGAAACTTCTGATGCCCTGCCTCGCAAACAAGGCAGTTAATTTCTTCACCATCCAGAAAATCCAGGCTGACGACACGTACATCCGGCCGGGCCAGTCTGGACAGGGCGCGTGAAAGTCTTGTGATGCGTGTCGGCGTCAATGCGAACAGATCAGAAGGTGACGTCATCAACATCCTCCTGAGGTCGGCTGAATACCACTGGCTCACGACATTTCACGCAGACAAGACCAGCCTTCCGCCGGTGCCGGTCAACCGAGAAACAGCCATTTGGACAGCTCATGATCCATGGCGCTTGCGAAAAAGTCAGCGTATGACAGCGTGTGGCACTGCACCCGATTTCCCGCGCCTTGCGGCGCCAGATAGCATCGTGCCCATGCTTCGGGCCAACGAGCGCATGTGCGATTTCATGAAGAATAGTATCCCGAATATGATCCGGCTCGGCATGCCTGACATAATGCCGGGACAGAGAAATTATACGCCGTAAATAGTCGCACTGTCCTGCTCGTCGACGGGCGTGATCCAGCCTCACAGTCCATCCATCTAATCCATGATCGCGCATTAGATCGGCTGCCAGATCAAGGGCAGCCTGAAGCGGGCGCGCTGTCAGATCTTCACTCGGCTTCATGAGCGGCAAGCCAGCGTACGACAGCACCAGCGGCGGGTATCCAGGCGAGACCGGCAACGACAAAGAAAATCAGATCAATCAGGAAATGTATTTCGACAATGAAGGATGAAAGCCAGAGCATCACCCCAATGTAAAGCCCGAGAGCCGGCATGATCCCGACGGCTACTGTGAAATGGCGCCAGCGTTTCATTATATCATTCCTTTCGCGCCCCTTATCTGGGCCACTGGCCCCGACAGTTCAACGCTTCACGTTACCGCACCATACAGCAGTTTCGCGCTCATCGCGAACAGCACGATATGACTGAAGTGATAGAAAATACGATCCGAGAGCTTGCGGTTGAGCCATTTTCCCAAGACAACCCCAAACGGAATGATGGGCACAAGCATGGCCGACAACGTGATGGTATCAACCGTGAACAGGCCAAGATCACTGTAGAACGGCAGTTTTGTGACATTGATCACGAAGAAATACACACTCATGGTGCCAACAAAGGCCTGCCGTGCCAGCCCGTGTGGCAAAAGGAAAATCTGGGCAGGGATGCCGCCGGACAACGACACAAAGCTTGCAAGACCTGACAGGCCGCACCAGCCGAAAGCACGCGGCCACAGACGTCGCATCATGCGCGCGCCCACCTCTTCAGAGGTCTCCCCATTTGGCCACACGATCTGCCGCGCATAATTCAGTGCCGTGGTGATACCAACCACGCCGATCAGACCGGTGAGCATACGATCGCTAAAATAATCGAACAGCAGCCAACCCGCCAGCTGGCCGGCAACACCAAAGGCGCACATAATCAGCACAAATCTAAGATTCAAAAAATTGCGCCAGATATAGACCACCCATACATCCGTTATCAGAAATAGTGGCAAAAGCACGCCAAGTGCCACTTTAGGGGGCAGTACGAACAGCAATATCGGCGTACTGAGAGACCCCAGAGCTCCTCCAAATCCTGACTTAGATACCGACACCGCCATCACTGACATCATACAGATGAACCAGAAAAACAGCGGTGTAGCTTGAAGCGCCTCAAAGGCTGGCATGACCAAGACGATCTCCCGACATGGATAAGAATACTGACGAGCTGGAGCCTGAAAGCGAACCAGCTTTAATGAAGGTTTGCCTGTTTGCGGAGCCGCCCTTCTCGTATGGCGATATAGGAAACACTGGCCAAAACAACCAGCGCACCAGCGAGAACGGGCACCTCAGGAATTTCATCAAAAAGGACGATGCCAAAAATAACGACAAAAATCAGCTGGATATATTTGCCAGTCTGCGCTGCCCACATGGGGCCACTGAATGAGCGCATCAAAGACACATGCCCTAATGTTGCACAACCTGTGATGGCAAACACACCAATCCAGTTCTGTGGTGAGAGTGTTTGCCAGACTGCCACTGCCGGCAACAGCATCATAATTGAAATGCCAACCGACAGGATCAAGATGATGCTGTTATCTTCGTGATGTGCCTTCAGCTGCTTTGCGAACAGGTCAGAGGCGGCAAAAAGCATTGCCGTTGCCATGACGGCAATCGTACCAATACCGATCTCTGCAAATCCCGGCCTGATGATGATCAACGCGCCAATGAAGGCAACACATATCGCCGCGATGCGTCTAAATCTCAGCCTTTCACCCATGAATAGAGCAGCCCCAATGGTGGCATATATCGGGCCAAGATTGAGCATGGCGTTGACCTCAGCCAACGGAATGGACAGGACCGCAAAGAACCACAGGAAGACGGCACTGCCATGAAGCACCGCGCGCAAGACCAGTACTTTTTTCACGGGCGATCGAAACAATTCTCCACGCGTCGAATGCAGAAAAGGAGCGATCAGGAATATCCCAAGGAAATACCGAAGAAATACGGTTTGGGGTGGCGGGAGATCGGTGAGGTACAACCTGATCGACACCATGACCATCGCAAACATCAGACAGGAAAACACCATCCAAGCGAGCGATCGCTTTACAGCAGCAGCAGATGTAACGGCATCAACCGTCATACCGTCTTGCTTTCATCCCAGAATATCGGTCCTCCACGAAAGGCAGGAAAGCCAATGCCAAAAATGCAGGCTGCATCAGCCATATCTGCAGAGTCGACAACGCCTTCAGACACGGCAGACCGACACTCAGCGACAAGCGGCGAAAGAAGCTCTGACGCCATGGCAGCTAGTTCCTCCGCGTCATAGGAACCGCGCGGGCGAATAGCGGTCTTGTCTTCCCACTGATAGAAACCGCTACCCGTCTTGCGGCCCAGCGTTCCAGCTTCCCGCATAGCGGTCAGCTTGTTCTTCACACGATTGGACATTCCAATGACAATTCCGGCATCAAGGCATACGTCCAGTCCAATCTGATCGCATAGCTCAATCGGTCCCATTGGCATGCCAAAGCCGACAAGAGCCTCATCCAACATGTCGGGTTCCGCGCCATCCAAAACATCTTCAATTGCCTTAAATAGGTAAGGCAGAAGCGCACGGTTCACAAGAAAACCAGGAGAGGACTTGCAGCGAATAGGCTGCTTTTTCATTGCCCCACAAACATACATGGCCCGTTCAATGAAATCAGACCTAGATGCCTCTGTATAGACAACCTCAACCAGTGGCAGCACGGGCACCGGATTGAAGAAGTGCATGCCAATAAGCCGCTCTGGCGACGCTAATGCCTCACCGATCTGTTGCAACGGAATTGCCGAAGTATTGGTTGCCATCATGGCATCCGGTTTCATCCGAGCTTCAGCGCTGGCAAAGACTGCCTTTTTAACCTGGAGATTTTCGGCGACGGCCTCGATCATCAAATCAGCATCTGGCAGCCCCTCGCCATCTGGATCTGCCTTCAGCCGTGACAAGGCCAAGTCAATTTTCTTTGGGTCCTTCAAACGCCTCTCATAAAGCTTGGTAGCGCGTGCAATCGCAGCGTCAATCGCATCGGCGGAAAGATCCTGCAACGTTACGTCAAACCCGCTCATCGCCGCCACAGCAGCAATATCGCCACCCATCGTGCCAGCCCCAATCACATGAACATGCGATACCTGAGGGTCACCACGCCCCCCCTTTTTAACAGCGTCAACTAGTTGGAAATTACGACGAAGCCCTTTTGACGCTGGCGTCATCATTAGATCACAAAACAGGTTCGTTTCATTCTCTAGAAGATTGTTTTTATGTATTTCTTTAAGAGAATAGTGATCCAAGATACCAAAGGGAGCAGGCGTATTTTCAACACGCATGCGCGTCTCGATTTTTGATCGCTCCGCATCAAGAACAGATCTTCTGTCCCCATCATCTGGACGTACCCGACGCGTAATTTCACCAGCTATCGCCTGACGCGCAGCCACAGTCAGCGCCCCTCGGTCAGCCACAAGATGGTCAACGATGTTGGCGGCAAACGCATCACTTGCTTTCATGGAGCGGCCATAGAGAGTGAGGTTTAGTGCACCCGCCACCCCCATGCGATCATATGCGCGAGCCGAACCGCCATAACCCGGCAACAGCCCAAGATTGATTTCAGGAAATCCAAACTGACAGGAGGGTGAGTCAATAGCGATGATCCTGTCAAAGGCCAGCGCAAGCTCAAGACCACCGCCAACACAAATTCCATCGACAAGAATGACTGTCGGACAGGGCAACTCTTCAATTTTTTGAAAGCAGGCAAGCACACCGTCAATATGCGCTCTTAATGTCTCCTTGGTTTCGAAACTGGAAAATTCATTGATGTCGGCACCAAAAATGAAACCACGGTCCTTTCCAGACTGAAAGACAAAACCAGTTGGCGGGGTCGCCACAAGATCATCTATCACGGCATAAAGTTCAGCCATGACCTCATGCGCCATGACATTCACAGAACGTCCCTTCACATCCATTGTGAGCCAGGCGACGCCAGCGGCATCACGGTCGAGAGAGAAGTGCAACATGGTCATCATTCAAACCTACTTGTTCTTTTCTGAAATGGAATTCAGGAAGTGATTTACGCCCCTAACAACATCTTCAACACTATGATGTATTTCGAGCTTAGGTGTGGCCTGGCGACAAGCCTCAACGGGCGTTTTGGCGGACGACGCAATCTCATCACGATGCCGTGCCAGCAGCCAGACAGGAATACCAAGTTCACGTGCGGCAGCAATCTTGGCGAAACTTGCTGGTCCGCCAGAATTTTTACAACACAGCAGTGAAATCCGATTAGCTACAAAGGTCTCGCGCTCTTCAGCCACAGTTTCTTCAGGCATCGCATTGATGAAAGTAACGTTGGGCGGCGCAATACGCCCTTCAACATTTAAAGCACGCGCCCAGAGCATAATATCATCACGGCGCGTGAAGATGTCGATGGATTGCGTGCCTCCTGCAAGAAACACATGTTCGCCCTCTGGTATCGCATCCGCCATTGACTGCCAGTCGTCAAAACTCCGCCATCGATCACCATCTTCTGGAAGCCATTCAGGGCGCTCATATCGAATGCAGGGAATACCGGCTTCAGCTGTTGCCAGAACGGCATTTCGGCTGATTTCTCGAGCAAAGGGATGGGTGATATCCAACAGCAGGGAAATGTCGTGTTCGCGGCAATAAGCAGTAAGCCCTTCTGTCCCGCCAAAGCCACCGATGCGCGTATCAACACCAAGGCTTGCAGGCGATTTTGTTGTCCCCGCGAGCGATGCGGTAAGCCTGAAACGCGCGTCATCCTTCAGCATTGTGATGACTTCGCGTGCCTCAGATGTTCCTGCCAAAATAAGGATGTTGGCCTTTTGGCTCTCTTTGGATTTGGAAGGTACCCTGTTGTTCATCTGCATCTCAAAGGTTCAATGAACCAGCGCGCCCCAGCATCGCACCGTCGCGGCCTATGATGACAACTTCAACCTCTGTTGGGGCATCACGCAATTGTTTCCTCGCTGTTTCACGCGCAGCAAAGGCGACAGCTTCCGCCAGTGCTGCTCTCTGCTTCTCGGAGGCAAACTGCGCCACTTCCAAGACCGAATTGGCCGAAGCGACTGCGTTACGGTTCATACCAACAGCGGCACCAAGGTCGGCAAGCTGTTCAAAATCAACCTGAGATCTTGCCGAATGCAAATCAATAGCGCCCTGTGACAGCTTCACCATCTTGCCGAAACCTCCCAAAATTGACAGGTTTGGCACCGGATTTCGCCGCATATATTTTAGCATCCCACCGACAAAGTCACCCATATCAAGCAAGGCGATATCAGGGAGATCGTAATGCGATTTACCCCAACCTTCGGACGTCGCACCTGTCGAACCCATGACATGAACAAGGCCATTGGCCCGCGCCACATCAATCCCTCGATGAATTGAAGCAATCCAAGCAGAACATGAAAATGGCCGGACAACACCTGTTGTCCCCAGAATGGAAATACCTCCCTCTATGCCAAGTCGAGGGTTCCAAGTCTTCAGGGCTATGGATTCTCCATCAGGTACGGAAACTTCAATATCGATATCTGTAGGACCTGCTAGAGCTTCAGCAAGCTCTGCAACGGCGTCACACATCATCTGTCGAGGTACTGGATTGATGGCCGGATCGCCAACTGGCACAGGTAGGCCCGGTTTGGTAACGATACCGACGCCCGCGCCACGCTGAAACCGGATTTTCTGCCCGGCAGTTCCCCTACGCAATGTGGCCTGTATCATCGCGCCGTGGGTCACATCGGGATCGTCACCCGCATCCTTGATAATACCTGCTTTGAACCAGACCCCTGTCTCGTCGTCACCGGTTTCGGTCATGGCAACCTCAAGATCAGCATTTTTGCCGCTTGGCGTGACAATTGTGACGCGATCAGGAAACTGCCCGGCAACCATAGCCGTGTAGGCTGCGTTAACCGCAGCGGTTGCGCATGTGCCCGTCGTCCAGCCGAACCGAAGGTTTGACTGCAATCTGTCTTTCTGATCCGTTGACCGGGTCATGCCTTGCACTACCTGCCGGGCTGGAGGGGACGAGCGATGGAAGCATCGGGCAGACTGTTTCTTGTCTGTTGCCGCTGCTACCGTTTACACTTCTGATTAGTAGCGAACTTCGTTTATCAAATCCACCATCACCAGCCGAGCTGAGATGACAGATCCAACCTCATCATTGCCGCCTTTAGCGAATGGCGAACTTCCCGTTTTGAATTCGCGTGACTGGCCTACATTCGAGCCAGGCTGGGTCTGGATGACGGGTGGTGGACCGGGCGACCCTGGCCTGATTACGCTGCACGCGCTGAATGCGCTGCGTCAGGCGGATGTGATTGTATATGACGCCCTGGTTGACCCCGCGCTGCTGCAATGGGCCCAACCCGGTGCAGAAATGGAATTTGCAGGCAAACGCGGTGGCAAACCTTCGCCCAGCCAGCGCGACATATCGCTGCGATTGATTGAGCTTGCACGCCAGAACAAGCGTGTTCTGCGCTTAAAAGGCGGCGATCCGTTTGTGTTTGGGCGGGGCGGCGAAGAAGCGCAGACCCTTGTACAGGCAGGGGTTCGTCTTCGTGTTATTCCAGGCATTTCTGCTGGGATCGGTGGCCTTGCCTATGCCGGAATCCCTGTCACACATCGTGACGTGAATCAGTCAGTGACTTTCCTGTCTGGCCACGACCGTACGGGCCTTACCCCCTCTGCCATCGACTGGGATGCTCTAGGAAAGGCAGCACAGGTCATTGTGATGTATATGGCGATTAAGCATATGCCAGACATCTGCGAACGGCTTGTTGCAGCAGGACGTAGCCCCGACGAACCTGTGGCCGTTGTTCAGAACGCAACACGCGACGACATGGCGGTTCTTGAAACCACTCTTGGCACGGCGGCCACCGATATTGTTGAAAGCGGCATTGGTGCGCCATCCATTGTATGTATTGGGCGTGTCGTTCTGATGCGACAGTGTCTCGACTGGCTTGGTCAGATGGTTGGCGAGCCTGTGCGCAATCTTGACCCGCTGGATGTCCGCGCCGTCGCGGAAACAGGCTAATGGCGGAACGCGGCCTTGTCATTGCAGGGCTGAGCTCCGGAAGTGGCAAAACCACCATCACCCTTGGCCTTTTGAAAGCCATGGTCCATGCCGGACATGACGTCTGCGCCGCAAAGTGCGGCCCGGATTACATCGATGGCGCATTTCTAAGCGCAGCGAGCGGCCGACCGGCAGTCAATCTTGATGCCCACGCCATGCCTGCTGCCATGCTGCACCGACTGGCAGCAACACAGCCTGGCCGAACACTGATTATCGAAGGGGTTATGGGCCTGTTTGACGGTACTGATGGCGGAAGTGGCAGTACAGCTTCTCTTGCCACGTCGCTAGGAATAGCCGTCATACTTGTGATTGACTGCCGACATCAGGCGCAGACGGCAGCCGCAATTGCTGCCGGTCTAGCCACACAGTTGTCGGAAGGTGCCAGCCTTTCTGGTGTTATTCTGAACCGTGTTGCCTCGCCGCGACATGGTGCGTTGATCACCGAAGCTCTTACACAACGTGGGGTACACTGTTTTGGGTGCCTTCCCAGCGATGATAAGATGGCGGTTCCATCACGTCACCTTGGCCTGGTACAGGCTGCCGATCTTGCAGCCAACAGCGACCTTGACCCTCGTATAGACGCTGCAGCCCGCCTTGTTGGTGCACATCTGGACCTAGAGGGGATTATTGATGCAGCCACCCCTCTGCCAGGCGCTTCCTGCGAGGCGGCAAAACCCTGCCTGCCCGTCCCCGGCCAACGCATTGCCGTTGCGAATGATCGGGCATTTGGCTTTGCCTACCACCACGTGATTGAGGACTGGCAAATAGCCGGAGCTGAGATACTGTCCTTTTCACCTCTCAAGAACGAGGCGCCGCGGGCAGACTCCGATTTCATTTTTCTGCCAGGCGGCTATCCGGAACTTCATCTCGCACAGTTGAGTACCGCTGAAATCTTTCTGGATGGACTTCGCAACGCCGCTGCAAAAGGCACCCCAATCTATGGGGAGTGCGGAGG
>WTJS01000133.1 GCA_011524735.1 Alphaproteobacteria bacterium
CGACTGTTAATCGCTTGGCCGGCGGTTCGAATCCGTCCCGGGGAGCCAACCCCTCCTTTCACACTACCTGAAGCCGACAGCGCTGCATCCTCAGAAGCAGCGGTAGAGTTTTTTTTGCTGTGACTGTGAAATCTGGTAGCGTCTCAGCATAACATAAAGGGGATTGGTCCATGACGATCACAATTCGCGCAATGTCGTCGTCTGATTTCTCTGCGTGGCGCACGCTTTTTATAGGGTATCTGGACTTCTATCAGACTGAAATCCCGGAGGGCGTCATAGCGACCACCTTTGAACGTCTCATCGACCCAGATCATAGCCAGCAGAATGCGTTCCTGGCTATCGTGAACGACGTGCCAGTTGGGTTGGTGCATTTCATCTATCATCCGCATAACTGGAAAAAAGAAGATGTCTGCTATCTGCAGGACCTGTTTGTGGCCGCCAAAGTCCGCAAGTCTGGCGTCGGCGAAGCCTTGATCAGGGCTGTATATGACGCCGCTGATGCAAATGGCACGCCCTCGGTATACTGGATGACACAGGAATTTAATTACAAAGCCAGATCCCTCTATGATCGGGTGGCGACACACACACCTTTTATAAAATATGCCAGATAGTGACAGCTATCCACTGCTGCCATTTCTCCAAGCTCAGCACTGACGTGCAGACCGTTTTCAAGAAAGACAATATGTTCTCCCCAAAAGAACACCCCTCTCGGATGGAATTCGTGATCCTCATGGCCTTCATGGTCTCGGTTTTTGCGATGTCAACGGATGTGATGCTTCCTGCAATGGCATTAATTGCGGATGATCTGGGTGTCACAGACGTCAACAGAGTGCAGCTGGTTGTTTCGATAATGTTTGCCGGCTTTGCTGTTGGTCAGCTCTTTGCGGGCCCCTTGTCAGACGGCTTCGGCCGCAAGCCAGTTATCTATGCTGGATACTTCATTTTCATTATTGGTTGCATCATCTCCATGCTGGCTGATGACCTGACAACAATGCTTGTCGCACGCTTTCTTCAAGGGCTTGGTGTAGCGGCACCCCGCACAGTGACCACCTCACTGATCCGTGACAGGTTTGCAGGACGAGGCATGGCGCAGATCATGTCAATGGTTATGGCAGTGTTTATCCTGGTACCCATGCTAGCTCCTGCCATCGGCCAGGCGGTCATCCAATTCCTACCTTGGCGGTATTGCTTCGGGCTGCTGCTTCTGATGGCTGTCACGGCCACCTTCTGGTTCGCCTTACGGCAGCCTGAAACCCTACCTGCAGACGCAAGGAGTGAGCTGTCGCCTACTTCGCTGGCGAAGGCTGCATTGGACGTCTTGGGGCGCCGCATTGTTGTTGGCTATACCGTGGCACTTGGATTGGTATTTGGTGTTTTCGTTTCCTATCTCGGAGCGGCCCAACAGATTTTTCAGGATGCACTTGGCACGGGCTTAATGTTCCCCCTATATTTTGGCCTTGCCTCCATTGCCATCGGTGCGTCTTCGGTACTGAATTCCATGCTTGTGATGCAATTGGGGATGCGTCGTCTCACCATTTTGGCTTTGCTGAACCTTGTGGTGACGAGTGCTGTTTTTTTCTGGGTGTTTTGGATGAATTTTGGCGGCCGACCGCCTATTTTGCTTTTCATGTGCTGGCAGATGCTCGCCTTTTCTTCAGTCGGCATCCTATTCGGTAACTTGAACGCTTTGGCCATGGAACCAGTTGGGCATATTGCGGGCATGGGATCTGCCATTATTGGCTCTCTCTCCACGCTTGTTGCCCTGCCATTCGCCTATGTAATTGGACAGATGTTCAATGATACTGTGCTGCCACTTGTTGGCGGCTTTTCCTTGCTTGGTCTGGCCGCGCTGATCACAGCAGCCTCGACAGCCCTGGCGACAGACAGGCAATAGAGGGTTTGACGGATATCGGACTCGATTGCCAAAAGGCAAACTCCCCTGCCCGGGGGAGACAGGAGAGTTTAATACCACTTGCCCCTCAGGAGGATGTCGAGGCACGTAGACTATGGCCAAACACCTCGCTGCAAAACAGAGTTAAATTTTATTCATAACGATGCATTTTTTGCACCGCCCATACGCTGAGCGAGGATAGGAGTTTTCCGCGAAGTTTTATCGCAACATGGTTGCCTAACTCAGGCAAATCGGCTACCACACGGCCTCAACTAACGCCTGCCTCGGTTTTCATGAAATCAGAGAAAGGGCGTCACGGCGGAGAGGTGCCGGAGTGGTTGAACGGGGCGGTCTCGAAAACCGTTGTGGGCGCAAGTCCACCGAGGGTTCGAATCCCTCTCTCTCCGCCATTTTCCTTTCACGAAATATGCTACGGTTCCAACCGATTTATCGGACGGAGCCTTTGATGCATATCCATATTGTTCATGCCCACCCCGAACCTGCCTCTTTCACTTCTGCCATGAAGGATATGGCGGTTTCAGTGCTGCGCGCGCAAGAGCATGTTGTTTCTGTTTCAGACCTTTACGCAATGAACTGGAACCCAGTAGCCTCAGCTGCAGATTTTGGGTCGCGGCAGGATGCCGACTATCTCGTTTATGCGCTGGAACAACGGTACAACTGGGCAAACGGATCAATCGCACCAGACATTCAGGCCGAAGTGGACAGACTTATGGCTGCAAATGTTCTGATTTTGAGTTTTCCACTCTACTGGTTCTCAACCCCTGCCATCATGAAGGGCTGGATTGACCGCGTGTTGCTGTCCGGCCTGTGCTATGGCGGAAAACGGTTTTATGATCAAGGTGGACTTCGCGGCAAGAAAGCTCTTGTTGCCTGTACGCTTGGCGGACAAGAACATATGTTTGGCAAGGATGCGATACATGGCGAAATCGATGCCATGCTAACCCCACTGTTACGCGGCACACTTGCTTATACTGGGATGGATGTACTGACCCCCTTTCTTGGTTATCACATACCTTATTTGGACCAGAAAGAACGTGCCAAAATTCTGGAAGATTACAGCGCGCGGCTTCTTTCGATCACCAATGAAGCACCGCTTCCGATGCCAAGCCTTGACGATTATGACCACCAGCTGCACCCCAAAAGCCGTTAGCCTTGCATCAATATTGTCCCAGCAAGCATTGCGACGGATACTAAATTCTGAATCAATGAAACTGCCTTTTGAGGAATCCAATCATGGCCCGTCTTCCCGTACCCG
This sequence comes from Alphaproteobacteria bacterium, assembly GCA_011524735.1. Taxonomy (GTDB): domain Bacteria; phylum Pseudomonadota; class Alphaproteobacteria; order Puniceispirillales; family Puniceispirillaceae; genus UBA8309. The sequence goes on from WTJS01000133.1 coordinate 3,168, forward strand.
ACCCCGACCTTATGACAATGGAGCAAAGGGCCGTTCATGACGCGATTGCCAACGGACCACGTGGTGGTGTCAGGGGACCACTTGCTGTTTGGCTTCACCGCCCGCAGCTTGCAGACAAGGCGCAACAGCTCGGCCAATATTGTCGATACGAAACCTGCCTGCCTCCCCGCCTGTCTGAGTTGGCCATTCTGACAACGGCGCGCCTCTGGGATGCGGCCTATGAATGGCAGGCTCACGTCCCGCATGCGCTTGCAGCTGGCCTAGAACAGCACGTTATTGACGCGCTTGCTGGCGACCATGTCCCTGAATTTATGGATGACAAAGACCAGCTTGTTTATGAGTTAACCCGAGAACTCAACCTTTCACGCGCCCTGTCTGACGCCACTTACAATCGCGCAGACCGGCTTCTTGGAAAGGATGGGACCGTCGACCTGATAGGTTTGTTGGGCTACTACGGGCTCATCTCAATGACGATTAAGGCCTTTGCAATCAACCCAGTGGCAACATCGGCGGAACAGGCCTAGGACACCTTCCTAAAGCGCGTTAACTCGTCACGGATAATTTCAGCGATTAGGTCACAATCTTCAGCTTCAAAGGTCAGTGGCACGCGCATATCCAGCGTTGTCTCCAGCACTCTAAGCGTATTCGGCAGCACCGGCATGTCGTCGATATATTTCCAACTGTCATAACGGCTAGTAAACGCCTTCGGCTTATCAGCCCCGAACCATTTCAGCTCCACGCCTCTTGCTCCGCAGGCCTCAACAAAATCCGGAATGGAGCTACGACTAAGGCACTCTGTCCGAAACTGAATGGACGATCCGACATAGAATTCGTCCTGACGCCGGTCAGGAATTATCACCCCATCCATAGCACTGAAATGGCGATGCAACCGGTCATAAAGACTGTTCCAGCGCGCCAGATTGTCCTCCAGCAACGGAAGTTGCGCACGGAGCATGGCAGCCCGTACATGGTCCATGCGCCCTGAATAGTTTGGCGAATGCTCCCTCACCGCTTCAAAGACAGGTTCGTCGGGTATCGCACCATGGCGCGCATACAACATGTAAGACCCTGAAGATACTGTAGCACGGGCGGCAATGTCCGGATCATTGGTTGTCAGAAACCCCCCTTCTCCAGAGTTCATATGTTTATATGTCTGCGTTGAGAAGGCCGCCACTTTGCCAAAATTTCCAGAACGCTGACCCCGCCACTTCGCGCCCATAGTATGCGCACAGTCTTCGATAAGGCAGATGTCGTAACGGTCACACACCTCCATGATCCTTTCCATATCGGCGATATGTCCGCGCATATGCGACAAAAGTAGAAATTTTGATCCGGTTGTTCGCGCCTTGGACTCAAGATCAAAGATGTCGATGTGATAATTATCATCAATATCGATAAGGACCGGCTTAGCACCAACATTGTGAATGGCACCGGGCACAGGCGCCAAGGTGTAAGCGTTCGCCAACACCAGATCGCCAGGCTTTACACCGCAGACACGTAGGCCAAGCTGTATAGCGTACCCTCCAGATGTGCAGGCGATGCAGTATTTCACCCCCTGCCAGCGCGCGTATTCAAGCTCAAGCTGGCTGGTATCGTTAATGTCAGTGTCGGTCAGATTATAGCGATGCAGCCTACCACTGCGCATGATTTCTATAGCCCGCTCAATACCAGCCTCGGGTATGCCTTCCTGCTGCGTGAACGGCTTTGTAAAAATTTCATCTGTCATGTCTAGACCTATCAATTCGCTCCAGAATTACAGTGACATTGTGCGCCACCTCAGAAAAGCCCTGAACCGACAGATTCTGGCATTGCTTTTGCTGTCTATTGCCGCACTGTGAAGCAGTGACCCTCGCGCAGGAGATGGACATGAGTGAAAATGAACAGGAAACAAGACTTCTATCCGCGCTCGCAGAATTGCTGAAAGATTATGGTGATTATGGTGATGCAAAACTCCGCACGGACGGCGACATCACCATTCCGTTGGATCCAGAGCTGAAAAAAAGGCGCTCCCGCGGTAGTCAGTTTGCAAACGCCTTCAGCGAAATGATGCGCGACGATATGGGGCCAAGACGCAGCTCCACCTGGGTGAAATAGATTTTTAAAACAACCCGAAAAAAAAGACCCCTGTCAGACCCAGTCTGACAGGGGCTATTCGTCACGCGATCATATAGGGCAATGACGAATTCAAGGTCTCAGAGGGAGAAAACATCATTCGCTTCTGAAATCTTAACGACCCTGTTCGTCAAAAGTTTAATATCGCTTCGCCTCTATGAAAAACGAACCAACAAATTTTATCCGTGACGCTGGCGTAGAACTTTAAGAACATCACCAAGTTCAAGCTCACCATCTTCCAGCAATACCAGCATATGAAACAAAAGGTCAGCGGCCTCGTTCGCCATTTCCTCTCGGTCATCTTTCATGCGGGCAAGCGCAAGCTCGACACCTTCTTCACCAACCTTTTGCGCAATGCGGGACTTACCTTCACGAAAGAGACTGGTCGTATAGCTTTTTTCAGGCATTTCGGCATGACGTTGCTGAACAAGCTGCTGAAGATGTGCCAGAAACCCTACACCGTTCGGAAGCTGGTCTGTGAAACATGTTCTGCTCCCGGTGTGACAGGCAGGCCCAACCGGAACGGCCTGAATGAGAATCGTATCACGATCACAGTCGAGCTCTGCGCTGACATAATGTAAAAAATTTCCAGAAGTTTCGCCTTTGGTCCAAAGTCGCGACTTCGACCGACTGAAGAACGTCACTTTGCCCGATGCCACCGTCTCATCAGCTGCCTCTCGGTTCATATACCCAAGCATCAAAACCTGACCTGTAGCCTGATCTTGAATGATCGCAGGGATAAGGCCATCGCCCTTCTCCCAATCAGCCTCTCGCCAGTCTCCACCAGAACCAACCCTATTGTCGTTGTGCATATCTGCCATGTCAGAGTCTCACTTCAATTTGGCGCTTCTGGAGATAGGATTTCAGATCTGGGATGGGAATTTGGCCGCTGTGAAAAACGGATGCCGCAAGACCACCATCAATCCCGGTTGTTTCAAAAAGATCGGCGAAATGGTGATAGTCACCAGCACCACCAGATGCGATCACTGGAATGTTGACTGCGTCCCGCACGAGCCGTAGTTGATCGAGATCGTAGCCTCGCTTCACACCGTCATTATTCATGCAGTTCAGGACGATTTCTCCAGCACCGCGACGCTGGGCTTCTGTCGCCCAACTAACGGTGTCTCTTTTTGAGGAAATGGTTTTGGTTTCATCTCCAGTATATTGATAAACAACATATTTTAGAGACCCGTCCTCATGTTCTTCAAGACGTGAATCTATGCCTACAACAACACATTGGGTACCAAATGCGTCCGCCAGCTCTGTAATAAAATCTGGATTTTCGAGAGCTGGTGAGTTGACTGAAATTTTATCAGCACCGTCATTCAGGATCGCACGAGCATCGGCAACCGTTCGTATTCCCCCAGCAACACAGAAAGGAATATTGATACGGCGCGCCACTTGATTAACCCAGCCCTTGTCAACGACACGGCCATCAGAGCTGGCGGTAATGTCATAAAAAACGAGTTCGTCGACACCCTCATCAGCGTAGCGCTGAGACAGCTCAAGGATATCCCCCATGTCCCGATGATTTCGGAATTGAACGCCTTTCACCACGCGGCCATCGCGCACATCCAGACAGGCAATGATCCGTTTCGTCAACATCAGGCCGCTCCCAGTGCCAATGCAGCTTTCAAATCAATGGCACCTTCATAAATAGCCTTGCCGATAATGACACCGTCGGTGGGCAGATCGCGCAGATCGTCTATCCCACTGACCCCGCCAGAGGCCTGAAGCTGAATGTCTGGAAACTGCCGCTTAACCGTTTGATAGAGCGTGCCGTTTGGCCCCGTCATGGTCCCGTCCCTATCAATGTCAGTGCACAACACATGGCGAAGGCCAGCCGGGACAAACCCGTCGATAAACTCATATAGCGAGAGCGAACTCGCTTCCTGCCACCCGGAGACGGCAATCATAAACTCATCATCAGGACGGACTACATCGGCTGCAAGACAGATGGCTTCCACCCCGAAGCCGTCCAACATGCTGGCAACCAGATCTGGTTCCCGAACCGCAAGTGAACCGATCACAACGCGGCTTGCACCCGCGGTGATCAACGCATCGACATCCTCTCGCGAACGAATGCCACCACCAGTCTGGACCTTGAGACCAGAGCCATCAATGATA
>WTJS01000168.1 GCA_011524735.1 Alphaproteobacteria bacterium
CGACTATCAGGACATCTATTATTATTCCGCGCCAAAGCAGGCGGAAAAGCTGAAGTCGCTGGATGAGGTCGATCCAGAGCTGCTGGCCACCTATGAAAAGCTTGGCATTCCTCTAAATGAACAGAAAATGCTGGCCAATGTCGCTGTTGATGCGGTGTTTGATTCGGTGTCAGTTGCGACCACCTTCCGTGAGGAGCTGGCCAAGGCCGGTGTGATTTTCTGTCCAATTTCCGAGGCGATCCGCGATTATCCGGAACTGGTGCAGCGCTATATCGGTTCGGTCATTCCGGTTGGTGACAATTATTTCGCCGCGCTGAATTCGGCTGTCTTCACTGACGGGTCCTTCGTCTATATCCCAAAGGGCGTGCGGTGCCCGATGGAACTGTCGACCTATTTCCGGATCAATGAACAGAATACCGGCCAGTTTGAGCGCACGCTGATCATTGCCGAAGATGACTCCTACGTCAGCTATCTCGAAGGCTGTACGGCGCCGCAACGCGATGAAAACCAGCTTCACGCCGCGGTTGTTGAACTTGTCGCCATGACAGATGCCGAAATCAAATATTCGACTGTGCAGAACTGGTATCCGGGCGATGAAAACGGCAAGGGCGGGATCTACAACTTCGTCACCAAGCGCGGTGTGTGCCGTGGTGACCGCTCGAAAATCTCATGGACCCAGGTTGAAACCGGCTCGGCGATCACCTGGAAATATCCATCCTGCGTTCTGCGCGGTAAGGACAGCGTTGGTGAATTCTATTCAGTGGCCCTGACCAACAATATGCAGCAGGCGGACACCGGCACCAAGATGATCCATATTGGTGAGGGAAGCCGCTCCACCATCATTTCCAAGGGCATTTCTGCTGGCAAGTCGCAGAACTGCTATCGCGGGCTGGTGCATATGCAGCCAACCGCCGAAAATGCCCGCAATTTTACCCAGTGTGATTCGCTTCTGATCGGCGACAAATGCGGGGCGCACACCGTGCCCTACATTGTCTCGCGCAATCCCAGCGCGAAGATCGAACATGAAGCCACGACGTCACGCATTTCTGAAGACCAGCTCTTCTACTGTCTGCAGCGCGGCATTGAAGAGGAAGATGCCGTGTCGCTGATTGTGAACGGCTTCTGCAAGGAAGTGATGAAAGAACTACCCATGGAATTCGCCGTCGAGGCCCAGAAGCTGATTGGGATCAGCCTCGAAGGGTCGGTTGGCTAAGGCCCCAGCTAGGAACAGAAAAAGACAATGACAGCTCTTCTTGAAATTCGTGACCTGCATGCCTCGATTGGCGACAAGCCAATCCTGAAAGGCATCAATCTGACAATCAATGCTGGCGAAGTGCATGCCATCATGGGCCCGAACGGGTCGGGCAAAAGCACCATGTCCTATGTGCTTGCCGGCCGTGACGGCTATGAGGTGACTGGCGGCGACATTCTGATGAATGGCGAATCCATGCTGGAGATGGAACCTGACGAACGGTCCCGCGCCGGTATGTTCCTGGCCTTCCAATATCCGGTTGAGCTTCCGGGTGTCGGCGGCATGAGCTTCCTGCGCGCCGCTGTCAATGCCCGCCGCAAGGATGCTGGCGAGGATGAGGTTGACCAGCTTGCCTTTGTGAAGATGGTGCGGGAAAAGGCCAAAATGCTTGGCGTCAGTGATGAAATGCTGAAGCGTGCCGTGAATGTCGGTTTCTCCGGGGGTGAGAAGAAGCGGTACGAAATTCTGCAGATGGCGCTTCTTGAGCCAACCATGGCTGTTCTCGATGAAACAGACTCCGGTCTTGACGTCGACGCGCTCCGCATTGTCTCGGAAGGCGTGAACGTCCTGCGTGATCCGGCGCGGTCGATGCTGGTCATCACCCATTACCAGCGTCTGCTGAACCATATCGTCCCCGATTTTGTGCATATTCTGGCCGATGGCCGGATCCGCAAGTCTGGCGGCAAGGAACTGGCTCTTGAAGTGGAGGAATCCGGATATGCCGGGATCGATGATGCTGCCTGATCTGGGTGCAATGCCACCACTTGATGGAACGCGCGGCGACGCCGCGGCCCGCTGGCGGCAGGCTGGCTGGCCTGGCCCCCGCGTTGAAAGCTGGCGTTTTACCAAGCTGGATGCGCTGACCAAGATGGATTTGGTGCCGGCGGCCAATGCCGCTGGTGAAGCCAGTGAGACTGGTGTGGCCGAGGCCGCTTCCATGGGCGCGCATCTGATCCGCTTTGATAACGGGCTTGTTGATGCTGCCTGTCTTGCCGCGCTTCCGGCTGGCGTCACGGCCCGCGATCTTGCCGATGATGAAGCGGCGATGTCTGCGCTTGCCGATATCGCGCCGCAGAACCATCCGGTCAGCGACCTGTCCATGGCGGTGATGACCTCTGGGCTGGTTCTGGATGTTGACGGGGTGGTGGATACACCGCTGATGCTGCTGTTTGAAGGTGCCGGCGATGATGCCTCCACCCATCCGGTGGTCTATGTCCGTCTGGCCGCTGCCGCCAGGCTGCAGCTGGCCGAGCTGCATGCCTCAACCGTCGCGCTTGCCGCACCGTTGATTGGCTATGACATCGGCGAAGGCGCACGCCTTGAACAGGTCAAATTGCAGCGTGAGAGCACCACGACAACGCATCTGGCATCCACCGGTGTGCGGCTAGCCGAAAAAGCCTCCATTGCCGGCTTTTCGCTGAGCGTTGGCGGCACGCTGGCGCGTCTTGAAACCCATGTCACCATGGCCGGTGAATTCGCCGACTGCCAGCTATCCGCCATCTATATGGGGCGCGGTTCGCAGCATCAGGACGTCACCACCTATATGGATCACGCTGTGCCAAACTGCACCTCCAACCAGATCATTCGCGGTGTGCTGGACGATACGGCACGCGGGGTCTATCAGGGCAAGGTCCATGTTGCCCCGGACGCGCAGAAAACAGATGGCCAGCAGATGGCGCGGGCGCTGCTGCTGTCCCGCAAGGCTGAAGTTGACGCCAAGCCCGAGCTGGAGATTTACGCTGATGACGTGATCTGCGCGCACGGGGCCACTGTTGGCGAACTTGATGCCACACAGCTGTTCTATCTGACCAGCCGCGGGATCCCGGAAGACATTGCCCGGGCCATGCTGGTTGAGGCGTTTCTGGTCGATACGATTGAGGCCATCGAGAATGAAACGCTGGCGGGCCTGTTACGGCCTGTTGCCGAGAGCTGGCTTACCGCAGGGGGTGCCTGATGGATAGTGCACGCCGCGATTTTGACCTGGAGGCCATTCGGGCAGACTTCCCGATCCTGTCGCGTGAGGTTCATGGCAAGCCGCTTGTCTATCTGGACAGCGCGGCGTCGGCCCAGAAACCCCAGCAGGTTCTGGATGCCCTGATGTCGGCCTATCAGGACACCTATGCCAATGTGCATCGCGGCCTGCATTTCCTGTCGGAAGCCTCAACCGATCTCTATGAGGCGGTGCGCGGCAAGGTGGCGGGGTTCATTGGCGCATCGTCCGGTGATGAGATCATTCTGACCTCTGGCGCGACCATGTCGCTGAACCTGATTGCCCGGTGCTGGGCAGAGCCACGGTTGCAGCCCGGTGACGAAATTCTGATCAGCATTGCCGAACATCATGCCAACATCGTGCCCTGGCAGATGGTGGCGGAAAAAACCGGCGCCCGTGTGCGGGCCTTCAATCTTGACGAAGATGGCAGCTTTTCCATGGCCAGCTTCAAGGCTGAACTCAGTGACCGCACCCGCATCATTGCCATTCCGCATGTGTCCAATGTTCTTGGCACGGTCTTTCCGGTGGCTGACATCGCCGCACTGGCCCGTGACCATGACGCGCTGATGGTGGTGGATGGCTGTCAGGGTGTTGTCCATATGCCTGTGGATGTCACCGCACTTGGTGCCGATTTCTACGTGTTTTCAGCGCATAAGCTTTATGGTCCGAACGGGGTAGGGGTGTTGTGGGGGCGCGGTGAGATTCTGGCCGACATGCCGCCTTTCCTTGGTGGGGGCGACATGATCGATCGCGTCACCATTGAAAAATCCACCTATGCCGAACCGCCTGTTCGCTTTGAGGCCGGAACGCCCGCTATTGCCGAGACAATCGCGCTTGGGGCGGCGGTAGATTATGTCCAGTCGATTGGCATGGATGCCATTCGTGCCCATGAACAGCAGGTTCTGAACTATGCCCATCAGAGGCTGTCTGCGGTGGAAGGCCTGCGGCTGATCGGTACCGCTCCGGGGAAGTCCGGGGTTGTGTCCTTCACCATGGACTGTGCCCACCCGCATGACATTTCGACCATCATCGATCATGACGGGGTGGCCATCCGGGCCGGGCATCATTGTGCCCAGCCGCTGATGGATCATCTGGACCTGCCGTCGACGGCGCGGGCATCGGTCGGTGTCTACACACGGCCAGAGGATTTTGACTCGCTTGCCAACGCGCTTGAAAAGGTGCGCCGGATTTTCGGGTGACCAGCATGCATGACGATGACTACAACCCCTATCTGCCCGACGGTCCCGGCAGCCGGATGCCGGCTTCCTCGCCCGCATCACGGGACCTGGAAACCGGGCCGGGGCTGGCAGATTTTCTGCCCGACACCTCCAGCGGTTTTACCGCGCATGCCGGAGAAAAGCTGACCAGCGCCGCCGGTCAGGCGGATGCCGATATTGTCGAGGCCGCGCTGAAGACCGTGCATGACCCCGAAATTCCTGTGAATATTTTCGATTTGGGGTTAATTTATGATGTGGACCGCAAGCCGGATGGTGATGTGTATATTTCCATGTCGCTGACGGCGCCCGGCTGCCCGGTGGCGGGCGAGATGCCAGGGCAGGTTGCACAGGCGGTTGCCGCGGCGGATGGTGTCGGTGCGGTGACGGTTGAACTGGTCTGGGAGCCTGCCTGGACGCCTGAGCGGATGAGCGAAGACGCCAAGATGGCGCTGGATCTTGGTTTCTGACACGGACCCAGCTGCGGTGCTTGTAAATTCAGTGCCAAAACAGACAGACTGATAGGGACAAACTGAATGATGTTCGAACCTGGCAAACCCATCGTGACACTGACCGACGCTGCGGCGGCGCAGGTGCGCTCGCTGATGGCGGCTGCGGATTCGGAAATCCTTGGCCTGCGGATCGGCATCAAGACGGCCGGCTGTTCAGGGCTGCAATATGACGTGCAATACGCCACCGAAACCAAGCCATTTGAAGACCGGGTTGAAGAAAAAGGGGTGACCCTGTTCATCGATCCAACAGCCGTGATGTTTCTGATTGGGTCTGAAATGGACTGGGAAGAAACAAAATTTGCCTCGCGCTTTGTCTTCAATAACCCGAATGAAGCTGCCCGCTGCGGATGCGGAGAAAGCTTTACTGTGGCAAGTCAGGGCTGATTTCCTATATACAGGGTGAACTTCCCACGTCCTGCGGCTGGCTGACAGCGGCATGAGAATCTGATCGAGCGATGTCAAAAACAGGTCTGAACAAAACCATCGCGCTGATGAAGGCGCTATGGTCCTACACGGCGCCGCGTGGTGACTGGCGTGTGCGGGGGCGGATTGCCTCTGCCTTTGGCGCTCTTGTCGCCTCGCGCGGGTCCAACATCATTACCCCGCTGCTGTATGGCGCTGCCGTTGACATGGTCAATGATCAGGCCGGGTTTTCGTTGAAGATGCTGCTGCTGGTCATTGCTGGCTATGCGCTGACACGTCTTGGCCAGCAGGTCTTTGCCGAAGCCAAGCAATATCTGTTTGCCGCCGTTGCCCAGCGCGCCGTGCGCGGGGCGGCGATGCGCTGTTTCGACTATCTGCACAAACTGTCTCTGCAGTTCCATCTTGATCGTCAGACGGGTGGCATGACCCGCGCCATCGATCGCGGTGCCAAGGGCATCGAATTCATGCTGACGATGGTGTTCTTCGAAGTGATCCCGCTCTTTGTGGAAGTGATCTTTGTCAGCATCATCCTGTGGATCATGTTTGGCCCGTTCTATGCCGCGGTCACTTTCCTGACAGTGGTGGCCTACAGCGCCTTTACCGTGCGCGTTACCGAATGGCGGATCAAATTCCGCCGACAGATGAATGAGGCAGATGAAAGCGCCGCCACCCGCGCTGTCGATTCCCTTCTGAATTACGAAACTGTCAAATATTTCAACGCTGAAGCTGTTGAATCCAGCCGCTATGACGAAGCCATGCACCGCTATGAGGTGATGGCTGTTCGCTCCCGTACCTCTCTGTCAGTGGTGAATGTTGGTCAGGGCGTCATCATTGCCATCGGTCTGATGCTGATGATGGGTATGGCTGGTCTTCATATTCAGGAAGGCAAACTGACGGTTGGCGATTTTGTGGCGGTGAACACCTATCTGCTGCAGCTCTATCTGCCGCTGAATTTCCTTGGCTATATCTATCGCGAACTTCGCCAGGCGCTTGTCGACATGGAACGCATGTTCGGCCTGCTGGATGAACATGTTGATATTCAGGACCGGCCTGATGCGCCAGAGCTGGTGGTGGAAGGCGGCGCTGTCACTTTTGACGATGTGCATTTTGCCTATGGTGACCGCCCCATTCTGCAGGGGGTATCTTTCACTGTGCCCAAGGGCAAACGCGTTGCCATTGTCGGGCCAAGCGGGTCGGGCAAGACAACCATCTCCCGTCTGCTGTTCCGCTTCTATGATCCGCATCAGGGCGTGGTGCGCATTGATGGTCAGAATCTTGCCGAGGTGGCGCAGGGCAGTGTGCGTGCGGCCATTGGCGTGGTGCCGCAGGACACTGTCATGTTCAACGCCACCATCGGCTACAATATTGGCTATGGCCGTCATGGCTCAAGCCAGGCTGATATTGAACAGGCGGCAAAGCTGGCTGCCATTGACGGCTTTATCGACCGCCTGCCGGAAAAATTCGACACGATGGTGGGCGAGCGTGGCCTGAAGCTCTCAGGTGGCGAAAAGCAGCGTGTGGCCATCGCGCGTGCCATTCTGAAAAAACCCTCAATCTTCCTGTTTGACGAAGCAACATCTGCGCTCGACAGCCGCACTGAAAAGGAAATTCAGGCGTCGCTGAATGAAGTGTCGAAAGCCCGCACGACCATTGTGATCGCGCACCGCCTGTCGACCGTGATTGATGCTGATGAAATTCTGGTTCTGTCGGAAGGCCGTGTTGTTGAACGCGGGTCGCACGTCGATCTTCTGGCCCAGAATGGTCTGTATAAGCAGATGTG
>WTJS01000193.1 GCA_011524735.1 Alphaproteobacteria bacterium
CAACAAATCTGTTCATGGTTTCCTCCGGTTACAGATCCGCCTTATTGGCGGTATACCAAAAATATGAGCATCATTTTTGGGGATGTAAAAGAGGGAACCTGAAAAAAACTTTTCATCACCGGCCAAAAACCTTGCGGTGTTTTGCCACGCCTGTCAGGGCATGTGGAAGATTCATGCAGAAAATTTTACGCAGTTATCCGATGCGGGAACTCAGCAGCAGGCTGGTATCTGTTTCCTGAATGCCGGGGATCTGGCGCAACCGGGAAATCGCAGAATCGAAGCTTTCCAGTGTCTGTGTCTGGATTTCTGCGGCAAGGTCCCATCGGCCATTCGTGGTGTGCAGCCGGGTGATCTCAGGCATGGATACCATCTGCTTGATGATGTCTTCCTCAGAATTCGCTGCCACATTGATCAGAATCCAGCCTGACACATTATGGCGGAATTCTTCGGCGCCAAGGGTGACTGTGTAGCCGCTGATGACGCCTGAGGCTTCCATCTTCTTGATATGCGAATCAATCGTCACCCGCGATACGCCAAGCTCGAAGGACATCTGGGTAATGGAGGTGCGCGCATTCCGTTTCAGAAGCGCAATGATGCGGGCATCGAGATCATTCATGACGGACAAACTGTAAAGGTCTTATGGGTGAATTGGTCGGCATTTATGCCTTGATTAGCAAAATGACATGTTTGGCGACAAAGAAAAGATGTTTCTTTGTCTTTTTGTTCAATAAATCTGACTTTGTCCTGCGAAGCATTAAACCCCTAACCCAGTAAATCTTAGCTCAGCAGGGTGCGAACCGTGTCGATATTATCCGCTTCGCTTGCGGGCTTGTCCCAGCGGATGCGGTTGATTCGTGGAAAGCGCAGGGCAATGCCGGATTTGTGGCGGGGGCTTTCATGGGCGCTGTCGAATGCCAGCTCGACAACGAGACTCTTCTCCACTTCGCGGACCGGCCCAAAGCGATTGGTTGTGTTGCCGCGCACGAACTTGTCCAGCTCTTTCAGTTCCTCATCGGTAAAGCCGGAATAGGCTTTGCCAACAGGCACAATTTCATTGCCCTTCCAGATGCCAAAGGTGAAATCCGAGTAGAAAGAACTGCGTCGCCCCTGGCCACGCTGAGCATACATCATGACCGTGTCGATCATGCGCGGCTCGCGCTTCCATTTGAACCAGGGCCCGCGCGGTCTACCCGCGACATAGCTGCTGGCAATCTGCTTGATCATCAATCCTTCATGCCCCAGCACTTCGGCAGCATGGTGCCGGATTTCCGCAAGCTCGTCCCAGCTCTGAAAGGGCAGTATCTGCGACAGATCAAGCCGCGAACTGGCCAATGTGCCCGCCTGCGAGGCTATCCAGGCCTCCAGCCTTTGTCGTCGTGTCCCAAGAGGCAGGTCGCGAATGTCGTCATTGCCGTCAAACAGCATGTCATATACCCGCACAAAAGCCGGGCTGTCGGCAAGCTGTTTGCGGGTGGCCGTCTTGCGGTTCAGGCGTTGCTGAAGATGGTTGAAGGATTGCGGGACGAAATCAGTGCCAACCAGCAATTCGCCATCCAGAACCGCACGTCCGCAGACGGCGGCCGTGACATCGGGGAAGGCTGCTGAAATCTCGTCACCGGTGCGCGAAAACAGGCGGCATTGGTCTCCGTCGCTGACAATCTGCACGCGGATGCCGTCCCATTTCCATTCCGCCTGATAGGCAGCCGGGTCCAGCGTGTCAAAATCGCGCTCTACATCAATCGGATGGGCCAGCATCATGGGATGAAAGGTGCGGCCATGCTGAATTTCTGGCCTTGGGCCTGCGCCATCCAGCCAGGCGAACAGGGACGTATAGGGGATTTCCAGCCCATGCCAGATTTTTTCAATGTCCTCCAGATTCTGTCCGCTATAGGCGGCAAGCGCGGTTTTGGCCAGCCGTGCAGAAACCCCGACGCGCAGCCCACCGGTGGCAAGCTTGATCATGGCCCAGCGCAGACTGGCATCTGCCTGGTCCAGCAAGCTTTCCATGACGTCTGGCAGTTTGGCCTTTGGGGTTGTCTCGACAAGATCAATGAAGCCCGAAACATTTGGTACGTGATCTGCCCCGTTGGGGCTTCCTGGCCAGATCAGCGATATGGTCTCGGCAAGATCGCCGACATAATCATAGGACATTGCAAACAGGTCGGGATCGACCCGGCTGGTCACCAGCTCGCGAAGCATGGCCGGTTTCAGATTTTTCAGCGTCAGGTCACGCGTGATCGCTGCCAGGGCCAGTCCGCGGTCAGGGTCGGACGTGTCACGAAAATACTCTGCCATCGCCGCAATCTTGGCGTTGCGTGACGGAGTCAGGATCAGCGTCTCCAGCAGGGTTGCAAAACGTTTCATTGGCACCCTCTCATTCGCTGCTGTCCTCATCCCGCCCCTGAAGATACAGCGGTTCTGCCTGCAGGCTGCGCTGACGACACCAATGGACAAGAGCATCTTCCCGCCCATGCGTAACCCAGATCGTCTCGGCGCCTGTTGCGGTGATGGTTTCTGTCAGCTCATTCCAGTCGGCATGGTCTGAAATCACCAAGGGCAGCTCAACACCGCTTTGCTTGGCGCGTTGCTTGATCGTCATCCACCCGGAAGCCTGACAGATGACAGCATCGCCAAGCCGGCGCGACCAGCGGTCACGAAGGGCAGAGGGCGGCGCAATCACAACATGTCCCTTAAAGGACTCTTTATCCCGATCAAGGGCTTTGCGCAGATCGCCGAGATCGACGCCCTGCTGCTGGTAATAGGTGCACAGCTTTTCCTGGGCACCATGAAGATAGATCGGGGCATCATGGCCTGCTTCACGCAGAAGCTTGATCACCCGCTGTGCCTTGCCAAGCGCATAGGCGCCAATGACATGCGTCCGGTCTGGCTGTGCGGCCAGCGATGCCAGCAGACGCGCGATTTCATCCTGCGGGTTTGGGTGCTGAAACACCGGTAGGCCAAAAGTGGCTTCGGTGACAAACAGATCGCAGGGCACCAGCTCGAACGGTTGTGCGGTGCTGTCGGGATGCGTCTTATAGTCGCCGGTGACCACCGCCCGCTGCCCGCGATACACCATGCGTACCTGTGCACTGCCCAGAATATGGCCAGCCGGAAACAGCGTGACTTCAACGTCGTCAATCATCAGTGGCTCGCCAAAGGCAAGCGCCTGAAAGGATCCGGCGCAGTTTGCACCATAGCGATGCTTCATGATGTCGATGGTCTGGGGCGTGGCCAGGACATGCTCATGACCAGGGCGGGCATGGTCGGCGTGACCATGCGTAATGATGGCCCGGCTTACCGGCCGCACCGGGTCGATATAGCTATCGATCGGGTCTATATAGAGTTCATGGTTGAGCCACTTCATGACGACACATATAGGGATCTATCGGCACGTCTCCAATCGCATCCGCTGACAGGGTGGCTGCAGGGGCGTGGCTGGGACTGGTTCGATCATCAGGTCCGGACCGCGGACAGCGCGCTTGAGGGGCGCGACACCATCCTGTTTGCCCCGACAGGGGCCGGCAAGACGCTGGCGGGATTCCTGCCATCTTTTCTCGATCTTGCGGATCGGGGCTCATCTGGCAAGCTTCACACGCTCTATATCTCGCCGCTCAAGGCGCTGGCCGTTGATGTGCACCGGAATATCCAGACGCCGATTGAAGCACTCGACCTCCCCGTCAGGTTTGAGACCCGAACCGGTGATACGCCAGCCTCCCGCCGCCAGCGGCAGAAAACCAAGCCGCCTGATTTTCTGATGACAACGCCGGAATCGCTGGCCCTGCTTCTGTCCTATGAAGATGCTGCCAGCTATTTTTCGGGCCTGCAGTTTGTCATTATCGACGAACTCCACGCTTTCTTTGACAATAAGCGTGGCGATCTTCTCAGTCTGAATCTGGCACGGCTGGCGACGCTGGCCCCGCAGGCACGGCGCATTGGTCTGTCAGCCACCATCGATCGGCCGCAGGCGGCCTGTGACTGGCTGTGTCGTGACGGGGGTGCCATTGTGCGCGTGCCGCAGGCAACAGCACCTGAAATCACCATTCTGCAGACGGACAAACGGATTCCCTGGTCTGGCCATATGGCGCGGCATGCGCTTGATGAAGTCTATGCCGAAATTGGCAGGGCGAAGATGAGCGTGGTGTTCGTCAACACCCGGGCACAGGCCGAATTCGTATTCCAGCGGCTATGGCAGCTGAATGAGGACAATCTGCGCATCGCCGTGCATCACGGGTCGCTGGAACGTGAATTGCGCCGCAAAGTCGAAGCGATGATGGCGGCTGGCGGGCTTGACTGTGTGGTGGCCACCAGCTCGCTTGATCTGGGGCTGGACTGGGCCGATGTCGATCTGGTGATCCAGATTGGCGCACCAAAAGGGGTCAGCCGTCTGCTGCAGCGTGTGGGACGGGCCAATCACCGGCTGAATGAACCAAGCCGTGCCATTCTGGTGCCGACCAACCGGTTTGAATATCTGGAATGTGTGGCAGCGCAGGCCGAAATTGCCGTCAACCGGCTTGATGGTGCAGCGTTTCGTCGGGGCGGGTTTGATGTGCTGGCCCAGCACGTCTTTGGAGTGGCCTGCAGCGGGCCCTTTAATGCCGATGACCTGTTTGCCGAGGTCACATCAGCGGCGGCCTATGCCGATCTGGACCGCTCACAGTTTGATGCCATCATTGGGTTTGTGACCAATGGCGGTTACGCGCTGGCGGCCTATCCGCAATATAACCGGCTCACCACACTGGCGGACGGGACGATCGCGCTGCGTGAGGCCCGCATGGCCCGTCAGTACCGGATGAATATCGGGACCATCGTTGAATCCCCGATGCTCAAGGTAAAGCTGCGGAACCGAACCTTGGGGTCGGTTGAAGAAAATTTCGTGGTCAATCTGTCGCCCGGTGACACATTTCTGTTTGGCGGGCAGGTGCTGACCTTTGAAGGCATCAGCAATGCTGCCGTTATGGTGTCAAAGGCGCGTGGCGGTGAAGCCCAGATCCCAAGCTATGGGGGAGGGCGGCTGCCGCTGTCCAGCAACCTGTCCTATGCGGTGCGCAGCCTGATTGGCGACGGCGAATCGCATGATGATCTTCCCGGCCAGATCAGAGACTGGCTGTCGCTTCATGCGGACAGATCGGCGCTTCCAGATGAAAAAACGTTGCTTGTAGAGATATTCCCGCACCGCAAGCGGTATCACACGGTGATCTATACCTTCGCTGGCCGCAACGCCAACCAGACGCTCGGGTTCTTGCTGCTGCGCCGGATGAAGCGTGCCGGGCTGCGCCCGATGGGCTTTTCCATGACCGATTACGCGCTGGCGGTGTGGTCGATGGCCCCGCCTGCGGATGTCACCGCGCTTCTGGACCCGGACATCATGACCGAAGAGTTTGAAGAATGGCTTCAGGACACACCGCTTCTGAAACGCCTGTTCCGCGACGCGGCGATTATTTCTGGTCTTGTTGAACGGCGGCATCCAGGACAGGTGAAAACCGGCCGGCAGATCTTGTTCAGCAGCGATCTGATCTATGATGTTCTGCGTCGCCATGAACCGGATCACATTCTGCTTCAGGCCGTGCGGCGTGATGCCATGCAGGGTCTGATTGATGCCGGGCGGCTTGCCGATACGCTGCAGGAACTGAACGGGCATATTGTCTGCCGGGAGCTGGATATGATATCGCCCATGGCGGTGCCCCTGATCATGCAGATCAGTCGTGAAAATACCGTTCGCAGCGAGGTTGGTGACGACCTGATGGCGGACATGGAACAGGAAATCATCCGCGCAGCTAATGTCGAATCGATCCACTGAATTTGCTGGTCAGACAATGCAGCTTCATCCCTCTGGGGCGCTGTTCTGGCGTGGTACCAGTACGCTGATCCTGGGCGATCTGCACTTGGAAAAGGCTTCAAGCTATCATCGCAGCGGCCAATTTCTGCCGCCCTATGATACGGCCCAGACGCTGGCCAATCTTGCGGCTGTCTGTGACGATCTGCGGCCGGACAGGCTGATCCTGCTTGGCGATGTATTCCATGACGGCAATGCGTGGGCGCGCATGTCCTCCGAAAATCGCGATCGGCTGATTGCCATTCTGGACGGGCGTGACACGGTCTGGGTTGAAGGCAATCATGACCAGAGCTTTGTGCCCCCCGGCCATACAGGTCAGCTCGAATGGGCTGATCATGGGATCATCATGCGTCACATCATGGATGCAGCAGAGACGCGCCCTGAAATCAGCGCGCATTTCCACCCATCGGCAACAATTTCCCTTCGGGGCACGCGGCTCCGTCGACCCTGTTTCATCCAGACAGCCACCCGCCTGCTGCTGCCCTCATTTGGGGTGCTCACCGGGGGGCTGGACTGTCGTGACGCCGCGCTGTCCCCTCTTCATGGCCGTGATACTCAGGTCTTCATGCTTGGCGAAGATAATGTATTCGCGCCGCCGCCCGGACTGACGTCGCAGGCGGTTGGTGGCCTGAAGTCAGGTGGCTGGTAGCCGCGCTGGCTCACAGGGAATCAATGGCCGCCTGCAGCTGATCAAGGATCGGGGCGTTGGCTGGCAGCCTGTCCATCAATGTCTGCCAGGAATCGCGTGCGGTTTCGACATCACCATTCAGCTTGGCGAAATGCCCCCGCACATACAGCGTTTCCGCCCGGTTGGGGGCAATGCTGTCCAGCCGTGCCAGAAGCCGTGTCGCATCTTCCAGAAACGGTGCGTCAAGCCGATGCACAACCATATGTTCCAGCGCCATCAGCTGGGCATCTGCATTTGCCGGGTCCGCATCTGCCGCGCCGACAAGCGCCGTCTGTGCGGCCGGAAAATCTTCCAGCACCTGATAGGCGCGCACAAGCCGTTGCCAGCCAGCCCTGTCTGATGGGTCGGCGGCCAGTTTGTCCGCCAGCCCGTCAACCATGGACCGGATCATCTCATTTCGGTCCTCGGCGGTCATTTCGGCGGCGGCGGCAATGTCAGTGGCGTCAGGGCCGGGCTGATTTGAATCGGGCTGAAGCACTATGCCGCCAGCCTGTGCCGCATCAGCAATATTCTCTGCCAGCAGTCCCATCCAGGGGGCATTGGCACTGGAGACCTGTTGCAACCGCTGCCAGACGGCCACGGCATCGGCAAAATTTTCATCCTGATAGGCGGCAAGGCCGCGCAGGTACAGCG
>WTJS01000217.1 GCA_011524735.1 Alphaproteobacteria bacterium
GGCAATGTAGGCCAGACCGCGATTCGATGCAAAGAATTTTCAAAGCTGTCAGGCAGCATCACCGTTATGTTCCGCCATCAACACGATCCAGCAGACGATCCACGGACGGCCTGATGCGGCGCACAATCTCATCGATACCCTGTTCATTCGGATGCAAGCCATCAGGTAGGTTCAGATCAGGATCCAGCGCCACCCCCTCCAGAAAGAACGGATAGAGGCCAATATCATATTTGCGCGCAAGATCAGGGTAGAGACTGTCAAACGCATCCACAAAATCAGGCCCCATATTACGCGGCGCCATCATGCCAGCCAGCAGGACATGAATATCCCGTTGCCGCAACGCCGCGATAAGCGTGTCGAGATTGGATCTTGTCGCCACAGGATCCAGGCCCCGCAGCATGTCATTTCCACCCAGCACGATAATGACAGCATCAGGATTATCCCCGAGCGACCATTCAAGCCTGGCCAGACCACCCGCCGTGGTGTCTCCCGATACGCCTGCGTTGATAACTGTTACGTCACGGCCCTCGGCAGCGAGTGAGCGCCGCAGCGCATCTGGAAAGGACTGTCCCGGGGGCAGGCCATATCCAGCCACAAGGCTGTCGCCAAGGACAAGAATACGCGGCAGGTCAGCCAGTGCCGACATCGACAGGCCAGCTGACATCACCAGAATGGCTATCGCACTGGACAGGCACCAATGCCGGATGGCCCTGGCATGACCCAGCAGACCTGCCAGCAACCTGATGCATCCGGCAAAACTTCCGGCAAAAGAGGAATAAACGGAACTGTTGATTGGCGGCATCATCCCTACCATATGCGACCCAAGAAAATCTGATGTTGGCGGCGCATTTAAAATAGGGCTTCATGATGACCAAATCCAGCCAGCATGCTATGCACCGGACCGATTAGAGCTACGCCGCCGATACACACGCCCATCTATTACATCCCGAGCCACCTTTCATGACCAGCACGACACCCACCGCACCAGCCACGCCACCTGCCCCCGGCACCAATCCCGTGATCCATCTTGAAGATGCGAAGCTTTCCCTGTCCAGCGCTGACGGGATGGTAGACATTCTGCGCGGCATTTCACTGTCGATTGACGCTGGAGAAACCGTTGGCGTGCTGGGGCCAAGCGGAGCCGGGAAGACAAGTCTGCTGATGATTATGGCCGGCCTTGAGAGCCTGACATCAGGCAGCATCACCCTTGGTGAACAGAATATCACCAGAATGGGTGAGGACGCGCTGGCAGCCCTGCGCCGCGACCAGGTTGGCATCGTGTTTCAGGCCTTTCGCCTGATCCCATCGATGACAGCCCTGCAGAATGTTGCCGTGCCGCTGGAACTTGCCGGCCGCAGTGATGCCAATGATCTGTCGGCTGCAGCGCTTGATTCCGTTGGCCTTGGCCACCGGCAGACACACCTTCCCGATCAGATGTCTGGCGGCGAACAGCAGCGCGTTGCCATTGCCCGCGCGATCGCCCCACATCCGCGCATTCTGTTAGCGGATGAGCCAACCGGAAACCTGGATAGTGGCACCAGTGAAAAGGTCATCACCACCCTGTTTGGGGCCGCCGATTCTGCCGGTGCCGCTCTGGTTCTGGTGACCCATGACCCAGATCTTGCAGAGAGATGTTCGCGCGTGCTGACCATCGAGGACGGACAGATTGTCAGTGACCGTCCAACAGCCCGTCATAAGGTGGCGTAACAACCATGAACACGCCCCATCCAACCGATGCCGCGCCACCCATTGGCGACAGTAGCTGGACCCTTGCCTGGCGAATGGCCCGCCGCGAAATTCGCGGATCCGTAGCCCGTTTTCGTGTTTTCCTTGCCGCCCTCATGCTTGGCGTTGCCGCCATCGGCACGGTCGGCTCAGTGGCCGAGGCCATGCGTGATGGCATTGCCGGGAATGCACGCATTCTACTTGGCGGTGATGTCGAACTTCGCAGCCTGTATATGTCTGCACCACCCACCGTTACCGAAATCGCAGGCAAATACGGCACCCTGTCATCCACCCTGCAGATGCGCGCCATGCTGCAGGCAGGAGATGAGCGCAAGCTTGTGGCCCTGAAAGCCGTTGATTCCAAATGGCCTTTGATTGGCGCAGCCGAGCTTGGCAGTGGCAACAGCCTGGCTGACCAGCTTGCCGAGGGGCAGATACTGGTCGACCCGCAGCTGCTCACGGCACTTGATATTGCCGTTGGTGACAGTGTCAGGATCGGGGAGGCCGAGCTGACAATCGCCGACACGCTTGTCTATGAACCTGACAGATCCGTCAGCTTCATCACCTTTGGCCCGCGGGTGATGATGTCCAGCGAGACGCTTGGCACCACGGGCCTGCGCCAGCCGGGCGCGATGATCACCTATTACACAAGGCTGCTGTTCGATCAGGAAGCCAATCGCAATGAGGCCGTTGCCGCCCTGAAGGCCGCAACAGAAAACAGTCCTGTTCGGGTTCGCGACCTTGTGGATGCAGCCCCAGGATTCGATGTGTTCATTGACCGGACAGAAGTGTTTCTGGTTCTTGTCGGGCTGACAGCCCTGCTGATTGGCGGTCTTGGCGTGGCCGGGGCAGTGCGGGCCTGGCTTGGCAGCCGGATGCCCGTCATTGCCACATTGAAATGTCTTGGCGCACCAGCGCGGCTGATCTTCAGAATCTATCTGCTGCAGGTCATGCTAATCGCCAGCCTTGGCGTTCTGCTGGGTGTGGCGGTGGCGGCCATCGCCCCGGTATTCGCCATTGACTTGCTGTCGTCCTATGTGACCGTGCCTATTGCGGTATCGGTCTATCCGGTTCCCCTGATGATCGCCGCCGGGTTTGGCATGGTGACCTCCTTCCTGTTTGCCCTGTGGCCGCTGGCCAAGGCCGAGGAAGTGCGTGCCGCCAATCTATTTCGGCGACTCAACACTATGCCGGCCGGACGCCCAAAGACCCGGTATATCGTGATTGCGCTGGCCGCGCTTGGCGCGCTGGCCGGTCTTGCTTTTCTGGCCACGCGTGACCTGCGCCTGACGGCAAGCTTCATCGGCGGGTCACTGGCCAGCATCCTGCTTCTTGCCGGTATGGGTGAGGCCTTGCTGTTTGCCTTCCGGCGCATTCCAGTGCCGCGCTATGTACCGGCACGGCTGGCGCTTTCAGCCATCACCCGCCCCGGGTCACCGGTGCGTTCCGTGGTCATTGCCTTTGGTCTGGGTCTTTCCGTGCTGGTTACAGTGTCGCTGTCTCAGGCCAATATCGGGCGCCAGATTGACAGCCGAGTCGCCGAAGATGCCCCTGCCTGGTTCTTCATCGACATCCAGCCAACCCAGATCGACGAATTCATGTCCATCGCCAGCGCCACCGAGGGCATCACCGCCGTCAGCAGAACCCCGATGATCCGCGGACGGGTGACTGAGCTTGGCGGGCGGGCCGCCTCCGAATTTGACATGAAAGGCGGATCGAGCTGGGTTCTGCGGGGAGATCGGGCTCTGACCTGGTCAGCGACACCACCGGAGAGTGGTGAGATCGTAGCGGGGGAATGGTGGGCCGAAGATTATGCCGGCCCCCCGATTGTTTCGATGACGCAGGAAGAAGCGCTAGAGCTGGGTGTCTGGATTGGCGACAGTGTCACCTTCAATGTTCTGGGCCGCCCGATCACCGCCCGCATTACCAATATTCGTGATGTCGAGTGGGAGAGCTTCAGCATCAATTTCGTGTTTGTGCTGTCACCCGGCGTCCTGGAAGCCGCGCCACATAGCTGGATGGCCACCACCCATGCCGGCACCGACGAAGCCGCCGCGCAAATTGATAAAAATATCGCCGCGGCCTTCACCAATATTTCAGCCATTTCAGTGCGCGAAGCGGTGGCGACAGCGCAGCGTGTGATCAGCCTGCTTGGCGCAGCCGTCCAGCTGACGGCTCTTGTCACGCTGATTGCCGGCATTGCCGTTCTTGCCGGAACCGTGGCCAGTACTGAAGCACAGCGACTTGCCGATTCCGTGATCCTGAAGGATCTGGGAGCAACGCGCGTTTCCATCGCCATTGCCTGGCTGCTGGAATATGCGTTTCTTGGCATGCTGGCCGCATCGGCGGCAGCCATCATTGGCAGTGTTGCCAGCTGGGCCCTGATCGAACAGCTTCTACAGTCTGACTTCGAACTGGACTTCCTGCTGGTTCTTCTGACCACCATGGCAGGCGCCGCCGCAACAGCCACACTGGGCCTTGCCGGTGCCGTTCGTACCCTGGGGCGCAAGCCAGCACCACTTCTTCGGGAAGTGTAATGTGAAAAAACTGTGTCCGGGCACAGCCTATATGCGATGACCAGATGCGATGAAGTGTATCGGCACGCTGAAACAGCCTTGCCAGCCTGTTGACAGAGGCGCATCGTATCTTCGCGCTTTCGCGCCAGAAAATGTCGTCTTTAACACCCATTGGTACGAAGAACACCCGACAATATCTGACGACAATGTCTGAATAGAAAACAGCTTAATGACGGTGCGGGACGCGAGGTGCCATGCGTTACTCCGGATTTCGGATTCTAAAAGAAGGTCTTACTGGCAATAAGGGATGGCGGCCTGCCTGGCGCGACCCGAACCCCAAGCCTGCCTACGACTTCATTGTGATTGGCGGCGGTGGCCACGGTCTGGCAACCGCCTATTATCTGGCCAGCCAGTTTGGCCAGTCATCGGTCGCCGTTCTGGAAAAGGGATGGATTGGTGGCGGCAATGTCGGACGCAACACCACCATCATCCGCTCCAACTATCTGCTGGACGGGAATGAGCCATTCTACGAATTCTCGCTGAAACTGTGGGAAGGGTTGGAACAGGACACCAACTACAATTCGATGGTCAGTCAGCGTGGGGTTTTCAACCTGTATCATTCAGACGGCCAGCGCGACGCCTATCGCCGGCGCGGTAATGCGATGATGCTGCATGGTGCGGATGCCGAACTTCTGGATGCCGAACAGCTTCGTGCCGAGTGCCCGTTCCTGAATTTTGACAATGCCAGATTCCCAATCATGGGGGCGTTGGTACAGCGGCGGGGCGGCACCGTGCGCCATGATGCGGTGGCCTGGGGCTATGCCCGCGGAGCCGATGCGCTTGGCGTCGATATTATTCAGAATTGTGAAGTGACAGGATTCCGCATCCAGAACGGGCGCTGCACCGGGGTCGAAACAAATCGCGGCTTTATCGCCGGACGCAAGATCGGAAGCGCGGTTGCGGGCAGTTCCAGCCGCGTCATGCAGGCTGCCGGGCTGCGCCTTCCCATTGAAAGTCATGTTCTTCAGGCTTTTGTGTCAGAAGGTCTGAAGCCCATCATCCCGGGTGTGATCACCTATGGGGGCGGCCATTTCTATATCAGCCAGTCCGACAAGGGTGGGCTGGTCTTTGGCGGCGATATCGACGGATATAATTCCTATGCACAGCGCGGCAATCTTCAGGTGGTAGAAGATGTCTGCGAAGGCGGCATGTCGATGATGCCCCTGATCGGGCGCGCCCGCATGGTACGCATGTGGGGCGGCATCATGGATATGAGCATGGACGGATCACCCATCATCGACCGCACGCCAATCGACGGGCTCTATTTCAATGGCGGCTGGTGCTATGGCGGCTTCAAGGCAACGCCTGCATCCGGGTGGTGTTTTGCCCATCTTCTGGCCACCGATACCCCGCATGAGACGGCAACAGCCTATCGTATGGACCGGTTCCGTACCGGTCATATGATCGACGAAAAA
Organism: Alphaproteobacteria bacterium; assembly: GCA_011524735.1. Lineage (GTDB taxonomy): Bacteria > Pseudomonadota > Alphaproteobacteria > Puniceispirillales > Puniceispirillaceae > UBA8309. Next base: position 5,717 of record WTJS01000217.1, read on the forward strand.
GGGTCGGGCGCGCAGCCCAACCTGCACTAGCGGAGGAATTTACAAATGATCATTCCGCACCCGCTTCTTGGCCCGCGCGACTCACAGGAATTTGTCTATCTTGGCGATGCCAGCCTGATCAACAGGCCGGACTGGCAGGCCGGTGATGCCGCCGATTCCTTCTATGAATATCAGTATCTCCGTGACAACCCTGCCGGCACACATCGTGAGCTCTGGTATCACGAGATGGGAGACCGGAGCTGGCTGATCGTGACTCGCAACACCGTGACCCATGAAATCATCAGTGCTGAACTGGCAAACAGGCAGACCGCTGCAGCCAAGACAAAATCATCCCGTGCGGGAGGCCGCAAATGACCCAGGTGAACAGACTTGATGGCGGTCTGATTGACCGAAACACGCCTCTGAGCTTTTCCTTTGATGGCCGCCAGCTCACCGGTTATGCCGGCGACACGCTGGCATCAGCGCTGGTGGCAAATGGCATTCGGCTTGTCGGACGGTCTTTTAAATATCACCGCCCGCGCGGCATCATTTCAGCTGGGTCCGAAGAGCCAAACGGATTGGTTGAGCTTCGCAGCGGTGCCCGCCGCGAGCCAAACAGCCGGGTCACGATGACCGAGCTGTTTGACGGGCTGGACGCCCGAAGCCAGAACCGCTGGCCCTCGCTTGGCTTCGACCTGATGTCGGTGAATGACAGGTTGTCATCCTTTCTGGGGGCAGGCTTTTATTACAAAACCTTTATGTGGCCGAAGAAATTCTGGGAACTTGTCTATGAGCCGATTATCCGCCGTGCCGCAGGGCTTGGCGCGCTGTCTGGCGAAGATGACCCTGATGTCTATGACCGCGGGTATCGGCATTGTGACCTTCTGATCATCGGCGCTGGGCCAGCCGGGTTGATGGCGGCGCTGACGGCCGGACGCGCCGGTGCAGAGGTAATTCTGGTTGATGAAGATTTTCGGGCCGGCGGACGCCTGACGCTGGAGACTCATGATGTTGGCGGCATGGCCGGATGTGACTGGGCTGACAGCGCCATCGCCGAATTGTCCACAATGGATAATGTGCGGATCATGCCGCGCAGCACTGCTATTGGCGTTTTTGATCACGGCATCTATAGCGTGGTTGAACGGGTTGCCGACCATCTTGCCGTGCCGCAGCCAGGCAAGCCACGTCAGATCCTGTGGCGGGTCTATGCGAAACGTGCGTTGCTATGCGCTGGCGCGACAGAACGGCTGATTGCCTTTGATAATAATGACCGGCCGGGGATCATGCAGGCCGGGGCGGTACGGGGCTTTGTCAACCGTTATGCTGCGGCACCGGCCGAACGTATCGCCATCTTTACAAATAATGATGACGGGCATCGCACAGCCGTCGACCTTGCCGCGGCCGGCATCGACGTCACCGCCATTATTGATTCGCGCGACGAGGCGCCAGCGAGCGATGTTGCCGAAGTCCTGCGTGGCAGCGTCGTCAGCAACAGTTCCGGCAGATTGGGACTAGGACATGTCACAGTCCGGATGGCAGGTGGTGGGCACAGGCATCTTGATTGCGGCGCACTTGCCGTGTCTGGCGGCTGGAACCCGAATGTGCATCTGACATGTCATCATCGGGGGCGGCCAGTCTGGCAGGACGATATCGCGGCCTTCGTGCCTGGGGATGGTGGGCCTGCAGGGTTGGCCGTAGCCGGTGCGGCGCGCGGAATTTTCAGCACAGCCGGCGCGCTTGCCGATGGACAGGCACAGGCGATTGCCCAGCTTGCCGAAATCGGCATTACGGCAGCTGCATCAAAAATGCCCGAAGCCGAGAGCGATGATATCAACATCACGCCAATGTGGCATGTCGGTGGCACCAAGCGGGCATGGCTTGACCAGCAGAATGATGTCACCGTCAAAGATATCAGGCAGGCGCATCAGGAAAATTTCCGCAGCGTGGAACATCTGAAACGCTATACAACCCTAGGCATGGCGGGCGATCAGGGACGGACATCAAATGTGCTGGGGCTGTCAATCATGGCAGAACTGACTGGCAAGACCATTCAGGAGACCGGCACGACAATCTATCGTCCACCCTACACACCAACGCCAATCGGAGTCTTTGCCGGGCGGTCGACAGGCGCCGATTTCCGGCCGACACGGCTGCCACCGTCGCATCACTGGGCTGTCGAACAGGGCGCTGTTTTTGTGGAAGCTGGTGCATGGCTGCGGGCACAGTGGTATCCGCGTGAAGGCGAAACCAAGTGGCGGCAGTCGGTTGATCGTGAAGTCCTGGCCACGCGCCAGTCGGTTGGCGTGTGTGATGTCAGCACCCTTGGCAAGATCGACATTCAGGGGCGCGGGGCGGCCGAATTCGTCAATTTTGTCTACAGCAACGGTTTTGCCACCCTACCCGTTGGCAAGACCCGTTACGGGTTGATGCTTCGTGAAGACGGGATGGTGATGGATGACGGCACCACCGCGCGACTTGGTGAAGACCATTTCCTGATGACCACCACCACAGCCAATGCAGGCGGTGTATACCGGCATCTAGAATTTGTCCGTCAGTGCCTGCGGCCCGATCTTGACGTGCAGCTGATTTCGGCGACCGACAGCTGGGCCCAGTTTGCCGTTGCCGGACCGAACTCGCGCGCCGTGCTGCAGCAGCTTGTTGACCCGCAGCATGACATTTCCAACGAAGCGTTCCCCTTCATGGCCTGCGGTAACATCACCGTCTGTGGCGGTCTGCCAGCACGGCTGTTCCGGATTTCTTTCTCGGGTGAGCTTGCCTATGAGATTGCTGTTCCGGCCCGCTATGGCGACGCCATGATCCGGGCCCTGATGACAGCTGGTGAACCTTACGACATTACCCCTTATGGCACCGAAGCGCTTGGCGTCATGCGGATCGAAAAGGGGCATGTAACAGGCAATGAGCTGAACGGCACAATCACCGCCCGCAACCTGGGAATGGAAAAGATGGTGTCGAAGAAAAAAGACAGCATTGGCGCCATCCTGTCAGGACGCGAGGCGCTGGTGGCCGAAGACGGTCTCTGCCTTGTCGGGCTTCAGGCCTTAAATGGTACTGACGTGACAGCCGGATCGCATCTGTTTGCTGTCGGCACGCCTGTCGATGCCAAGCATGATCAGGGTTATGTGACATCCGCCGCTTACTCGCCGCATCTGGAGGCCTCTATTGGCCTCGGATTTATTACCAATGGGGCGGCCCGGCATGGTGAAATCGTGCGGGCGATGAACCCGCTACAGGGTCGGTCTGCCGAGCTGAAAATTGTCAGCCCGCATTTCATCGATCCAGAAGGAGACCGTCTGCGTGCCTAGACTGACCCCGACAACCGCGCTTGGCGGAACCGCACCACGAATTGACGAAATTGGCGGCCTGCGCATTACCGAAATCGCAGACCCATCTCTTGCGGCGCTGGCGATGCGCGCAAAAAAGAATGCGGCCTTTACCAAGGCCGCCAAAGCCGCCTTTGGGGCAAATCTGCCAGCACCAAACACCGCCGCCATGACAGACCGTCACGCGGTGATCTGGATGGGGCCGGACCAGTATCTTGTTGAAGCCAATAGCGCCGATGCCAGCCTTGCTGGCACACTGGCAGATAACTTTGGCAGCGCTGCATCAATTACAGATGCCAGTGACGCCTGGGTCAGATTTGACCTTACTGGATCCGACAACATAGCCATGCTGGAACGGCTGTCGGCAGCAGACAGCCGCAGCATGACGGCCGGCACGGCAACACGCACCCCCATCCATCATATGGCGTGTCTTATTCTGTGTCGTGAAGCGGGCGCCAGCTTTTCGATCTATGGACCACGGTCCTCTGCATCATCGCTGCATCACGCGCTGATAACGGCCGCGGCGTCGCTCTGAATTCTCCAAATGGAGTCCACAACGCACAACGGCCAGCCCAAGGGGGCTGGCCGTTCGTATTCTGGTATCTGCCGAAAGCTTAGAACAGACCTTCGATCTCACCCTCAGCATTCAACTGAATGTTTTCAGCAGCTGGACGGCTTGGCAGTCCAGGCATTGTCATGATCTCTCCACAGATGGCGACAATGAAGCCGGCACCTGCTGACAGGCGCACTTCACGGATCGGAACCGAGTGACCGGTTGGTGCACCGCGCAGATTTGGATCCGTGCTGAAGCTGTACTGAGTCTTGGCCATACAGACTGGCAGATTGCCATAGCCCTGATCTTCCCACTGACGAAGCTGATCACGGATTTTCTTGTCCGCCAGAACTTCGTCGGCGCGGTAGATGCGCTTGGCAATTGTTTCGATCTTCTCGAACAGAGGCATCTCGTCAGGATAGATTGGCGCAAAATTGCTGATGTCAGAATCTGCAATTTCAGCAACACGGGTCGCCAGCGCGGCGGACCCTTCAGACCCCTTTTCCCAGTGGCGGGAAATAATGGCTTCACTACCCTGTTCAGCGACATAATCCTGAAGCGCCTTGATTTCGGCCTCGGTATCACCGGTGAAGTGGTTAACCGCCACAACTACAGGCACGCCGAACGTCTTCAGGTTTTCAATGTGACGGCCGAGGTTGGCACAGCCAGCCTGAACAGCCTCGACATTTTCGGCACCAAGATCGGCACGAGCCACACCGCCATTCATCTTCATCGCACGAACCGTGGCGACCAGTACGACAACGCTTGGTGCCAGGCCGGCCTTGCGGCATTTGATGTTCATGAACTTTTCAGCGCCAAGATCAGCACCAAAACCTGCCTCAGTGACCACATAGTCAGACAGCTTCAGGGCCGTCTGGGTGGCAATCACCGAGTTACAACCATGGGCGATGTTGGCAAATGGACCGCCATGCACAAAGGCAGGGTTATTTTCCAATGTCTGCACAAGGTTTGGCTGCAACGCCTGCGCCAGCAATACGGTCATGGCGCCATCGGCCTTAATATCACGGCAGTAGATCGGGCTGCGGTCACGGCGGTAAGCGACAATGATGTCGCCAAGGCGCTTCTGCAGATCGTCCAGATCAGTTGCCAGACAGAGAATGGCCATGACTTCGGATGCAACGGTAATGTCGAAGCCAGCCTGACGCGGGAAGCCGTTCGACACACCACCAAGGCTGGTGACAATGTCACGAAGCGCACGGTCATTCATATCCATGACCCGGCGCCAGACAACCCGGCGCTGGTCAATTTCCAGCTCGTTGCCCCAGTAAATATGGTTGTCGATCATGGCGGACAGCAGGTTGTGCGCCGAGGTGATGGCGTGGAAGTCGCCGGTGAAATGAAGGTTCATGTCCTCCATCGGTACGACCTGGGCGTAGCCACCACCGGCAGCCCCACCCTTCATGCCAAAACATGGACCAAGCGAAGCTTCACGGATACAGACAGTCGCCTGCTTGCCAATGGCATTCAGACCATCAACAAGTCCGACAGTCGTGGTGGTCTTGCCTTCCCCGGCCGGGGTTGGATTGATCGCGGTCACCAGGATCAGCTTGCCATCCTTGCGGCCGGCCTGGTCCTTGATGAATTCTGCTGACAGCTTGGCCTTGTCATGGCCAAAAGGCAGAAGATGTTCGGAGGGAATGCCAAGCTTCGCGCCAATATCCTGGATCGGCTGCTTTGAAGCTTCGCGGGCAATTTCAATATCTGATTTGTGACTCATGGGGGACACCTTCTGTCATCATACTTTTGCTGCGGCTTTGCGCAGCTTGTCTGCTGGCTTACCTGTCAATCTGCTGCGGCTATTTGCCCGCGTCGCCACAAAACGACACAGAACCGTCCCTGCCGGGTGCGGACAGGACATCAAAGGCAACAGCCAAAATGCGAAAATCTGCGTTGCAGCCCTTCTGGTGATCGGCTAAGAGAAACGCCATGAAACAGGATCAAGTCAAAAAAGTCGTGCTGGCCTATTCCGGCGGGCTCGACACGTCGGTTATTCTGCGCTGGCTGCAGGATGAGTATAACGCCGAAGTTGTGACCTTCACGGCGGATATCGGACAGGGTGGAGAGGTCGAACCGGCCCGCGCCAAGGCCGAGATGCTGGGCATCAAGGAAATCTATATCGAGGACCTTCGGGAAGAATTCGTCCGCGATTACGTTTTCCCGATGTTCCGGGCCAACCCGCTTTATGAAGGGGTCTATCTTCTTGGCACTTCGATCGCGCGGCCGCTCATCGCCAAGCGCCAGATCGAAATTGCCCGCGAAGTTGGCGCAGATGCCGTTTCGCATGGGGCAACGGGCAAGGGTAATGACCAGGTACGCTTCGAGCTTGGATATTATGCGCTGCAGCCAGACATTCGGGTGATCGCCCCGTGGCGGGAATGGGACCTTGGGTCACGCACCAAGCTTATTCAATATGCCGAGCAGAACCAGATTCCGATCCCCAAAGACAAACGCGGCGAAGCACCTTTCAGTGTTGATGCCAACCTGCTGCATATTTCTGCCGAAGGTAAAGTTCTGGAAGACCCATGGGTCGCGCCTGAAGAATATGTCTTCTCGCGCAGCGTGTCGCCAGAAGAGGCACCCGACAAGCCGACCGAGATCGAAATCACTTTTGACAATGGTGATCCCGTCGCGATTGATGGTGTTGCCATGTCACCAGCGACCCTGCTGACAAGGCTGAACAAGCTTGGTGGTGCAAATGGTATCGGCCGGATCGATCTCGTTGAAAACCGATTTGTCGGCATGAAGTCACGCGGTGTCTATGAAACTCCGGGCGGCACCATCCTACTGACCGCACGGCGTGCCATGGAATCAATCACGCTGGATCGTGGTGCGGCCCATCAGAAGGATGAGCTGATGCCGCGCTATGCAGAACTGGTCTATAATGGCTTCTGGTTCTCGCCAGAGCGCGAAATGCTACAGGCTGCCATCGACAGTTGCCGCGGCGCGGTTCGCGGTGTTGTGCGGGTCAAGCTGTATAAGGGCAATGTGATCGTCACTGGACGGAAGTCACCAAATTCGCTCTATAACGCTGACCTGGTCACCTTCGAAGAAGGGGCTGTGGATTATGATCACGCCGACGCACATGGCTTTATCCGCCTCAATGCGCTGCGGCTGCGCGTGAACAAGATGGTGGGAGGCGGTGACGGATCCTGATCCGTCCCACTCCAACTGTCTGCACAAGATACCAGTCTGATAGATCTGGCCGGATTTAATGGGCCGGATTTAATGGGCCGGATCTATTCGGTACAGATTTCGCCGACGCTGCCATCCTTATTGACCTGCTTCAGCATGATGCTGCCGGTCGGGGCAAAGGCGAATCCTGAGTCGCGCAGTCCGCTCTCGCATCCCTTTACATAGCCGAGAACATATTCCGGGTTTCCGTTACTGTGCTTGCGGAATTCGGTGTAGCTGTCGCTGCTGGCGAGTCCTACGCCGAATAATAGTATTAGCGCGGCGGCTGCCATGATCTGCTCCTATCTTTGATATAACGATGAACTTAATGTGTCTTGGATCTGTTATAGGGCGGATTAAGGTTTTGTTTATGGCTGCATTGCGGTGAAAAAGCGGCAGATGAAAAATCCCCGCCAGGGCAGCCCGGGCGGGGATCGATCTTTCAGACTGTTTACAGCGGCCTTTACATGCGGCTGGCAACATTCTCCCAATTGACCAGATTATCGAGGAAGTTCGACAGATAATCAGGGCGCTTGTTACGGAAATCGATGTAGTAGGAATGCTCCCATACATCACATCCAAGAAGCGCGGTCTGGCCGAAGCAGAGCGGGTTTACCCCGTTTTCCGTCTTAGTGACTTTCAGCTCGCCGTCAGCTGTCTTGACCAGCCAGCACCAGCCGGATCCAAACTGCCCAGCACCGGCGGCCTTGAATTCATCCTTGAAGGCATCGACGCTGCCAAAGCTTTCCGTCAGCGCGGCTTCCAGCTCGGATGGCATGGCTGTCTTGCCAGGGCCCATCATTTCCCAGAACTGATTGTGGTTCCAGTGCTGCGAGGCATTGTTGAAAATGCCATTCTGTGCAACGGCACCGGCATCATAGGTTCCGGTGATGATGTCTTCCAGCGACTTGCCTTCCCACTCTGTGCCGGCAATCAGCTTGTTGCCATTGACGACATAGGCATTGTGGTGAAGATCATGGTGGAATTCGAGTGTCTCGGCGCTCATGCCAAACTCGGCCAGCGCGTCGTGAGAATAAGGTAGATCCGGTAGCGTAAATGCCATCTTGGCCTCCGTGGTTTCGCGTTGCCCTGTATCTTGGTACATCGCGACATATTTTCAATAAACATTGACGTGAAAACATCTCTATAACCTATAGCGAAATATCGCCACCAAAGAATGCTGCGACATATGCGGTGAAGGAGAGAAAAAGTGACCTATGACCTGACTGAGGACGGGCCATCTGGCGCCCATATCCGGCGTGCCTATATTGCCCCTTTCATGGATCTGGTGCCGGAGATCGACAGCACCGCCTTCATTGCGCCGACCAGCGCCATCATTGGCGCGGTGCGCATCGGCGCACACAGCAGCGTCTGGCATCAGGTCACGATCCGTGGCGACAATAATTACATCACGATCGGCGAGAACACGAACATTCAGGACAATAGCTGCATCCATATCGACAGCCGCTATTACCCGACCGTGATCGGCAATGACGTAACAGTTGGTCATTGTGCGCTGATCCATGCCTGCACCATTGGCGACGGTGCCTTTGTCGGCATGGGATCCATGGTCATGGATGGTGCGGTGATTGAGCCCGGCGCCATGCTGGCAGCCGGGGCGATGCTGACTCCGCGCAAGGTGATCCCATCGGGCGAGCTGTGGGCCGGACGCCCGGCGCGCAAAATGCGAGACCTGACCGAAGATGACATGGCCAATCTGCGCCGTTCGGCAGCCCATTATGTAGAAGTGGCGCGTGCCCACAGGCTGGGATTTGATGGCGGGCCGTTTGACGACATGCATTGGAACCAGCTGCCACTAAAAGACCCTGCTGCCGAAGACTGAATGGCAGCCACCTTTTCCCAATAAGATAGAACACCCCCTTTTCGGAGACCCTGATGAAGCTGAACGACCCCACCCTTCTGAAAACTGATTCCTATATCAATGGCGCCTGGCATGGCGGCAACACCCGATTCGCTGTAACCAACCCGGCCACCGGCGATGTCATTGCCGAAGTGGCCGATCTTGGTGCGGCCGAGACCACCGCCGCCATCGATGCCGCAGTGCCAGCCCAGAAGGCATGGGCCGCCCGCACCGCCAAGGACCGCGCCATGGTGATGCGCAAATGGTACGAGCTGATCATGGCCAATGCCGAAGATCTGGCCGTCATCCTGACCACTGAAATGGGCAAGCCTCTTGCCGAGGCGAAGGGCGAAATCGCCTATGGTGCCAGCTTCATTGACTGGTTTGCCGAAGAGGCGCGCCGGGTCTGCGGTGATGTCATGGAGAGCCCGATTCCTGACAAACGCTTCCTGACCTTCAAACAGCCAATTGGCGTTTTTGGAGCGATTACCCCATGGAATTTTCCGATTGCCATGATCACCCGCAAGGTGGCCCCCGGCATCGCCGCAGGATGTGCCTGCGTTCTCAAGCCAGCCGAGCAGACCCCTCTATCAGCACTGGCGCTTGCCGAGCTGGCAGAACGCGCCGGCATTCCGGCAGGTGTGATGAACATCGTTACCGGCATGGACGCCCCAGCCATTGGCAATACGCTGTGTGCCGATGACCGCATTCGCAAGATGACCTTTACAGGATCGACCGAGGTTGGCCGAATCCTGATGCAGCAGAGCGCTCACACCCTGAAGAAGATGAGCCTTGAGCTTGGCGGCAACGCCCCGCTGATCGTCTTTGACGATGCTGATCTGGATGTGGCGATTGCCGGGGCCATGGCCTCAAAATATCGCAATGCCGGTCAGACCTGTGTCTGCGCCAACCGTATTTTCGTTCAGGACGGCGTTTATGATGAATTTGCCCGCCGTCTGACCGAAGCCAGCGCCGCCATGAAGGTTGGTAATGGCATGGAGGAAGGTGTCGAGCAGGGCCCGATCATCGACAGCCAGGGACTGGACAAGATTGAACGCCATGTTGCCGACGCGGTGTCAAAAGGGGCCGAGGTTCTGACCGGCGGCCACCGGCATGAGCTCGGCGGCACCTATTATCAGCCGACCGTTCTGGCCAACATGTCTTCCGACATGATGATGTTTGGCGAGGAAACCTTTGGCCCGGTGGCCGGTCTGTTCCGATTCACCAGCGATGATGAGGCGGTGGCGATGGCGAATGATACCGAGTTCGGCCTTGCCGCCTATATCTTCACCGACAGCACATCGCGTCTGTTCCGGGTCAGCGAGGCGCTGGAATATGGCATGGTGTCGGCAAATACCGGTATTTTCTCATCCGAGGTCGGCCCATTTGGCGGGGTGAAAAGCTCTGGCCTTGGCCGCGAAGGATCGAAATATGGCATCGACGAATTCATGGAGATCAAATTCGTCTGTGTGGGCATCTAGACCCGGTCCACACTCAGGATACAGAAAAGCCCGGCTATAACGCCGGGCTTTTTTGTGAGTCATAATTGGGCTGCGGGCCTTGGAAACTGGCGCTATCCCTTACGCAGGCGGCGGATCAGCGATGAGGTGTCGTTGCGGCCAAAGCCCATTTCCGACAGCTCGCCATAATAGCCGGCGACAATCTCGGTGATGGGCAGCGGCGCCCCGTTGCTTTTCGCTTCTTCCAAGCAAATCCGCAGATCCTTGCGCATCCAGTCAACGGCAAAGCCGAAATCGAATTCATCCTTCACCATGGTATGGCCACGATTGACCATCTGCCAGGATTGTGCCGCGCCGCCAGAAATGGCTTCCAGAAGGGCATCTGTATCGAGATCAGCCTGCTGCGCAAAATTCAGCGCTTCTGACAGGCCCTGAACCAGACCGGCAATACAGATCTGATTCGCCATCTTGGCCTGCTGACCCTTGCCAGCATCGCCCATGCGCACCACACGCGCGCCGTAGCATTCCATGATGGGAAGGCCGGTGGCGAAAGCCTCTTCACTGCCACCTACCATCACGGTCAGTTTGCCATTTTCGGCTCCAGCCTGGCCACCAGAAACAGGCGCATCCAGCACGCCGACACCACGTTCAGCACCAGCGGCAGCCAGCCTGCGGGCGACATCGGCCGATACCGTGCTGTTATCGATATAGACCGCACCATCACGCATTGCCGGAATGGCCCCGTCAGCGCCAAGCGCCACTTCCAGAACATCCGGGTCGTCTCCCACACAGGATAGAACAATATCAGCGCCAGCCGCGGCAGCTGCAGGGGTTGCGGCATGCGCACCGCCATGCTGAGTGGCCCAGGCCTCGGCCTTGGCAGTGGTCCGATTATAGACGGTGACGTCATGCCCCTTGGCCGCGATATGACCTGCCATGGGGTACCCCATGACGCCGAGTCCGAGAAATGCAACTTTTGCCATTTTGGTGATGTCCTGTTCTTTTTGCCCCCGCAGACGCCGAGGCCCTGTCACCCGAAAAGCATCCGGGCTGTATTGAAAAATGTTACTGGCAGACGCGGACGCGTGTCTTCCGCCAGCCTCTTCAATGTGGGGGTGATGCGACAAAGACGCAATATTCAGGTCGCATTGACGGGAATGATGCCTATAATGCGTAACCGAAGGAGCGGCGGATAAGTCTGGCATCCAGCCGGAGACGTGCGCTTCTAGAGGCATAGCAAGACATCATCATGACCGTTCTGTCGAGCCAGCAGGATATTAATATCCTGATTACCGAGACCGAGATTGCCGCCCGCACCACACAGCTGGCCCGCATGATTTCAGATCACTATAGCAGCACCGAGCAGCTTGTCGTTGTCGGGTTGCTGCGCGGGTCCTTCATCTTCATTGCCGATCTGGTAAGGCGCATCGATCTGCCGGTGGAAGTCGATTTCATGACCGTGTCCAGTTATGGCAACAAGATGGTGTCATCCCGGCAGGTGCGGATCATTCAGGATCTGGAAACGCCCATCAAAGGACGCGACGTGCTGATCGTGGAAGACATTGTCGACACCGGACACACCCTGTCGCAGGTCTATGACATTCTGCAGACGCGCGAGCCCAAATCGCTGAGCGTCTGCGCCCTGTTGAACAAGCCAAGCCGCCGCGAGATCGAGGTTGATCTTGACTGGGTTGGATTCGACATCCCGGACGAATTTGTCATTGGCTATGGCATTGACTATGCACAGCAGGGTCGAAACCTGCCGCATATCGGCGTGGTCGCCAAGAGCTAAGCCGGCCCAGGGCCGCGCCCCGAAACAGACCCCGAAACAAGTCCCGAATCCGGTCCAGAACCAGGCCCCAATTCAGACCCCAATTCAGGCCCCGTTTCAGGCCAGAAGCGCCTCTTCAAACGGATATTTGGACAGAACCTCAACGCCAGTCTCGGTGACAAGAACCTGTTCTTCGAGCTTCACACCCTCCTGCCCGCCAACAGCGCCAACATAGGCTTCAACACACATCACCATGCCGGGCTCAAACACACCTGAATACCCATGCTCGGCCACATCTTCGGGATAGCGCACGCAAGGATATTCATCACACAACCCGACACCATGCGCGACCACGCCGTAGCGCAGCGCACGATAAGCCTCTGGCAGACGGTGAGCCTTTGCTGTCATTTCAGTAAAACTCATGCCCGGACGGATAATGTCGATATTCGTCATGACATGGTCATAGGCAATGCGATACAGCGCACGCTGCTCTGCTGTCGGTTTCACATCTCCGACAATCCAGCTCCGGGAAATATCACAGCAATAGCCATAGGTACCAATCAGATCCGTATCGAAGGCCATCATGTCGCCTTCCTGCATGATCCGCGGACCACATTCCTGGAACCACGGGTTTGTGCGCGGTCCGGACGCCAGAATACGGGTCTCGATCCACTCTCCACCCCGCTTGATGTTGCCGGCATGAAGCGCCGCCCACATCTCATTCTCGCTGATTCCCGGAGCCATGACCTGACGCATCTCGGCGACCGCCATCTCGCAGGCGTGAATCGCCCCGCGAACAGCGTGCATCTCATTGGCATTCTTGATGGCGCGGGCATGCTCAGTCAGCATCTGACCCTCAATCACCTCAACCCCTTCAGCAACAAGCTTGGCAAAGCCAACATGTTCAATCTTGTCGACGGCAAGGCGCTTGTTGGCCCCACCATGGGCGCGCATCAATTCCAACACCTCAGCCACGAAATGCGCCGCAGCCGCGTCGGTCTTGTCGCCTGTTTCAAAATAGAAAAAGCTGGCGCCGTGTCGTACTTCACCAACCAGCGGCAGATGCGCTGACAGATGTTCACAATTGTGGAAATCCCACAGGATGACTTTGCCCTCTGGTGGCACGAAGCAGGCGCGTGCTGCATTGTGCGCTATCCAAAGCTGCATGTTGGTCGTGTCAGTGGCGTAGCGGATGTTCAGCGGATCAAACAGCAGCAGACCGGCACAATCATGTTTGCGAATCTGCTCCTGAAGACGGGACAGCCGATATTCGCGAAGCGCCGGCATGTCAGGGGCCGTCAGACCCGCGGCTTCCCATTCCTGAAAAGCCAGGGCTGTCGGGCCAATTTCCACCCGGTCATTATCGTTTGGCGTCATGTCGGGCTTCAGGTGAGCCCGCCGTGACGGGTCGATCTTGCGGTTCGATCCAAGAGCGGTCGGATCGTTGAGAGTGATATCATCCATGGCCACACCCATTCCTGATAAGGCAGCGGCGGTGCCTCTGCCAGATTTCAACATCAATGCCATTACCCTGAAGCCAAATAAAAAGGCCTGGCAAGTGATTTTTCACCTGCCAGGCCTACGAATTGAATGTTCTGCTCTGGGTCAAACAGGGTCAGCGATTCACATCAACGACAATTCGGCCACGCACCTTACCGTCCAGAATTTTCTGACCATAGGGAATGACATCAGCCAGGCCGATTTCCTCGGTCAGGGATTCTAGAACATCGCGTGGCATCTCCGCCGCCAGCGCTGCCCAGATTTCCTTGCGCTTGGCGACAGGAACCGGAACGGAATCAATGCCAAGAATCGAAACACCGCGGAGCAGGAACGGAACGATGCTGGCTTCCATGCTTGATCCGGCTGCATTGCCAAGCGATGCAATGGCCGCACCCGATTTCATCTGTTTCAGCGCACGGGCCAGAATCTGGCCGCCGGCACAGTCAATACATCCGCCCCAAGTCGAAGATTCCATCGGCTTGCCTGGATCATCCAGCATCTCGTCACGTCCGACAATACGGCTGGCGCCGAGGCCAGTGAGATAATCCGCAATCTCCGCGCGCCCCGTGACCGCAGCAACCTGATAGCCGCGCCGGGCCAGAAGCACCGTTGCAATTGACCCGACACCGCCACCAGCGCCGGTGACCAGCACTTCGCCACCTTCTGGGGTCATGCCATTTTCTTCGAGACGCAAAATGGACTGCATGGCCGTGAATCCGGCTGTGCCAAGCGCCTGAGTTTCACGCGTTGTCATGCCGTCTGGGACGGGTACAAGCCAGTCGGCACGCCCATTGGCACGGGTCGCGTAGCCCCCCCACCGGTTCTCACCGCTGCGGAACCCGCTCATGATCACCTTGTCACCAGCCTTGAAGCGATCATCACGGCTGGACAGAACTTCGCCGGCAAAATCGACGCCCGGCACATGTGGAAAGCTACGCACCAGACCGGCAAGCCCGTTCAGGCACAGACCATCCTTGTAATTGATTGTCGAATATTCAACCGCGATATCAACCTCACCATCATCGGGAAGCCTTGTTTCATCGATTTCCTGAACGCCGGCAGTGACGTTTCTGTCCTCAGACTGTTCGACAATTATCGCTTTAACCATGGTCGTTACCTTTGCTAGTACTGGCATGTGGGGTGCCCTCGACAAGGAGGACATGTTGCTGGTCGCTACCCTGCCAAATTGAGTGCCAAAGGGGAAGGACAAAGGACGCCGTCATGTTTCGTGAACTCAGCCCAGCCGAAACCTTTGAAGAGCTGTCCGCCAAGGATAATGCAGTACTCATCGACTGCCGGGCCCCAGGTGAGTGGCATTTCACTGGAACACCAGATTTATCGGGCATTGGAAAACGTGTGGTTTTGGCTGCCATCGTGGATGAGGCCGGGCGCCCAAATCCGGACTTCATCGCCGAGGTCAAAGCTGTCGCCACACCGGACATGCCTGTCTATTTCATCTGTCGCGTCGGCGGCCGGTCGGCCAATGCCTGTCGCATGCTGGCGAATGAAGGGTTTGGTGATCTGGTGAATGTTCTGGAAGGATTTGAAGGTCGGACAGATGAGAATGGTCATCGCAACTCTGTGGAAGGCTGGAAACACCACAATCTACCCTGGACACAGAGCTGATCCGGCGCGCCACAGGATGGGGCCAATTCAAGAGTAAAAAAGACCTCTTTTCATCCGTTTATGATCAGGTAAGTATTTTTGACGTGCGGATCATTAAATCGGCTATACTCCGCTCACAAAGTGAAGTGGTGTGGCCTACAGACTGGCGTTGTGATGGAGTTTGATAGATTTTTCAAGTTTAGCCAGCTGCTGCTGAAGGACGAGTTTGTTCTCAGCTATTCTGGCTATGTGTCTGAAGACATCCTTCTGGCTGTCGGCGATACGCTTCGTGAACGACTCGAGGATCATGCCCGCGATGGCGCCCAGATCAGGAATGTGTTCTCTATCTTCGTCGAGCTGATGCAGAACATCATCCGATATGGTGTTGAAGGCCCACAGCCTGGCCCAGAAGATGGTGAAAAACCATCATTTGGGATCGTCATGGTCGCTGAAAACGAAACAAACATGGACGTGATCGCCGGCAACTATGTCACTGTTGATGAAGCCAACCAGCTTGTCGATCGCGTCACCCAACTGCAGACAAAATCTCCTGAAGAACTTCGCAAGATGTACCGGGAACGTCTGCGTTCCTCGCCGGATGAGCGTTCCAAGGGCGCCAGTCTCGGTCTTATCGAAATTGCACGCCGCTCCACCCTTCCTATTTCCTGTGAAGTGATGCCGGCGCATAACGGCCTTCGCTTTTTCATGATCAAGGCCACAGTATAGGTACCGAAGATGAACGATCTGCATCTTGAAGCCACCAGCCGCACGCCAGCCGTCGCCCTTGATACGGGTGCTGGCACCCTGATGATGACGGGCGAGAGCTATCCGGAAGATGTCACCGGATTCTTCGCAACGCTGACTGGGGCGCTGTCATCCTTTTTTGACAGCGGCGCTGAATCGCTGAACACCGAAATCAGACTGACCTATTTCAACTCCAGTTCAGCAAGGGCCCTGATGGAACTTCTGGAACTCCTCGATGACGCTGCCGCCAAGGGTGCAAAGGTCAACGTCAGCTGGTATTGCGATCCGGATGACGATATCACCCGCGAATTTGCCGAAGACATTGCTGCAGATGTGAGCAATGCGAGCGTGACCATCCTGGACCTTGATGTCGAATAAGATCGAACTCATCGTTGCGCGACTCGAAGCGCTGCTGTCTTCAGAAACCCCTGACCCAGACTCCTTGCGGGAAACTGCCGAAGCGCTTCTGAGCCAGTTCCAGCGTCAGTCACGCCAGCTTGACCGACTGGTAAAGCTGTCCGATGCAAATGCAGAGAAACTAACCAAGTCAAACACGGCCCTTTCATCTCTGACACGCAACCTGGCGAGGTTTGTGCCTGAAACCGTTGTCGACGCCCTGATGAAGTCGGGTGATGAACAGCTTGCCGGAACTCAGCGCCGCCAGCTCACGGTTTTCTTCTCGGACATCGTCGATTTTACCGGCATGACCGAAAAGCTTGAGCCTGAGCAGCTGGCACGGCTGATGATGGATTATTTCTCTGAAATGAACCGGCTCTGCGCGCGATGGGGTGGCACGCTGGATCAGTTCATTGGCGATGCCATCGTCATTTTCTTCGGCGCCCCGAAAAGCAAAGGCGCCCAGACAGATGCCTGCAATGCCGTCGGTATGGCCCTTGAAATGCAGGAGCGTCTGAAAGCATTGCGTGTGAAATGGGCTGGTGAAGGACTTAGCCCGCCCCTGCATGTCCGCATGGGCCTGTCGACGGGCTATGCCACTGTTGGAAATTTCGGATCGGATAGCAGGCTGCACTATACTGCCATCGGCAACACGGTGAATGCGGCGGCGCGGATCCAGGGACTGGCCAATGCGGACAGTATTCTGATCGATGCTGACACGCAGGCCCTGGTTCAGGACAGCACGTCCTGTCGCCGTGGTGACAGCGTTACGCTGCGCGGACGCCAACACCCTGTCCAACTCTATGAAGTCAGCGCCGACCAGACAGCGCGTTCACAGGAATTTGTAGTTGGCAGCGGCGATGGATTTCGACTTTTCCTCGATTCAGCTATATTGTCAGACAAGCAGGCGGCACTGTCCCTGCTTCGCGAAGCGGTGCGCCAGCTAGAAGAACAGGACGATCAAGCCTCATGACGCCAACAATTGCCCGCATCTATAAGCGCACCTTCACATCAGAAACGGATGTGGCCGCCTTTCTGGAAGCCGTGGCGGTGATCGAATCACGCCTGACAGCGGTAGATGTGAAATACCGTCTCTACCACTGTGACGAGGACCCGCTTGTTCTTTTCGAAGTCTGGGAATATCCCGATGAAGATGCCATGGAATGGGTGCAGTCCTCGATGGAAGGCGCCACTGCTGTGCCGCGCCGGTTTGATCTGAAATCTGAGATCTATACCGCGACGGTCAAAGCAGCCATCGACATCGAAGAGTGATGCCAGGGCGTCAAATTGCCCACCGCCTCTTCACACTCACACCTAGCTGAAATCATTTGGCTTGAAGGCGATCACCGAGACGTCGTCTCGGCGTTCCTCCCGGCCTTGCCAGTTTTTCAGAACGCGCCCGCTGGCACGGATGATTTTGGCCGTCTGATTTCCGCCGATTTCGCCAAGCGCCTCCTGAAACCGCCTGGTGCCCATCACCCGCTTTGTTGCCTCACCAATCTGGGTCAGGATCCCATCTGTAGTCATCACAAAGGCACTTTCACCAATACGCAGCGAAACCGACGGGATCTCCAGCGGCCCGTCATGAACGCGGTAACCAAGTGTCAGACGCCCCCCGCGATGACGCGTGACAGCGCCATCGGCTGCAATTTCAAATAGGTCAATGGAGGCAGCGGCGAATTCCAGTGAGTCCTCACTCCGATTAAGCCGAACAACCGCACAATCCAGCCCGTCATGGCCAGGATTATCTGCCGTGATGCCAAGCTGACGACACACACCGTCATGGAGAAGCTGCAACACCCGGGCAGCCGGAATGGCAGCAGGTGCAGACACCGCAATCTGGTCCAGAACCGAGGTCACAATCAGCGTCATGAAGGCGCCCGGCACGCCGTGTCCGGTGCAGTCAAAGAACACCAGATAGTCGACATGACCAATCGTCTTGACGGCATAGAAGTCGCCCCCAACAAGATCCTTTGGCTGCCAGATCACATGGGCCTTGCCAAGGTGGCGGTCCAACTGTTCCTGGGTTGGCAGAATGCCGCGCTGGATCGAACTGGCATAGGCAACCGAGTCACCAAAATTCCGGTTGGTCTCGGCAAGCTGCCGCTCCTTTTCCTTGATCTCACTGATGTCGATGCCAATGCCGCGATATCCTTGAAATTCGCCAGAATCATCAATCACTGGAACGCCACTGATGCTGACATGGACCGGCTTTCCGTCAACCCCGCGAAGTTCATATTCGAATCTGCGGAATTCACGGCGCGCCTCCAGATCAGCAAGATGGTCCGCAAACTGGGTCTGCGACCCGGTCTGCACCGCAATATCCTGACGGGTGCGGCCAATCACATCATCCGGTTGCAGCCCGGTGACCTTGAAAAAATTGTCCGAGAGAAAGCTGAGGCGAAGCTCGGCATCCATTTCGAAAAACCAGTCACCAGATACTTCAGCCAGTTCGCGGAACCGCTTTTCACTTTCGGCAAGCTGCATCTGTGACCGGTCAAGCCGTCTGACAAACAGGCGGGCGGCGGCGACAAGCGAATTATAGACCCGCACAATAGCGCCGATTTCATCATCCTGAATTAGTTTTGCACGCACCGGGTTACGCGGTGTCGATTCCTGCATCGCCCGGCGCAGACCTTCGAGCGGCGCCAGAACCATGCCACGGAAACTGAGTGCCAGAACAAGAAAGATGATCAGCGACAGCAGCAGCATAAAGGCCGCGACAAGAATGGTCTCGTTCCGCACTGGCGCGAGCAGTAGCTCCTCATGGACGCGCGTGCGGAAAATCAGGGGAAGCTCACCACCCACATGCGCAGCTACCAGCCGGTCATCTCCCGGCAAGCCAGAGGCGTCACAGCCACCGTCCGGCCATGATGCCTGTTTGAACCCTCCCCTGATCAGATCAACACAAGTGACATATTGCAGACCCGTATAGGACTGCAGGATCTGCTGGGTCGCCTCCAGATCCCCGGCTGCGAGCGTCTCTGCCGCGAGCGGCGCCAACGCATCGGCCTGTGCAGTCAGTTCTGCCCCAAGCCGATTCTGGGTCAAGGTTGAGCGGTAGCTATGAAACGCAACGGTGACGAGAGCGCCACAGATAAAGGCCACCAGAATACAGACTGCGAGCAATCTGACGAAGAGCCCGGCTTTGAATGACAGTCGCATCATGAGGTCTTGAAGATCCGATGGCTGAGGTAAGTCTGCAACATAGTCCCGATGACCCATGGTCACTATCCTGCGAGTCTATGGCATTTTAGAGTCTGTTACAAACCGGACTGATGGTGATCGCGGTCATTTTCACATCTCATCCCGTCGTCTTACATCATCACAGTGATATTGCGGTGGTGAGTCGGCCTGGGGACCAGATGGCTTGGCGCAATGGCAGGGCGTGCCTATATGAGACCCATGAACCGGTTTCCTTACCCCTCGAACCTCGCTGCCATCATGGCAGTCTGCCTGTTTCTTGTCGGCGGCCTTGTGCTGCCAAGCCATGGCGACCAGCGCGACCCGGAACTCGATGGGCTGTTTGAGACACTTAAACGCACGGCAAGTGACAATGTGGCCGAGACTGTTACAGCTGAAATCTGGAACATATGGACAAGGCTCGAAGATGACCGTGATGCTTCAAAACTTATGCAGATTGGCATTGCCCTGATGGACCGGGGCCGATTTGAGAATGCAGAAAATCTGTTTTCCCGGATCATTGACACTCATCCTGAATTTGCCGAAGCCTGGAACAAGCGGGCGACGGTTCGGTTCATGCGTGGCAATGATGCCGGATCTCGTGCAGATATTGCCCGCGTGATTGAACTGGAACCCAGGCATTTCGGGGCCCTGAGCGGCCTTGGCATGATCCACATACGCGCTGGCGATTTGCAGGCGGCGCTGCAGGCCTATGAAGCCGCCTTGCGGATCAATCCACACCTCGACTATGTCGAAGACATGATTGCCAGCCTGCAATTGCGCCTGAAGGGGCAATCCCTTTAGATCGGCAGACAAACGGCCGGTTGAACCACCAGTCTTACCGGCAGGTTTCATTGACTTTAAGAGGTGAAAGTCTAGAGTGATGAGGCGCTGGGATCCGCCTCCGCGATTGTGTTTTTGGACGTCTTTCCTGTGACCCTGATCCTCGAAACGCCTCAAAGTGACATTCACCTCTGCCCGTCCTGCGGCGCGCATTGTGCGGTGGATCGCGATGTGCTGGTGAATGCCCGAAATGCTGGTCAGCGGGTCAAGATTGCCTGCCATAAATGCGATGAAATCTTTGCACCTGTTGATGATCGCAGAGA
>WTJS01000164.1 GCA_011524735.1 Alphaproteobacteria bacterium
GGACAAATAGAATGCGCGCGCTCCTCCTTCTCCTCAGCCTCACCTTGTTTGCTGCCTGTTCAGGCAACCCGTCTCCTGCTCCAGATCCGGAGGAAGAAGGTGAAGTTTCCTTTTTCACTGGCAAGAAAGGCGGAATCAAACTGGCTGATCTCGGCAAGCCATCCGATGGCGGAAACGGGATGCCGGTAAATGCCATCTTATGGCGCGCAGCTCTTGATATTGCCGCTCTGCTGCCTCTTGAGGACGTCGATACCTTTAGCGGTAGCATTCTCACCGAATGGTATTCTCTGCCTGAGAACCCAGATGAACGCATCAAGCTGACCATTTTCATCCTGGGTCGCGAATTGCGCTCCGACGCCATCAAGGTCCGCGTTCATGTTCAACGTCGGACTGATACAGGGTGGAGCAGTGCGGAGCGTGACGAGGATATGTCACGGAAAATTGAGGATCTGATCCTCACCCGCGCCCGCGAAATCCGATCAGAATCGCTTCCCGAGACCGTTAACTAACATCGCCTCTTTATCAGCGACCGTTTTTTCCAGGATGTGAAAAATGGATCAGTACAGCCCGGCCACCATTGAGTCCAAATGGCAGGACCGCTGGGAACAGAACAGCTGTTTTGTTGCCAAGACCGGTTCCGACAAGCCAAAATATTATGTGCTGGAGATGTTCCCCTATCCGTCGGGGCGCATCCATATGGGGCATGTCCGTAATTACACGCTTGGTGATGTGGTTGCCCGCTATCGCCGTGCCAAAGGTTTCAATGTTCTGCATCCCATGGGATGGGACGCCTTTGGTCTGCCAGCTGAGAACGCCGCCATGGAACGCGGCGTTCATCCTGGCAAATGGACGATTGAAAATATCGCATCCATGCAGAGCCAGCTTCGCAGCATGGGTCTTTCCTATGATTGGGATCGCGAACTGGCAACCTGCACCCCGGATTATTATCAACACGAACAGTCCATGTTCCTGAAATTCCTTGAAAAAGGTTTGGCCTACCGAAAGGAAAGCTGGGTAAACTGGGATCCCGTTGAAAACACGGTTCTGGCGAATGAGCAGGTTGTTGATGGTCGTGGTTGGCGGTCCGGTGAGCTTGTCGAACGCCGCCTGCTGTCACAATGGTTCCTGAAGATTACAGATTATGCAGAGGATCTTCTATCGGCCATCGACAGGCTGGATCGATGGCCTGACCGGGTGCGCCTGATGCAGCATAACTGGATTGGGAAGTCGGAGGGTGCCCGCGTCAAATTCAACCTGACATCTGGCTCCGTTGGAGAGATGTCTGCCATCGAAGTGTTCACGACACGCCCCGATACACTTTATGGCGCATCCTTCCTTGCCATCGCCGCCAACCATCCGCTTGCCATGTCCATTGCCGAGGGCAATGAGGCAGCGACAGAGTTTCTGGCGGAATGCGCCCAGCTTGGTACATCCGAAGCAGCGGTTGAAACAGCCGAAAAACGCGGTTTTAAGACGGGTCTCGAGGTACAGCACCCTCTCGATCCTACCTGCAAGCTTCCCGTCTACATCGCCAACTTCGTGTTGATGGAATATGGCACTGGCGCCATCTTCGGTTGCCCAGCGCATGACCAGCGCGATCTCGACTTCGCCAATGCTTATGACCTGCCGGTGCTGCCTGTTGTCCTTCCTGACGATGCCAGTGCTGACACATTTACCGTGACTGACACCGCCTATACCGGACCTGGTCGACTGTTTAATTCCGGACCCTGGGACGGGATGAGCGTTGAGGACGGCAAGCGTGCCGCCATTGCAGCCCTTGAATCAGCGTCAGCAGGAACAGGCAAGACAACATACCGTCTTCGTGACTGGGGGGTATCGCGCCAGCGTTACTGGGGCTGTCCCATTCCGATCATTCACTGTGACAGCTGCGGCCTGGTCCCTGTCCCGGAAGCCGATCTGCCGGTCACCCTGCCAGAAGATGTGGATTTTGACGCGCCAGGCAATCCACTGTCCAATCATCCCACTTGGAAGCATACAAGCTGCCCAACCTGCGGTGGTGCGGCCATCCGTGAGCAGGACACTTTCGACACATTCTTTGAAAGCTCCTGGTATTTCCTGCGCTTCGCCGATCCCAAGCATCCACAGGGTTTCAGCGCTGAAGCCGCTGCCTATTGGATGCCCGTCGATCAGTATATTGGCGGTGTCGAACACGCTGTTCTTCATCTTCTCTATTCGCGATTCTTTACCCGCGCCCTGCGCGATGTTGGATATCTCGATCTGGATGAGCCGTTCGCTGGCCTGATGACACAGGGCATGGTCTGCCACCAGACGTTCCGAGATGCAGACGGTAAGTGGCTGTTCCCAACGGAAGTTGAGCGGGATGGCGAGAATTGGCGGCACGCGGAAAACGGCAATGCAGTAGAAGCTGGCCGCATCGAGAAAATGAGCAAGTCAAAGCGCAATGTCGTGGATCCTGAGATTATTATCTCGAATTACGGCGCTGACACTGCGCGCCTGTTCATGCTGTCTGATTCGCCGCCAGAACGGGACATGGAATGGACCGAGGCCGGTGTTGAGGGTGCCTCGCGGTTCCTGAAAAAGCTGTATCGCATGGCCAGCGATCCGAACCTTGCCCCAATTGGAAGCAATGTGCCGACTGATGGACCAGGGCTCGATCTTGTACGGGCAGCCAACAAGGCCATCATCAATATGTCAGCTGATATTGAAGCGTTCCGCTTCAACAAGGCGGTTGCCCAGCTCTACACTCTGGCAAATGCCATCAGCGATCTTCGCGATGAGTCGGAATCAGCCGCGGCTGCGCGCCGTTTCGGCATTGAAACACTGACCAAGTTGCTGTCACCAATGGCACCGCATATCGCCGAGGAAATGTGGGAGCGACTAGGCCATACTCAGATGCTGGCATCCCTGCCATGGCCGGAAGCCGATACCAGCCTCGTTACCGAAGATCAGGTTGAAATTGGCGTTCAGGTCAATGGCAAGCTACGCGATACCCTGGCACTTCCCCGTGATGCAGATGAAGATACTGCCCGAGAAGCCGCGCTGGCCTTGCCTGGGGTTATCCGATATCTTGAGGGGGCAACTCCGAAGAAGGTCATTGTCGTGAAGAACAGGATCATCAATGTGGTTATCTAGACTTCTCGTTGCCGCTTGCCTTGTAACGCTTGCAGCCTGCGCCGACATGAAGGTGCAGTCGTTAGGCACATCCCTTGCTGAACAAGACATACGGATCAGTGTGGTTGAGGCTGGAGGACGCGAAGGGCAAATTTACAGCCGTGCCTTGCGTGATCGGCTTGCGAGTAGCGGTGTAGGCCTCGAAACGCATAGCCTGTCTACTACGATCAGCTCATCATCGACGTCGACCCTTTCCGTAAGCGGGCAGTCGTCACAGCTGAAGAAAATGACGATGTCCGCAAATATCACGCTTGTTGATCTGGACAGCGGTGAAGCCGTGTTTTCCGGAACAGTCAGCGCCAATGCGACGCTTGGGACCGTGTCATCTATTTTTGCCAATGACCGTTCTGACAGGCATGGTCGTGAACGCTTGGCCAGGCTTCTGGCGGAACGGGTTGCCGCTCGCATCCATCTTCACTTCCTAGACAACGACGCCTGATGAAAATTGCGCCACGCCAGATCCGGGGGTTTGTAAATGCCGTCCCGGATGCGGTGAAGGCTATCCTCTTACATGGAAGCGATCTAGGGCTGATCGGCGAACGGGCACGTCTCATTGCCAGACAGTTCAGCGATGATCTCGATGATGTGTTCTCAGTGACAAGGCTGGATGGCGACCAACTTGCCTCTGATCCAGCAAGCCTTGGTGACTCTGCCGAAGCTCTGGCAATGACAGCGCCGCGCAGGCTTGTTCTGGTGAAGGGCCGCGGGAGCGAGATGCTGGAGGGGTGCAAGATTGCACTCGCCCGTGATCTCAGTGCGGCGATGATCGTTGTGGAGGCCACTGACACCACGACACGACACGCGCTGGTAAAGCTCTTTGAAGCTTCAGATCATGCTGCAGCCATCGGGTGCTATCCAGATAGCGCAGGTGATATTGCTGATCTGGTTCGATCGATCATGATTCGCGATTCCATCACCATTTCGCCTGACGCTGTCACTCA
The DNA here is from genome assembly GCA_011524735.1 of Alphaproteobacteria bacterium. Taxonomy (GTDB): domain Bacteria; phylum Pseudomonadota; class Alphaproteobacteria; order Puniceispirillales; family Puniceispirillaceae; genus UBA8309. The sequence goes on from WTJS01000164.1 coordinate 4,095, forward strand.
CATAGTCAGCAATCTTGGCAATGATCACGCCACATCCCGAAATGAGATTGAAAAACTCGCCCTTCTCGCTGGTCCTGGTGGCTCGCTGACCTATGACGACGTCAATGAAGCGCTTGGAGACAGTGCGCTACTCGCCGTTACCGATATTGCAATCGCCGCCGCAGAAGGTCAGATCGACCGTCTGCAACTCGCCCTGAGCCGTGCCTGGACCGAAAATCTCAACAGCATCATGCTCATTCGGGGGTGTCAGGGTTATTTTCGTCAGTTGCTGACAGTCCGGCGTGCCAGCGGACGCGGCAGCACACCGCAACAGGCGGTGAAGTCACTTAGACCACCTGTGCATTTCAAACTTCAGGACAGGCTGGTAGCGCAGGTAAAATCATGGTCAGAAACGGCATTGAATGATGCCGTCAATCGTTTGCAGGACGCCGAACTGACATTAAAGACTGGGATGAACAATGATCAGACCTATTGCGCGCAAACACTGCTTGGGCTGTGCATGCGCGCGCAAACGCTGCGCCGATAGACAGCAGGCCTTGGCGGCCCGGCCAATCGAAACAGTCTGTTAGACACGCCTGATCGAATACCGGCGGATACAGTAGTTCAGCTAATGCCAAGCTGCTTAATGACCGTATCAAACTGTTCAAGACTGCCGAGTTTCATTGTCAGACGTCCACGTTCCTTCTGGTCACTCCACTCAATGGAAACCCTGATCCCAAGACTTTCCTGAAGACGGTCTTCCAATTTGCGAATATCCGCATCCTTGCGCGGGTGGTTACGGGTGATGTCCTGGGAAGGCGGCTTGGCTGCCAATGCCTCAGCCTGCCGTGCAGACAACCCAAAAGTCACAATCTCACTGGCTAAAGCAGATGCATTGTCATGCCCAACAAGCGGACGTGCCTGACCCATGGTCAACGCCCCCTCTGTCAGCAGATTAATAACATCGTCTGGCAAAGTCAGAAGACGCAGAAGGTTGGCAATGTGACTTCTAGATTTACCAATTATTTCAGATAGTTGTTCTTGTTTATACCCAAAGGTGTCAATCAGCTGACGATACCCTTGAGCCTCTTCAATCACGCTTAGATCAGCGCGCTGAATATTTTCAATCAGCGCAACTTCATAGGCATCCTCATCCGAAAATTCCCGTATGATTGCCGGAATCTTGTGAATCTGCGCCATCTGTGAAGCCCGCCAGCGGCGCTCACCAGCAATCAGCTCATACCGGTTTTGCGATTTGGCACTGGGGCGAACAAGAATAGGCTGAACGAGTCCCTTGCTTCGAATGGACTCTGCCAGCTCCTTGAGCGCAACCTGGTCAAATTTCCGACGCGGTTGCCATGGCCCAACATTAATCCACTCAATGGGTATTTCGGTCAGTCCAGTAACCGCGGCAGCGGCAGCAGGCTCAGTCGAACTGGCCGCCGCGGCAACGGCCGCATCACCAAGAAGGGAAGACAGGCCACGGCCAAGACCACGCTGTTTACCCGGCGTCTCCTTGGCCGGTGTCGATGACGATTTAGACGCTTGAGCCTTGGACGTTTTGGCTGCTGGCTTGGCACCAGTTTCGGGTTTTTTCGCCATGGGGTGTTCCTTCATGAAATCTGATGGTCGATGCCTTCGTCATCATACGCTAACGCAAGATCAGGCCGCTTTGGCTTCCTGCCGCAAAAGTTCAGCTGCCAATGCCGCATATGCCTGTGATCCTGGGCATTTCAGATCGTAGATCAATACAGGCTGTCCATAGGATGGTGCTTCTGACACTCTGACATTCCGCGGTACGACCGTATTATAGACCAGATCACCAAAATGGGCGCGAACATCATTGGCAACCATGGAAGACAGTTTGTTTCGGCTGTCATACATGGTCAGAACAATGCCCTGCATCGTGAGAGATGCATTCAAGCCGCCTCGAACAGCGTCAATCGTGCGCATCAACTGTGACAGACCCTCAAGAGCATAGAATTCACATTGTAATGGCACCAGAACTGATGTGGCTGCAGTCAGCGCATTCACCGTCAGCATGCCGAGCGATGGTGGACAGTCAATAATGATGTACTGGTACTGCTTGCTGATCGCGGAGATGGCGTCGGCTAGCCGATATTCCCGACGATCCATCTCCGTCAGTTCGACTTCAGCAGCGGACAGATCAACAACCGTTGGGATGATGTCCAGACGCGGCACCTGTGTGGGCTGGATGGCCATATCTGCAGTGCCTTCACCAGCCAGAAGCCCATAACTGTTGTAGGTACGGTCATCAATGCCCAGACCGGTACTGGCATTGCCCTGCGGATCAAAATCAATCAGCAGAACGGATCGGCCACATGCTGCCAGGGCGGTAGCCAGATTGATTGAAGTCGTGGTTTTGCCAACGCCCCCCTTCTGATTGGCGACAGCAATAATGCGTTGGGACACAGACATGTCAGGGCTCTCTGGCATTACAATTCTATAGAGGGGCCAGGATGGCACCGTCAGGAGATTGCCGTCAGGTCTACCACAAAAGCATCTTGCTGTGTAAGGCTTGGATGAAGCTGCCAGCGAAGATTTGCATTGTCACTCAATGTGGCAAGCTCTTCGTGAACATTCCGGCCTTTCAGAAACAGACACCGCAGCCCCGGGCGAAGTTGACCATCCAGCAATGCCATCAGCTTGTCCATCGAAGCCAGCGCGCGCGCTGTCACAATATCCGCCTTCTGGTCATCCAGCGTTTCAAGGCGAACATTATGAATGCGCGCTGTCAGGCCACATTCGCGAATTACATTATTCATGAAAATGCATTTTTTCTGATCCGATTCCACAAGATGCACCTCCGCATCTGTCAGAATGGACAGAACAAGCCCCGGAAACCCGGCGCCACTGCCTATATCAAGAATACGCAAGGGCGCGTTGGCGGTTTTCTGAGCCATCACAAGGGGAGCAAGCTGTGCAGAATCCCAGATGTGACGAGTCCAGAGGTCTGGAAT
>WTJS01000145.1 GCA_011524735.1 Alphaproteobacteria bacterium
ATATCCTTGTCGCTGTCATCGCTGAAATGCCAGTTCCCTGGTGGCAGAGCTGCGGCGATGGCTGCCCCGTCCCAGATTGGTGCCGTGTCTCCGACAATGCCAATGGCATGGCTGTCAGGCATCACCAGCGCCGTCCCAGGCTTTCCGGAAAATCCCATTGCTTCCACCCAGCCAGTCTCACCTGCACTGGCTGTCTTCTGCCAGGCGGCAAAGCTGTCACCTGTCATCAACCGCAGGGCACGCCCCGTACCGCCGCCGGAACCAGCGGTAAGGGCAAGATCATCGAGAGTGGGAAGAGGGATAGAAGTCATGCCTGATCAATCCATTTATTGTGGGTGGCCATTTATTGTGGGTGGCCAGCTATCGTTGTTGGGGTGCCGCCATGGCCCGGACAGCATCCATTCGAAAATGCAAGGTCACGCCGCGCAGACCGAGATATATCGTAAAGGCCAGAAGAAGACCATTCAGCCCGTATCGTTCAAGAAGCAGCACAAGGAGGACAAACCCTCCTGCTGAAACCAGCATGGCATTCCGCATATCACGGCTTCGCGTGGCGCCGACAAATACGCCATCCATCTGGAATGCCAAAAAGGCCGCCGGTGCCATCAACGCTGCCCAATGCCAGTGATCCAATGTCATCGCCGCCAGCTCTGCCTGTGTTGTCATCAAACCCAGATAGGCAGGCCCACCGAACCAGATCAGTACCGACAGGACGCAGGCTGAAAGTCCGGCAAAAATGTTGGTGCGGCGCACCACAATATCTAGCATGCGTTGATTACGCCGACCTACAGCCTCACCTACCAGCGCCTCGGCAGCATGGGCAAATCCATCAAGGCCAAAGGCTATCAGTCCAAACATAACCAAGATTAGCTGCACTGAAGCCAGCGGCAGATCGCCGATCATGGCGGCCTTATTGAGCAGGATGGCCTCGCTCATCACCAGCAAGGCGGTCCGGATCACAAGATCACCCCCGATGACAAAGAATTCTCGGAAGGCTGGCAGATCGAACCAGGACGGTCGAAGTGTGAAAGTGCGGCTGGCAAACCCGGTGAGCATGTCCTGCCAGCGCCAGCGGACCAGACCCATGGTAATCACAAAGCCAATCCACTGTGCCAGAACTGACGCCCAGGCCACACCGTCAATCTGCATGTCCAGATGCAGGACAAACAGCATGTTCAGCCCAAGATTAAGGCAGTTGACCAGCGTCAGCTGGAGCATCGCAAGGCGCATCTGCTGACGCCCGAACAGGCAGCCAAGAAGTACCATATTGGCAAGCGCGGCCGGCACGGCCAGCAGGCGAATGCCGACATATTCGCGCATCAGCACTTCGACTTCGGCTGAAGCTGCCAGCATCGCTGTTGTGATGATATGCACAAGGGGCGTGGCAAGGATGAAAAGGGTCCCAAGGATGAAGGCCACCAGCAGACCACGCACCATCAGATGTTCGATTTCACGAAGGTCTCCCCGGCCATGGGCCTGCGCCACCAGTCCGGTTGTGCACATCCGCAGAAAGCCGAGGCCGAAATAGATGAAGTTGAAGACCATGCTGCCAAGTGCGACCCCGCCAACAAAGCTGGCATCGTCAAGCCGCCCCATCATCGCCGTGTCAGCCGCGCCTACCAGCGGAAAGGTAATGTTGGCAAGAAAGATGGGCCAGGAAATGGCCCATATGTGCCGCCAGCTGGTTGCCGTCTGCTCGTCATGATCAGGATGTGGCTGATCCGGCGTGCGTGTGGCGTTTGTCGCTGTCATATCCATTACCTTGAAACATGTCTGCTGGCCTGGCGGGTAGCAGACAGGATTGATGACTGTCCAGTGTCTGCTGTGCGCCACCGCTGCGCCGCACAGGCTAGGGCAGCCAATCAGTGATTGATATAGAAAACCACACAAAATAGTGCTTTAACAGGGCGGTGGTCGATAGCTGACGATGCGGCCGCCAGTCTCGGGGGACCTGCACCGGAAATGTCCATGCCCACGATTACATCGATGGCGTCCTCTTTTCGCGGCCGGGTCTCCGCCCTCGGCATTCTGCTGCTCGTCTTGGGTGCAATGGTGCTGGTCGGACATCAGACTGTACCGCCTATGGATCGCGATGAATCGCGGTTCGCGCAGGCCAGCAAACAGATGCTGCAGACAGGTGATTTCGTCACCATCAGATTTCAGGATGATTTACGCGCCAAGAAGCCGGCTGGAATATACTGGCTGCAATCTGCTTCGGCAGGTCTGTTTGGCGATGGGGACATCGCTGCCTATCGCCTTCCAAGTCTGCTGGCGATGCTGCTGACGGTCTATGGCACATATCGGATCGCCCGCAGTCTTTATAAGCCGGCTCGCGCCTTGTTGGCCGCTGCCGCCTGTGGCAGTGCACTGATCGTGTTTGCAGAGGCACATCTGGCCAAGACGGATTCCGTCCTGATGCTGTTGTGCCTTGTCCAGCAATTTGCCCTGATGCGGATCTATCAGGCCTGGCAGAACAAACGCAGGCTTTCGTATCATGCCTATCTTGGCATCTGGGTGCCCATGGCTGCGGCGGTTCTGGTCAAAGGACCTATTGCACCGCTGCTGGCGGTCACTACTGTGGCGTCTCTTTGTGCATGGCATCGTGATGTGAGCTGGCTGCGGTTTCTGCGTATTGGACGTGGAGTGGTGATCCTGGCTTTGATCACGCTGCCATGGGCGATTCTTGTCACCCTGGCGACCGATGGGGCGTTCCTGGATATCGCGGTGCGTGGTGATTTTGTGGCCAAGGTGAAATCTGTTCAGGAATCGCACGGGGCACCAGTCGGTGCCTATGCGATGCTTGCGGTTCTGCTGCTCTGGCCTGCCAGCCTGCTTCTGCCGCGTGCGGCAAGCCAGTTGCCGCTGCTGTTTTCACATGTGGAATCACGGTTCCTTCTGGCCTGGATTCTGCCGTTCTGGCTGGTGATTGAATTCGTCCCAACCAAGCTTCCTCATTACCCGCTGCCGGTGATCCCGGCGCTTGCCGTCCTTCTGGTCTGTGCTGTCGACGCGCCATTGCCAGGCGCAACCCGCGGCAAGTTCAGACCTGTCATCAGGCGTTGGATTGCGCGGATGTCAGAATTTGCCATGCTGGCGGCCGGTGGTCTGCTGGCAACCTTAATGATCTGGGCGGCACTCACCTATGGCGGCGTCACAGCCGGCCGTGCTTTTGCCCTTTCCCTTCTGGCTGCAGCTATGGCTGGAGTGGCAATCTGGCAGGGCTTCATGTGGCATCGCAAAGGTGGGATCCGCACCTTAGCCTCTGTTCTCGCTGCTGGAGCCCTGTTCCATTTCATTGTGATTGCAGGCCTGTTGCCATCCCTGTCGCGTATCCATCTCTCCAGTGCCCTTCACACCATGATTGCCACATCCGACCAGCGGCCAGCGGCAATTGCTGCGGCTGGATTTCATGAGCCATCTCTGGTGTTTCACCTTGGACGTGACGTGCTGCTTGTCGATGGAGCTGAGGCGGCATTGTTCCTTGCCGAGGCGCCTGGTGGGCTGGCGATTGTCGAACGCGGGCAGATGCCTGCCTTTACCAGCATGGCCGAAGAGCTGGGGCTAAGTCTGTTGGAACCATCGCAGCTTGAAGGCTTCAATATGTCAAAAGGTAAGGATGTGTTAATCTTCCTTTACCGTGCTGCGACGTTTGACCAGAACGGCACCAGCGGCTAAAGAACACGCAACTTATTTCGCATCGTCCTGAGAATCTCCGTATGACCCAGACAAAGTCCCGCAAAACAGCTGGCCAATCCAAGGTAGGCCAAGCGCAAGCGGCGATTGAAATTTCAATCCTGGTTCCAGTGATGAACGAGGCTGGCAACATCCGTCCGCTGATTGATGAGATCTGCGAGGCACTCTCAGGCCGCCAGTTTGAAATCATTTATGTGGATGATGCCAGCACCGATGAAAGCGGTGATGAACTGGCAACAGCGCTGGCCGAAATTCCGCAGCTTCGCGTGCTGCGCCATGCCAATCGTGCAGGCCAGAGTGCCGCGATCAGATCAGCATTACATAATGCGCGCGGACATCTGATCGGGGTTTTGGATGGTGATGGCCAGAATGTGCCTGCCGATCTGCCCCGTCTGGAGGCGGCCCTTCTGGAGGCGGTTCCAGCTGATGGACAAGGGGTTGGCATGGCTGCCGGTATTCGTGCCAAACGTCAGGACACGCCAATGCGGCTTCTGGCATCGCGGGCGGCAAAGTGGATTCGGGTGACACTGCTGTCTGACACGCATCCGGATAGCGGATGTGGGATCAAGATCCTGCATCGTTCATTGTTTCTGCAACTGCCATTTTTCAACCATATGCATCGGTTCATGCCCAGCCTTGTCGCGCGGCACGGCGGCGTAGTGCTTGGCGTGGATGTTGCACATCGCGCCCGCGTTCGCGGAACGTCAAAATACAGGATTCTGGACCGTCTTCTGGTTGGGATCAGCGATGTCTTTGGTGTGATCTGGCTGCTGCGTCGTGCACCGCGTCAGGGTGAAGTAGTGGAAATGCCGCGCCAGACCAAACACCAGCAAAAGGGAAAGGCCGGAGCATGATCGCCTTCTTGTCAGCGCAGATCGAACTGGGTGCCCGTGCCGTGGCCAGCCTTCTGGTCACCATTCTGCCGTTCCTGCCAGACAGTCTGGTCACCAACCCTGAAAAGCTGATGATTATTGTGGGCTTTGCTGGTCAGGGCCTGTTCGCGATGCGGTTTATTCTGCAATGGCTGTCATCGGAAAAACAGGCCAAGTCGGTGATCCCGGTGGCCTTCTGGTATTTCTCGATTGGCGGTGGGGCGGTGCTGCTGCTCTATGCCATCTGGCGACAGGATCCGGTGATCATCTGTGGCCAGGGGCTTGGGCTGTTCATCTATCTGCGTAATCTCTATTTCATCCGGCGCGACCGGTCGAAAGACGCCTCCGCCGCCTGATCGGATTGCGTTTTTGAAAATGAATTGTCCAGACTAAGTCAGGCGCGTTGCGCCCATGTCCAGAATCATCTCCCACTGCATTTTGCTGACAGGCGTGACCGACAGGCGTGACTGTTTCACCAGAGCCATATCGGCCAGTCTCGCATCGGCCTTGATTTCGGCCAGCGTCACGGGGCGGGTCAGTGAAGTGACAGCCTTTACAGTCACCATGCCAAAGCGGCCACTGGCATCACTGGGATCGGGATGATAGAGCTCGATGACTTCGACGATCCCGACAATCTGCTTTTCATTTACAGAATGATAGAAGAAAGCCAGATCCCCAATATTCATCGCCTTCATATTATTTGAGGCCTGATGGTTGCGAACCCCGTCCCATCCTTCGCCCTGGTCGCCACGTGCCAGCTGATCGTCCCATGACCAGCTTGATGGCTCTGATTTCATCAGCCAGTACTGCATCGTGACGTCTCCCCTTTTTGTATGCGTGTCCTTAGCCAAGACCTTCATTGCCAGCTGGCCGTGCCAGCAGCGAAGCCACAACGGCCTTCAGATCATCACCCTGATTCACCACCCGGTTCACACCCTCTGTGATTGGTGTCTCAATCCCGAGGCTTTTGGCGCGTTTGGCCAGTGCGGCAACGGTGTGCCGTCCTTCAGCGAGTTTAGCATCTGGTGTCCGGCCTTCTCCAAGCGCCAATCCAAATGCCATGTTACGCGAGTGAGGGCCAGCACATGTCAGAGCCAGATCACCTGCGCCTGACAGCCCATAAATCGTGTCTGGCTGGGCCCCGGCGGCCATTGCAAGCCGTGCCATTTCTGCCAGTCCGCGGGTGATCAGCGCGGCCCGCGCATTATCCCCCAAACCAAGTCCGATGGCGCAGCCTGCGGCAATGGCGATAACATTTTTCATCGCCCCGCCAATTGCCACGCCGATCGGGTCTGTGCCGGCATAAACGCGAAGCTGGCTTCCGGTAAAGGCTTGCTGGACGCGCGATGCTGCCTCGGCATGGGTTGAAGCTGCCGTAATGGCGGCTGGAAGACCGCGCAACACTTCATCAGCAAATGTAGGCCCAGAGAAAATGACTGCCGGATGCGCCTCCAATGTGGCCGCACATTCGGTCATCAGCATGGTCTCCCCGTCAGGCAGGGTGACCAGCCCTTTTGCGCACATCACGACTGGAACACCGGCTGGTACGAAATCGCCAATCTGCTCGAGTGCGTCAAGGGTGGCAGAGACCGGCACCACAACGAAGACCATGCTGGCCGATCTCAGGATGGTGGCATCAGTGCTGGCTGTGAAGGGTGCGTTTGCAGCCAGGTCCGGTAGCTGCCGGCAGCGTCCTTGTGCCAATAGCGCTACCGTATCCTCAGAGCGGACCAGAAGACTGACATGCTGACCGGCCTTCTGAAGCGCATCTGCGATGGCCGTTCCCCAGCTGCCGCCGCCAATCACAACACAATGTTCCACGCCTTTCTGCATGTCTGTCATGACCGCACACCGCGTCCAGGAGGGGGCGTTGCATCGGGATCGAGTGGCCATCTGGGGCGGGGCGCGAAATCCAGCGTGTCTGGCTCTTCCCAGCGTTCTGCTGCGGCCCAGGCAATCATTGCTGCATTGTCGGTACACAGCCAGCCAGGTGGTACAGCAATGTCAAACCCGGCCTTTTCAGCTGCGGCACTGAGCTTTGTAAAAATTGCCCTGTTTGCAGCGACGCCGCCAGCAATGACAAGCGTTGCTGGACCATGGGCGTCGGCAAACCGCGCCATGGCCCGCTTCGTACGGTCGGCAAGACAATCCGCTATGGCCGATTGCAGTGCAGCTGCAAGGTCTGCTGATGAGGCATCGCAGCTTCCATCCTCAATCTGGCCATACCGGTTCGCCACAGCCGTTTTCAGACCGGAAAATGAAAAGTGGCAATGATCCGCGCCGCGCAACGGGCGGGGTAACTGTACCTTTGAGGCGTCGCCTTCACTTGCCAGACGTTCGATTGCAGGGCCACCAGGATAGCCGAGCCCCATGATCTTGGCGCCCTTGTCGAAGGCCTCGCCGGCGGCATCATCCATTGTCG
>WTJS01000014.1 GCA_011524735.1 Alphaproteobacteria bacterium
ATATCGAATACACCAGCGTGGGTGGCGCCGTCATTGCCGACAAGCCCAGCGCGGTCAATGGCAAAGCGGACAGGCAGGTTCTGAATGGCGACATCATGAACAAGCTGGTCATAGCCGCGCTGCAGGAAGGTTGAATAGAGCGCACAGAATGGCCGCATACCTTCGGTAGCAAGGCCGGCAGCAAAGGTGACGGCATGCTGCTCGGCGATGCCGACATCAAAAACCCGGTTCGGGAAGCGCGTCTTCACCTTGTCCAGACCGGTACCGGATGGCATGGCCGCGGTGATGGCCACAATCCTGTCATCGGCCTCTGCCGCCGCCATCAGCCCCTTGGCAAAGACGTTGGTATAGCTTGGCGCGTTGCCGGCAGATTTCTGCTGTGTGCCGGTGATGACGTCGAATTTGGGCACGGCATGATATTTTTCGGCAGATGGGCCGCTGAACGGGTGCCCTTTGCCTTTTTCCGTGACCACATGGACGAGCACCGGCCCGCGGGCATGTCCGTCGCGGATATTCTTCAGCACTGGCAGCAGATGCGCCATGTCATGACCATCGATCGGGCCAATATGCAGAAATCCAAGCTGGCTGAAAACGGAATTGCCGCTGATCAGGTCGCGTGCCGCCTCACGCGCGCGGCGCGCGGTGCGTTCAATTTCAGCTGGAAATTTGGACGCCACATCACGCATCAGATCACGGATGGAATGAAAGGGTTCCGAGGTGATCAACCGCGAGAGATAGCTGCTCATCGCGCCAACAGGCTGGGCAATCGACATATCATTGTCATTCAAAATGACGATGAGACGCGAATCCGACGCGCCGGCATTGTTCATGCCTTCAAAGGCCATACCAGCCGACATCGACCCATCACCAATCACCGCAATGACATTGCGCGGCACGCCCTGAAGGTCACTGCCAACCGCCATGCCAAGACCGGCAGAGATGGATGTTGAGGAATGCCCTGCCCCAAAGGGGTCAAATTCGGATTCGCTGCGCTTGGTGAAGCCGGACAGCCCGCCCTTCTGGCGCAGGGTTTCAATGCGGTCACGCCGTCCGGTGAGAATCTTGTGCGGGTAGGCTTGATGTCCCACATCCCAGATCAACCGGTCATGTGGCGTATCAAACACATGATGCAGCGCGACGGTCAGTTCAACCACGCCAAGGCCAGCCCCAAGATGCCCGCCCGTCTTCGACACGGCCCCGATGGTGGCGGTACGAAGTTCCGAGGCAAGCTGCTGCAGATCGCCTTCCGGCAGACGCCTCAGGTCCTCAATCGAGCCAATTTTGTCCAGGAGCGGGGTTTGGGTCATATGCATCCGGGGTCAGCAAGCCGACCCCTGTCCGTTATGGTGTCCGTTATGTTACCTAATTCAGATATAAGAACTATCATGTACGCCGTTCAATAGCGAATCGCGCAATCTGACAGAGTGGTGTGGCAGCTTCTCCCCAGGGCGCCAGTGCGTCCTCTGCCTCGGCAATCAGCGAGCTGGCCGCCTGTTTCGCCTGATCCAGCCCCATCAGCACCACAAAGCTGGCCTTGCCGCGGTCGGCATCCTGCCCAGCTGGCTTGCCAAGACTTTCGGCATCACTTTCATAATCCAGGCAGTCATCAGCAATCTGAAAGGCGAGACCCAGATCGCGTGAGTAGCGTTCCAGCGCGTCGGCCAGGGCGGCATCGGCGCCACCATGAAGACCGCCGGCAATAGCTGAAAACTGGATCAGGGCGCCTGTTTTCATACCCTGCATCTGGCGAACCTCTTCAAGGTCCATTGGGTTTGTCTCGGCCTGCAGATCCAGCATCTGACCACCAGCCATACCGTCTATGCCGGATGCGGTGGCAAGCGCCATGACAAGCCTGGCACGCACAAGCGGGTCGGCATGTGTGTCATCAGCCGCAAGGAGTTCAAAGGCCAAGGTCTGCAGCGCATCACCGGCAAGGATGGCTGTCGCCTCGTCAAAAGCCATATGACAGGCAGGCTTGCCACGGCGTGTATCAGCATCATCCATGGCCGGCAAATCATCATGGATCAGGGAATAGGCGTGAAGACATTCAACAGAGGCAGCGACCCGAACCGCACCGGCAGGCACAGTATCACCACCTGCTGCCAGCCGTGCCGCCGCCATGACGAGTGCCGCCCGCATGCGTTTGCCACCATTCATCGTGGCATAGCGCATGGCATCCGTCAGCCGAACTGCAGGGCTGGGAATATGATCGAAAATACGGGTCAGTTCCGTGGCAACAATTTCGGTGTCGCTGAGAACGGAAGCGGGAAGGCTCATACCGTCAGTCTTCGGTGCTGAAGCTGTCAGCAGCCTGCGGTGCCCCACCGTCGGACGGCACTCTGATCTGTTCAACCTTCATGCGGGCCTCTTCCAGCCGCGTCTGACAATGCGCCTTCAGCGCCGTGCCTCGTTCAAAAGCCGCAATGGCGTCATCCAGCGACACGTCACCACGTTCCAGCGAGGCCACAATACCTTCAAGTTCGCGAAGGGCGTCTTCAAAGCTGATACCACTCAGATCAGCCGCTGCCTTGCCATCATTCATGATCGGATGCCTCCTGGACGGGATTGTCTGATCCCTTGGTTACTCAAACACTGACCCCTTATCGTGGCCCCTCATCGTGGCCCCTCAGGGGACCCTCATGGGACCCTGCACCGGTCGGTGGCAGCCACTCTAAGTCTCAACAAGCGTGGCGGCAACCGCCCTGACCATATCGGCCACACGTTTACGCACCGCAGGTGCCTCAATACTATAGTAGGCGCGGACAAGCTCAAGCGTTTCCCGCCGCGCCATCGGGTCCTTGACGGCTTCCGCACCCTCGGCGCCCATGCCAACACCGCTGGCAACCCGGCGCGGCGAGGAGCGCATCGTGCTCTCTGACATATCCTCAAAGAAATACCCCATCGGCACATCCAGAATCTGGCTGATGTCCCAAAGGCGCGAGGCGCTGATCCGGTTCGCACCCCGTTCATATTTCTGAACCTGCTGAAAGGTCACATTCAGTTCAGCACCAAGCTGTTCCTGACTGAGACCGAGAAGCGTTCGACGCAGGCGCACACGCTTGCCAACATGAAGGTCGATCGCGTTGTTGTTTGTAATCCGGTAATTGCGTTCCGGCGCAGCATCCCTGACCATGGGGCAATCCTTTCGACAGCTGCAACCAGAGGGCGAGTAATAACCTGTGGTTGCATTTTGATGAAATCATTAAACCCAAAGGTAGCACCATTAGCCATTTCCGGCAGAGCGATTCTGCAGGATCGTCGTGAGGGTCAGTCAGACAGCAAATTCATCAAGAGCTGCCAACAGCGCATGTGCAATGCCATTCTCGAATGTGGAATGGCCCGCATCATCAATGAGACGCAGGGTGGCGTTGCGTCCCCATGCCTCGGCAAGACGATGCGCCGTGAAGGGCGGACAGATCACATCATGCCGACCCTGAATGATATGGGCAGGCAGATGTTTGATGACGCCGATGTTGGACAGGATGTGATCCGGCGGCAGAAAGCAGTCATTGATGAAATAATGCGCTTCCAGACGGGACATGCTGAGCGCGGACCGTCCGCTGACACGCCGGACTCCGGCCCGAAGGGTGGAACAGCTTGTTTCATAGGATGCCCAGCGTTCAGCAGCAGGCTGATGCACAAGAGGCTGGGGATCGGTCAGCTTTTCATGATAGCTGAGAAGCACATCCTGGCGCTCTTCTGTGGTCAGGAAATTCATGAATTCAGCATGCGCTTCAGGGAAGAAACGGCCCATGTCATAGAGGAACCAGTCCACCTCGGCGCGCGTGCCAAGGAAAATGCCGCGCAGGATCAGGCCGGTAACCCGTTCAGGATGGGCAATGGCATAGGCCAGCGCCAGCGTACTGCCCCAGGACCCGCCGAAGAGAAGCCAGCTTTCAATGCCAAGCTCGATGCGAAGCGCTTCAATATCGGCAATCAGATCCTGCGTAGAATTCTGCGCCATTTCGCCATGCGGCAGAGATTGGCCACACCCGCGCTGGTCGAACAGAACGCATCTGTAGCGGTCCGGATTGAACAGCCGCCGATGCGTTGGGGAAATCCCCGCCCCAGGTCCGCCATGAAGGAACAGAACGGGCTTGCCATCTGGCAGGCCGCACTGCTCGTAATAGATCTGATGCAGACCACGATCGAGTCGGCCGCTGGAGAAGGGCGGCAGGATCGGGAACAGCTCTTTTTCCTGAATGAACGCGTGTGCCATTGGTCGATCTTACACCCAAGGGTGTGGGTATTTACAGAGGGGAGACGCAGCGAACACAAGAAAGGCGGCCAATCGGCCGCCCTGCTTTATGTTCTACCCTGATTTATCTCTGACATGAGGTGAGAGACATGGAGATGCGCTGAGGTAAAGACCCTCAGGCTGCATCCATCAGATCTTCAAGCTTCATGGCGGCCGCTTCCTGATCAATCTTTTCGATCGCGGCAAACTCACGGGCCAGACGTTCCAGCGCGGCCTGATACATCTGCCGTTCGGAATAAGACTGCTCGGCCTGGTTGGTGCGACGATGCAGATCGCGAACAACCTCGGCAATCGATACCGGATCGCCAGATTTGATCTTGGTTTCATATTCAGCGGCACGGCGCGACCACATGGTACGGCGAACACGGGCCTTGCCCTGAAGGGTGGTGATGGCCTGCTCCATCTGCTTCTTCGAGCTGAGCGTGCGAAGACCCAGTGAGCGTGCCTTCTCCATCGGCACACGAAGGGTCATGCGGTCATGCTCAAACCGCACGACAAGCATTTCAAGGGTGGTGTCACCAACCTCACGGGTTTCAGTGCCCAGAATGCGACCCACACCATGGGTCGGATACACTACGAAATCATCCTGCTGAAACGCAGCATCAGTCTTTTTTGCCATTCGTCTTCCCTGCTCGTCTTACACTGCCGGGCCTTGCCGGCGTCGCATGTGTTGTCTGACATGATGTGTTGTCTGACATGATGTGTTGTCTGACATGATGTCGGGCATCAGAGCCAAGACCCTGACCCCCCATGAAGGACGCTGCGAAATCCCGTATAACCAGCACACAGAATGCGGCATTCCAGATGCAATCTGGAAGGACCCTTCACCGGACAATGTTGTAACTGACCCGTAATATACTCGAAATTAATGCAAAAATCAACGAAGCCTGCTGCGCAGCACCGGCACCGGCACCGGCACCGGGAGACGGTATTTGGAAACTGGGCCTGTGGTCAGGTCTGTGGTTGGGCCTGTGGTCGGGTCTGTGGTCGAGTCAGGTGACGGAATGGGATTACCCAGCTTGCCCAGGATTTTTGGTGAAATATTTTTCAAACTTGCCAGTTTCGCCTTCGGCTTCTTTGGCGTTTGGCAGCGGGTCACAGCGCTGGGCGATATTCGGCCAGATTTCCGACATCTCGCGATTGATCTCCAGCCACTTTTCAGCGCCCGGTTCAGAATCTGGCAAAATGGCCTCGGGCGGGCATTCCGGCTCGCACACCCCACAATCGATACATTCATCGGGATGGATGACCAGCATGTTTTCGCCTTCATAGAAACAGTCAACCGGGCACACCTCGACACAGTCGGTGTATTTGCAGTTGATGCAGTTGTCATTGACGATATAGGTCATCGATTTATCTCCGAAATCAGCAGCGGAAATCAGCGTCTTTACAGGCGGTGGCCACATGGCCTGCCGGACTGCCTTGTAACGCAGATCAGGGATGGCGACAAGCTTGCATCAGCCATCCTGCGACAGCCTGGCACGGGCCCGTTTGGCGGCGCGCCCGGAATCGATATCATCGACATAGAGAAGGCCGGCAAGACGGCGCATCAGCTGCGCTTCATAGTCATGGAGGCGGCCATCTGCCAGCACCACCATCCATGCCATTTCCATGATGGCAATGCGTTCTTCCGCATCGGCATCGGCACGGATCGCGCGTGTCAGACCATGAATTTCAATGCGGTCAGCCTGTGCCGTAACAGCGCTGTCAATGATCCCAGATACTTCATCCGCAGTCAGATCAAGCTGTTCTTCAAGCGCGACCGCAATCTGCGCCCGCTCATCAGCGTCAAGATCTCCATCCGCCATGGCCGCTTCGACAAGCAGACCGGCAAGGGTCTTGGCCCATTCGGTATCAGCTGCCGGACCAGCCGTTTCGTCAGCACTGAAGTCTTTGATCCAGTTTCCAAATTTCGCCAGCATGATACCCGCCTCTGCTCTTGTTAACTTCTCTTTTGAATGGCCATGGCCACGATATGGTTAGCGCACACCCGGCTTGAGCTTTTCAACAGCCCGCCGCTCTCGCTTGGTTGGGCGGCCAGCCCCCTTCTCGCGCATCTCAAAGGATGGTTCAACAGGCCTGTCGTCGCGCGGACGCTGCACCTCGGGAGACAGATCCTCATAAAGTTCCGCCGCCTCGCTTGCAGGCCCGCGGCGCGTACCAAGCTGAATGATCTTGATGACGCGGATGCGGTCCCCCTGGGCAAAGGTCAGAACCTGTCCCACGACCGCTGCCCGGTGCGGCTTGCTGACCACTTCACCATCAACCCGGAACCGGCCAGCTGAAATGGTGCGCGTTGCCAGTGCCCGCGTCTTGAAGAACCGCGCATACCACAGCCATTTATCAAGGCGAAGGGGTTGCTGTCTTCCGACACGCCAGACGTCACGATTTCAGTTTCAGCCCTGCCAGAACGGCAAAAGGTGAGTTTGGATCAGCTTCCTTGGGCTTGGCGCCAGATGCACGGCCCTGACCACCGCCCGAACGACCATCCTGTCCGCGCCCATGTGGCTTGCCGCCCTTACCGCCTTTACCACCAGACTTGCCGCCAGACTTGCCGCGCCGATCATCCGGCCTGCCACCAGACTTGCCGTCTCGGCGCTGGCGGTCACGCTGCCCACCAGCCGGACGCTGCCGCCTGATACGCTCAAAAATCTGGATTGCCGGCTTTTCAGGATCCTCATCCGGCTCCTCGC
>WTJS01000177.1 GCA_011524735.1 Alphaproteobacteria bacterium
CTTCCGCTGGGCTGCCTTGTTGAGGTAGACGGCATTTTTGAAATTTCCTGATCCAGCCGATATAAACTGAATCACGACACTAAAAATGAGCCCTGCCCCTTGCGGGGGCAGGGCTTTTTCGCCATTTGTGTTGAATGGATGGTGACAGCTTTACTCTCGACCTTGCGACTTCGATCACCGCACTGCCCGCGACAGACTGGGACAATGTGGCCGGCACAAAGAACCCCTTTGTTAGCCACGCCTTTCTATCCTCTCTGGAAGATGGCGGTGCCACTGGCGGTGACAGCGGATGGGACCCCATGCATCTCGTGCTACGCAATGCAGAAGGGAAACTGGTCGCGGCGATGCCGCATTATCTGAAACATCATTCTTACGGCGAATATATTTTTGACCATAGCTGGGCAAACGGATTCATGCGGGCTGGCGGTCAATATTACCCCAAGATGCTGAGCGCCATTCCATTCACCCCAGCCACAGGACCACGCTTTCTGACAGGCAATGTAGACAACACCCGTGTGGCCGAACTGAGGGCAGCACTTGCCGACGGGCTTGTTCAGTATCTAGATCGCTTCGATCTGTCTTCCGCCCACATCAATTTCCTGCCAAAGCAGGATGCTGAAGCCCTAGCAGACCAGGGTTGGATGACAAGATCGTCCATCCAGTTCCATTGGCACAATCACAGCTATGGGTCTTTTGACGAGTTTCTTCTCGATCTGTCGTCTCGCAAGCGCAAGAATATTCGGAAGGAACGCCAGACAGTCGCGAATGCAGGGGTGAGGCTGCTACGTCTGACTGGTGATGACATCACCTCATCTCATATTGATGATTTCTGGCGCTTCTATCTGTCGACAATCGACCGCAAATGGGGTGGTGCATATCTGACGAAAGACGTCTTCCATCACCTTCACGAACGCATGGCAGACCGCATGCTACTGGTGATGGCAGAACTAAACGGCCAGATCATTGGGGGCGCACTGAACTTTATTGGGGAGGACGCGCTTTATGGACGCAACTGGGGCGCTGACATTGATATCCCATGCCTGCATTTTGAGGCCTGCTATTATCAGGCCATCGAGTTTGCCATTGAACGCGGCCTGAATCGTGTTGAAGCCGGGGCACAGGGTTTCCACAAGGTGCAACGGGGCTATCTGCCAGAGACCACCTGGTCAGCGCACTGGATTGCTCATGATGGGTTCCGTGCTGCCGTCGCACGCTTCCTCGAAGCCGAACAACGCGGCATTGACGAAGAAAAGAACGCCATAGAGCTCACGGCCAGCCCGTTCAAAAAGTCATAGAAGGCCTTAAAGCAGTCACCCGAATGCCAGCCTGTTGACACCATGCCCTGGTTCCCTCAACGATCAGCGCTTGGGATTGGTGACTTACTGCTCCTCCGGTGCGGGGAGTGCTGTGCGCTTGCCAGGAAGCTTTGGCACCGGTGCTTTGCCATTGACGACAAGCTTGCCATCTTCAACATCAACCGTCGCCAGCCCCCCACCTGTCAGATCGCCAAACAGCAGCATATCCGCCAGTGGCTTCTTAATATGTTCCTGAACAACGCGTCCCAGCGGACGTG
Source organism: Alphaproteobacteria bacterium (assembly GCA_011524735.1). Taxonomy (GTDB): domain Bacteria; phylum Pseudomonadota; class Alphaproteobacteria; order Puniceispirillales; family Puniceispirillaceae; genus UBA8309. Next base: position 1,574 of record WTJS01000177.1, read on the forward strand.
CACCAAAATTCCGGTCGTAGCCACGTTCCACAAGCCAGTCACGCGCCGCATCGGTCAGTTCAATCTCAACATTGCGCTCTGCAAGCTGTGCGTCCAGCTGCATGACGAACTTGTCGACAACAAGACGGATGACCTCCGGCCCAAGTGGTGAGAACGGAATAATCGCATCAAGACGGTTGCGGAATTCTGGCGTGAACAGCTTTTCGATGGCCTCGCTGTCGGCACCTTCCCGGTTGTCGCGATTGAAGCCGATGGCCTTCTTTGACAGTTCTTGCGCACCTGCATTGGTAGTCATGATTACGATGACATTGCGGAAATCGACAACCTTGCCGTTATTGTCCGTCAGCTTGCCGTGATCCATCACCTGAAGCAGGATGTTGAACAGATCTGGGTGTGCCTTTTCAATCTCATCAAGAAGCAGTACCGCATGCGGTGTCTGGTCTACGGCATCCGTCAACAGACCCCCCTGGTCGAACCCGACATAGCCTGGAGGCGCCCCGATCAGCCGCGAAACGGTATGACGTTCCATATATTCAGACATGTCAAAACGCATGAGCTTAACGCCCAGAGCTTCGGCAAGCTGGCGCGCAACTTCGGTTTTTCCCACACCGGTCGGGCCAGAGAACAGATAATTACCAACCGGCTTTTCCGGTTCACGAAGCCCTGCGCGGGACAGCTTAATGGCCGAGGCCAGTGCCGTAATCGCCTGGTCCTGACCAAACACCATACGCTTCAGATCATCTTCAAGTGAGGCAAGCGCCACCTTGTCATCACGGCTGACATGCTTTGGCGGGATCCGCGCCATGGTGGCGATGGTTGCCTCAATTTCCTTCTGACCAATGGTCTGCTTGCGCCGTGACGGCGGCAACAGGTTCTGTGCTGCGGCAGCTTCATCAATGACGTCAATCGCCTTGTCGGGAAGCTTACGGTCATTGATGTAGCGGGCCGACATATCAACGGCGGTTTTCAGCGCAGCGCTGGTAAACCGAATCTTGTGATGTTCTTCATAGCGGGTCTTGAGGCCAGCCAGAATCTTGATCGCATCTGGAATGGTCGGCTCAACAACATCGATTTTCTGGAACCGGCGTACCAGTGCCCGATCTTTTTCAAAGTAGCCGCGATATTCCTTATAAGTCGTCGATCCGATACAGCGCAGAGTGCCTTCCTGCAGGGCAGGTTTTAGAAGATTAGAGGCATCCATAGCCCCACCTGAGGTCGCTCCAGCCCCGATTACCGTGTGGATTTCATCAATAAACAGAATGGCACTGTCATCATCCTGAACGGCCTTAACCACTGCCTTCAGACGCTCTTCGAAATCTCCACGATAGCGCGTGCCGGCCAGAAGCTGCCCCATATCTAAGGCGTAGATGACCGCTGTTGAGAGAACGTCTGGAACCTCCCCGTTATGAATACGAAGTGCCAGACCTTCAGCGATAGCAGTTTTACCAACCCCGGGATCACCGACCAGAAGGGGGTTGTTTTTGGTGCGGCGACACAGGATTTGAATCGTGCGATCAACCTCACGGTCACGACCAATCAAAGGATCGATACGCCCCTCAGATGCTTTCGCGTTCAGATCAACTGCATACTGGCTGAGTGGATCACTGCCGCCAGCCTCCTCAGTTTCCCCATCGCTTGCTTCTTGCGCCCCGCGCGCAACATTGCCTTCAGCGCCGTGGCTAATGTAGGTCACGGCATCAAGACGGGTCATGTTAAGCGACTTCAGGAACCACACGGCATGCGACTCACGCTCTGAGAAAATAGCGACAAGCACATTGGCACCTGTTGCCACTTCGCGACCTGAAGACTGTGTATGGATGATTGAGCGCTGGATCACACGCTGGAAACTTGCAGTCGGCTGCACATCGGCAGTGCTCGTCGGGCTTACAATGCCGCTAAGCTCGTTTTCGATGAAATCAGTAAGCCGTGCCCGCAATTCTTCGATATCCACATTGCAGGCAGACAGAACTTCCAGGGCGTCGCTGTCTTCTGTCAGTGCCAGCAGCAGATGTTCCAGCGTGGCGAATTCATGGTTACGCTCTGTGGCGTTGCCCATGGCACGGCGCAGGGTTTCCTCAAGTTCACGAGACAGCATGGTACCTATTCCTTTTCAATCTGCAGCTGCAGCGGGTGTTCGTTCTGTCGTGCGTAATCCATTACTTTAGTTGCCTTGGCCTCGGCGATTTCGTAGCTGTAAATGCCGCAGACACCAACGCCGCGCTGATGCACATTCAGCATGATGGCGGTGGCCTGACTGTTTGACATGCCAAAGAATTGTTGCAGCACATACACGACGAATTCCATCGGCGTGTAGTCATCATTCAGCATGATGACCTTGTACATTGACGGCTTCTTGGTGCGCGGCTTGGTGTCAAGGACTACCTGAGACTGACCACCATTCTGCTGACCGCCCTGATCATCATCAGACCCGTTTCCGTGAGCCGCTCTAATCTGGCTAATAAGCACTTCTGTCATTCTAATCGTCATTGCCGCTTTGGACTTTTCCCTGCTTGGACATGCCAACATTGTTCTCGAAATAACCAGTCTAGGCAACCTCGACAGACTTTGAATAGTCGCTTCGAGGCGTTGTTGTGTTCGAGCATTTCTTCCCTTCAGATATTGGCATTCAACAGCGTCGCAAAAGGGGCTGCCGCGAAAAAATCTCAGACATGCGGCAATAAGTCTGTACCCATCATCAGACATATTTTCCTGACAGTTTTGCCACTCAACCTGTTGAACAAATTACTAATGCAATTATGATTGCGGCATTCGCGGAAGAAGACCTGTCATTTTTTATGGAGTCCCGTAAATGCGGCACAGCGCGACGACGTCGATGACCTCGACAACCACTCTGCCGTTTCAGGCCTTTACCGCGCTTTTCAGACTTCCTGCGACGATCGTCATGTTGGCCGTTTTGACGATGACTCTGAGCGTCTCTACGCCGGCCAGCGCCTCGAAATATGCCGCCATTGTGATTGAAGAAAACAGCGGACGTGTTCTGTTTGCCCGCAACGCAGACAAATCACGTTTTCCAGCGTCGTTGACCAAGATCATGACGCTGTATCTCCTGTTTGAGGAACTGCAAGCTGGCCGGATCAGCATGAACACGCGGTTTCCTGTCTCGCGCGTGGCGGCCAGCCGGTCACCCTCAAAGCTCTACCTGAAACCAGGCCAGAGCATCACCGCCAAGGACGCGATTTACGCGCTGATCACCAAATCGGCAAATGACGTTGCCACAGTGGTGGCCGAAAAACTGTCCGGCACCGAGCGTGAATTTGGCAAACGTATGACCCGCAAGGCCCGTGCCCTTGGCATGTCGCGCACCACGTTTCGCAACGCATCCGGCCTGCCCCACAGCAAGCAGCAGACAACGGCGCGCGACATGGCCAAGCTGGCAGTCGCCATGCGCCGTGACTTTCCCCAGTATTTCGGCTTCTTCTCAACCAAATCCTTTCGCTACAAAGGCAAACGATTTGGTAACCACAACAAACTTCTAAGCCAGTATGAAGGAACGGATGGGATCAAGACCGGCTATATCGATGCATCCGGTTTCAACCTTGTTGCCACAGTTCAGCGACGCGGCGTGCGGCTGATTGGCGTTGTGTTTGGGGGGCGGACAGGCAACTCGCGCAACGCGCATATGATGAAAATCCTCGACAAATCTTTCAAGCGCGTGAAACCTGCCGACATCCAGACTCAGGTGGCTTCTGCAACTGTCCGTCCTGACCTGATACCGCGTTCACTGCCTAAGACGCTGCCAATCTCGCCCCCTCGGCCAAGTACTCTGCCAGTTGCACCGCCCTCACGTCAGGTCAAACACCGTAGCATTGATGTGGCTCTTGCCGGCCAGTCAGCCTATCTGGAAGATGTTATCCCTGCACCATCAACCAGCGACCTGCCAAGCAGATGGAGTGTTCAGGTCGGCAGCTTTGCCCGCCGGGCCAACGCCCATCGCGCTGCTGCGCAGGCACGCAGAGCCGCAGATAGCGTGCTCGGATCAACACCGGCACGTCTGACAATGGTGACACGCGGAAATATTCCCTTATGGCGGGTTCGCTTTCACAATCTGGATGAAACTCAGGCCAGATCCGCCTGTGCCGTGCTGTTTGCCAAGGGCCGCCCCTGTGTGGCGATTGAAGAAGGCAGCAGCAGATCGGGCTAACTGGCAGCGTGGCAGACTTCACTCGCCACGCGGATAAGTGTTGTCGAGATCCTCAAGACCAGTGCACAGAGGCCCCCATGCCGGATGCGAGTCTGCAAATATCTGGCCTGAAACCGTCAACCCATCACTATTGTCGAGAGCGCCTGGCGCAATACTAACCAGCGGGGCATTGTCACGGCGATACAGCATCTGCGATCCACATATTTCACAAAAACCTCGCTCCGCCCATTCAGAGCTGCGGTACCAGCGGGGCCGCGCTTCAGTCAGAAAGGTGAAATCATCCTGATGAACGGCGGTCGCCCCCCAGCTTGTGCCCGTGATTTTCAGGCAGTCACTGCAGTGACACATCAGGATCTGCCGCAGCGGGCCTATCGCCCGAAACCGAATAACACCGCAATGGCACCCACCCTCAAACGTCTTGCCGTCCGTCTCTGAAATGAGGTTGTTCATGACCTTGTCTCTCATCATGCTTTCACGGAATCAGTGACACAGGGAATGTCTGCTGGCAAGCGCTGACAGGCGTTAGCACAGCCTATCTGAAATCCCGGCTTCGCATGCGGGTGCCCCGCTGGTTGCGGCCTGCCTCCTCATCAAGAAGCCGCAGATACCCGTTCAGATTGAACAGCTGATCAGCGATAAAATGCAGCACTGCCTTTTCCCGCTGGATACGCCCAACAACCCCCAAGATCTGGGAGCGCAGCATCGCATCACGATAGGTTTCCGTCAGTTTTGGCCAGATAATCACATTCAGCGAATCCAGCCCGTCTTCCAGCGTCAGGAACACCGTGCCTTTCGCAGTGCCGGGACGCTGGCGCATCGTGACCAGCCCGGCAAGACGCAGACGCTGACCGTCTGCCGCCTCATGCGCCAGCGCGCACCCTTTCCAGCCATCAGCCGCCAACGGCTTTGCCAGAAGTGTCAGCGGATGCGCCTTCAGCGACAGTCCCAGACTGCGGTAATCAGCAGCCACATCCTCATCCGGCTGTGCCGCTAGCAGACTGACCGTCTCCTCTCTTCCAGCAAGATCGTCATGACGTCTGCTAGCATGCGCAAATAATGGCAATTCATGCCAGCGCTGACCGGCAACTGCTCGCACTTCCCACAGTGCCTCCCGCCGGTTCAATTTCAGACTGCCAAAACCATCGCCTTTAGCAATCGCCTCCAGCGCGCGCGCCGACACCTCCGCCCGCCGCAGGTT
>WTJS01000156.1 GCA_011524735.1 Alphaproteobacteria bacterium
CATGGAATCTATCTGGGTTGCCGTTGGCTTTGCGATCTTTGTGATCCTTGTCTGGAAGAAGGCAGGATCGGCACTGGCTGGCATTCTTGACGAACGGTCAGAAAAGATCCGTTCCGATCTTGATGAAGCGCGTGCGCTGCGGGAAGAGGCTCTGGATGAGCTTCACCAGTTCCAGCGTCTGCACCGTGAAGCTGCAGAAGAGGCGAAATCGATCCTGAAGACCGCAGAGGCAACAGCCGAGCGTATTCGGGAAAACGCCGAAAAGGCGGCTGATGAGGCCATCAAGCGTCGCGAGCAGCAAGCCACGGCCAAGATCAAGGCCGCTGAGGCTGCGATGGTGAGTGAGCTTCGTGCAAAGGCCGCGTCGCTGGCTGTAGCATCTGCCGCGCAGATCATCACATCCAAGCTTGATGATGATGCCGCGATGGGGCTGATCGACAACGCCGCGGCGGAAATCGAAAAGCTGAACTGACAGCAGCCACAACCGACAAATTGATAAAGCCGGCCCTATGGCCGGCTTTTTTCATGGCTTCGCCTCTTGGGCGCCGATATGGATAAAGCGCCCTAAAGGGCTGGCAGAAGGCTTACGACAAGGCGCTGGCCATCGATGACGGTGGTCCGATAATCAACAATGGGATAATCAATACGCTCATAATCTGCAAAGCCGGCCTTATAAGCCATCGGTTCGGTACGGACGACGGTGTCATTCTCATCGAGGACGACTGTCACAAGATCGATCTGGGCAACGCCCGGCATCTTTTCCTTATAGAACACACGAGTCATTTTCAGGCCAATGGCCAGATCAACTGACACACTGCCATCATTGTTCAGAGTACATTCTGCGTTGACGCCATTCAGCCGCGTATCAATGCGTTCACCCGTAACGTCCATCTCGACGAAAGCCTGGGCTCCCTCTTCGGGTGCCGAAAGATCGGGGCAATCGACAAAGACTGTCTTGCTGCAGGCCGACATAACAAGCCCAGTTGCAAGAAGCATGGAAAGCGGGATGAGTGATGAGATCTGACGGTGTTTCATGGCGGCATCCTAACCCCTTTTTCAGACAACAGCAATTGACCTATGGGGCGTTATCGCGCAAGAACAGAGCCATGAGTGATACAGTGACAAAGCAGCAGAAACATCTTCATCTTGCCGCCCCGCGCGGCTTTTGCGCTGGGGTCGACAGGGCCGTGCGCATTGTCGAAGTGGCGCTGGAGAAATTCGGAGCCCCTGTCTATGTCCGGCATGAGATCGTCCATAACAAGACGGTTGTTGACGGGCTTGCCAGCCTGGGCGCTGTCTTTGTGAAAGAGCTGGATGAGGTCCCAGAAGGGGCACCGGTGGTGTTTTCCGCCCATGGCGTTGCCCGCGCCGTTGTCGACGAGGCCGACCGGCGCAACATGATTGCAGTCGACGCCACCTGCCCGCTGGTCACGAAAGTGCATATTGAAGCCAGGCGTCATGCGGCTCAAAAGAAGCATATCCTGCTGATCGGTCATGCCGGGCACCCGGAGGTGGAAGGCACAATGGGCCAGGTGGACGCTGGCGACATGACACTGATTGAGACGGCTGAGGATGCGCGCAATGTTGAACCGCCAGCCGATGCCGATCTGGCCTTTGCCACCCAGACAACCCTGTCGGTTGATGACACGGCAGAGATCATTTCCATCCTGCAGTTCCGCTTCCCTGAAATCAGCGGGCCGCGTGGCGAGGACATCTGCTATGCCACAACCAACCGACAGAATGCAGTGAAAGCGATTGCACCCGATTGTGACCTTGTTCTGGTTGTTGGGGCAGAGAATTCCTCCAACTCCAAAAGGCTTGTTGAAGTCGCGCTTCGCGCTGGAGCGCGTTCCGGCAGGCTGGTCGCGGACAAAGGTGCCATCGACTGGGCCGAACTGGATGCCGCCACCCATATTGGCCTGTCCGCAGGGGCATCAGCACCGGAAAAGCTGATCCATGAGATCATTGATGCCATGCGCGATCGCTACGATCTGAAACTAGACGAAAATGCACTGGTTGAAGAAAATCTGACCTTCAAGCTGCCGGGCATTCTCACCGACAGCCAAGCAGGCTAGGGCGGAACGGCATGGCTGTTTATACGACTGTTGATGATGCTGCGCTGGCTGAATTCCTGACCGCCTATGACGTCGGTACCGTGCTGAGCTTTGCCGGCATTGCCGAGGGCGTGGAAAATTCCAACTATCTGCTTCGTACGGACCAGGCACATTACATTCTGACACTATATGAAAAGCGGACGGACGCGGCTGATCTGCCGTTCTTCATTGAGGTGATGGAAGTTCTGGCTAATTCAGGTCTGAACTGCCCCCTTCCCGTGCCGGCCCGAGATGGATCAATCCTTCAGGAGCTGGCAGGCCGTCCCTGTGCGATCTTTTCGTTCCTTGACGGCACATGGAGCCGTTTCCCAAATCGGGAGAAATGTGCCGAGCTTGGCCGCACGCTTGCTACCATGCATCTGAACTGCGCCCCGGTGACAAGACGGCGGCCAAATGCGCTGGGCCCAGATGCCTGGCAACCACTGTTTGATTCGGTTGGCGACGGGGCAGATGTTCTCGGCACCGGCATGACCAGGCAGATTCAGGAAAGGCTAGACAGCATATTGGCGGACTGGCCGCGCGATCTGCCATCTGGTGTCATCCACGCAGATCTTTTCCCCAATAATGTGTTGTTCATCAATGACAAGCTGACCGGCGTTATCGACTTCTATTTCGCCTGTGATGATCTGTTTGCCTATGATCTTGCCATATGCCTCAACAGCTGGTGCTTTGAGCCGGATGGCAGTTTCAATCTGACCAAGTCACGGGCCATGCTGCGTGCCTATCAATCGGTACGCCCGCTCAGCGACGCGGAAATCAGCGCGATACCAACGCTGGCTGCCGGGTCAGCCATGCGGTTTTTCCTGACGCGGCTCTATGACTGGATCAACACGCCTGACGACGCACTTGTCAGTCCGAAAGATCCGATGGAGTACTGGGCGATACTGCGCTTTCACCAATCCGTGTCGGGAACCGCCGCCTATGGGATTGGTATCTGAGGCCGGATGATGAGCGAGACCGTCACCCTTCATACAGATGGATCCTGCTTGCAGAACCCGGGCCCCGGCGGATGGGCCGCCATTCTGCGCTGGCGCGACGAAGAGCGTGAGCTGAGCGGCGGTGAGCCGGAGAGCACGAACAACCGTATGGAGCTTCAGGCCGCCATTGAGGGGTTGAACGCCCTGAAGCGGCCGATGCAGGTCGATCTGTACACCGATAGCAAATATGTGATGCAGGGCGTCACAGACTGGATGCCGCGCTGGAAACGGAACGGCTGGAAGACAGCCGCCAAGAAGCCAGTGCAGAATCAGGATCTGTGGCAGGCCCTTGATGAAGCTGTGTCACGCCACAGCATCAGCTGGAACTGGGTCAAAGGCCATGCCGGCGATGAGCTGAACGAGCGATGTGACAAGCTGGCACGCGCTGCGGCCAGCCTGTATCAATCGGAATAAGACGTCTTAAAGCTGGGTCAGAACGTGAGACGGGCTGGACACCTCATAGGCACCAACCTCTTCCATCATCATCTTTGTCAGCACGCCATTGTCGATGATCATGGCGCAACGTGTCGCACGCTCGCCAAGGATATCTCCCATATGTACGGCGATGCCCAGCGCCCGGGCGAATTCAGCATGTGGGTCAGCAAGCATGTCGATCTTGCCATCGGCGCCGTTAGCCTCGGCCCATGCCTTCATCACATGCGCATCATTCACTGACAGACAGGCCACACGGTCAACACCAGCTGCTTTCAACTGATCCACCATCTCTACATATTCAGGCAGATGCTTGGCAGAACAGGTGCGGGTAAAGGCCCCCGGCAGGGCAAACAGGACGGTCCGCCCCTCGGCGAAATATTCGCCACTCTGATGGGCATCAACGCCCTCGTCGTTCTTGATCTGGAAGGTGGCCTGCGGGATGGCCTGACCGGCTTCGATGGTCATGATGATATGTCCTGGGATGTGATTTCAGATGATTTCAGTACGCGCCACGCCGATGCAGGAATTCCGAAACCGGATTTTCCAGCCCGGAACAACAAGGACGCCGGAACGCCATTACCGCTTTTCGGGGCTAGAGATTATTTGGCCGCAATTCCCGCTTTTTCAAGGGCCTCAATCACAATCGAACTGGTCAAAAGTTCAGGAAGGATGATCGGTGTTTCAAGGCGGGGCGTAACAATCATATTGAAGGGGATGCCGAAACGGCCATGTTCAGCCAGAAAGGCTGCAATGGCGGGGTCTGGGCGAGTCCAGTCAGCCTGAAGCAGATGCAGATCCCCGGATGCCTGCGCCGCAGACAGAACAGATGAAACGGGGTCGAGATCCAGAACCAGCGTCTTGTTGGCCTTGCAGGTCACGCACCAGTCGGCTGTTACATCAATAAGCACGACCTGATCCTCTGCCACAAGGCGGGCCATTTCAGCGGCGCTCCAGCGCTGCCAGTCGCCAGCAGACCCGGTGGCGGCAGATTGCGGGGGAACCAGAACGACGGCCAGCACCGTGCCAAGCCAAATCATAGTGCCAAGCAGCAGCGCAGCCATGATCCGCTTCAGCCAGACCATCCAGCCCCCTGGCCGCGGCAGAAACCCGACAAGTGAAGGAAAGGCCGCCACAACAAGCCAGGGGGCCGCAAGGCCAAACCCCATGGCAAGGAAAATGCCAAACATGCCAGCAACAGATCCTGACAAGGCTGCCGCCACAGCCGTGCCGACAAAGGGCGCGGAACAGGGCGTTGCCAGAATGGTTGCTAACATGCCTGCCATGAAGTCACTGCGAAGCGATGGCGACTGGTGACCGGCGACACCACCCTGACCGGTCAGACGCTGCGCAAAGGTGGGGATTGGCAGCGTGATGAAATCGATAAGGCTGAGCGCAAAGATGCCAAGCATGGCGATCATCGCTGCAAGGAACAGCGGGTTCTGAAACTGAATGCCCCAGCCAACAGTGCCCCCGGCCATCCGGACCAGCATCAATCCTGTTGCCAGGATCATGAAGCTGGTGAGAATGCCGGCCGCTCCTGCGATAAACCGCAATCGCAACTCGCGCCGAGGCGCACCTACAACACCGAGCACCGCTGTCAACTTTAGGGCCAGCACTGGCAACACGCAGGGCATGAGGTTCAGGATCAACCCTCCCAGAAGCGCTGCCAGAATGATGGGGATGCCAATTCCCACTGACGCCATGCCAGATACCGCCCTATCAGATACCGCCATGGAAGATGATTGTACTGGAGTAGCGGGTGAGCTGGGTGCGGTGCCAATGGTGATGGGGAATTCGCCCTGCTCTGGCGGCGCTGACACCGTTAGAGTCAGGTCCCGTCCGTTTAAGTCCGGAAGTTCGGCAGGCACGGCCGCCATGAAAAACCCACCCTCCTGGGCCACCGGCGCCTTGAAGGTGGTGCTCTTCAACCCTTCAACGAAGATTTCCTTCACCGCCGGGCTCTCGTCACCGAAGGCCACGAACAGCCCGTCATTGCGAATATCGACAGTGGCAATTCGAATGGAGGGGGCGCTGGCACTGATTCCCTGCGGATCGGCAGGCCGTGGAACCATCGCCGTGAACTGGGCCATGGCCTGGGCATGTGCCGATGGCAAGGCGGCCCCGTTCGGCAGATCAAGCGCCAGCTGGCCGGTCAGCGGCACGCAGATATCAGCACAGACAAGCGCTTCCATGTCAGCCCGAAGCTGAAGGAATCCGCCCTTAATGTGACCCGTCAATGCAACAGGCAGAATGACATTGTTGGCATATCCAAAATTATCAAATCCAAAAGCATCAAATCGGCTTGGCAACGGCCAGCTGAATGTCCCTGTCAGATCAGACTCTGCGCTTGTCGAAAAATCCAGGGTCGGGGCAAGGCCAGCTTCGCCAGGTGTGCGCCAGTAAATTTTCCAGCCCGGCGCCAGCGTGAATTCAAGACCAAGCGGCAGTGTGTCGAAATCGCCCGTAGCGGTAACCGCAGAGACCAGACGTGCCTCGCCAATAGAGGGATCGCCAACCCAGTCAGACTGCGCCGCATGCGCCAAGGGTGCTGACAGCAGATATGTGGCACAGAGCAGCACCGTCGCAGACGCCACAGCACGGGCATGACAGAGAAAATTCATCAACACACTGAATTCATGTGTTTTTATGGATGTCGTGCAAACAGTCATGAAGCCCTGCAAGCCAAAAGCGGCGGTGATTGGATCTTTACCCCACAGGAATTTCCTGTCTAGGGTAACGCATGGCCAAAGATAGGAAATCAGACGGACGAGTGCAATTACCGCCAACGGTCGCAGACCGGGAAGAGGACAGCCATTCCGACAGGATGGCCTCCCTTCAGGGACAATTGCTGCTGGCGAGCCCGCATATCGGGGATGAGAGATTCGAGCGGACCGTCATTCTGATGTGTCATCACAATCCCGAATCTGCGATGGGGCTTGTGATCAACAGACAGGCAACACAGCTCAATCTTGGCGATCTGTATGAAAAGCTGGATATTGGTGCACCGCGATTCTGCGCCAGCAACCCGGTCCATATTGGCGGGCCGGTAGATGGCAATCGGGGCTTTGTTCTGCATTCACAGGATCACATGCTGCCTGACAGCCGGTCGATCACTCATGATATCGGGCTGACAGCCAGCATTGATATTCTGCGCGACATTACCGAAGGTGTCGGGCCGCTGCAGTCAATCGTATCACTTGGCTGTGCTGGCTGGGGCGCGGGCCAGCTGGATCGCGAAATGTCAGAGAATGCGTGGCTCAACCTGCCC
>WTJS01000268.1 GCA_011524735.1 Alphaproteobacteria bacterium
GGTCGGTTGGCAGCGGCGGGCATCGCGGCTTTTCACAGGCCTGTGTGATGCACCGCGTCACCGGGTCGGTCACCAGCCGCATTAGCGGTAGTACCGGTGCACATCGTCTGAGCGTTGGCGAGATGCCAGGCCATGGCCACTCCATCAGTGTGATGGAGAAGAACAGAGGAAATGAAAACCGCAAAGTTGGTCTTGCGTGGGAATATTATGGTCGAGGAACAATACCTGAAAGAAAGGATGGTGGCGGTCGATCCGGACAAGACTCACAGTACGCAGTTAAAACAGGGCCAATACACAGCACCGGCGGTAACCAGCCACACAGCCATTCTGCTGGCGCGCTCCGGGTGGCCTCCAGCTTCACCGGCGCTGCGATTGATATGCGGCTTGCCTATGTTGATGTGATCGTCGCGGTCAAGGACTGAGGCCCGCCCGATGAAACGCCAGCCGCAGCAGACCTGTCCGCTCGACAGCTTTAATCCCTGCCGTCAGATGGGCTGTGCCCGATGAAGCTCCAGCCGCAGCAGACCTGTCCGCTCGACAGCTTTAATCCCTGCCGCCAGATGGGCTGTGGCTGGTTTATCCAGGTCGCCGGCACCAACCCCAATACGGGCGAGGAGGTCGGCGAATGGGGATGCGCCATGGCCTGGCTGCCGCTGCTGCTGGTCGAAAATGCCAGCCAGTCGCGGCAGACCGGCGCGGCGGTGGAAAGTTTCCGTAATGCCGTGCTGCAGGCCCCGCCGGTTCATGCGCCGCCGGTCTCTGCCCCAGCCGTCTCTGCCTCATCTGTCTCTGGCCCGTCCGGCCCTGGGTCCGCGCCCCGCTTAAATGGCGGCTGACGGCCACACAACCACATCCCGCCCCCAACAAAGGAGTCCTCTCATGCCTCTGCCGCCTTTTGCTGGCGGGCTGGCGCTTGTCGATCAGCTGATCCGTCTGTTCACCCCGATCAACCGGATGGTGGATGATCTCCACACCTCGGATGAGGAACGCGCCGCCCGCCGTGCGGAAATGGCGCGGCTGCAGAATGAAACGCTGGCGCTGGCGCTGGCGCTGGAATCCGAACGGTTGACCGCCCAGGCCGGACTTGTCGCGGCCGAGGCTGATGGTGCCTCATGGCTACAGCGCAACTGGCGTCCCATCACTATGCTCAGCTTCCTTGGGCTTGTCATTGCCGACAGCTTCGGCCTTCTGGCCTTCCGGCTGGCGGATCAGGCCTGGCTGCTGCTGCAGATCGGGCTTGGCGGCTATGTGGTTGGCCGCAGCGTGGAAAAGATCTCGCCCCAGATCGCCCAGCAGTCTGCCCAGCAGTCTGCCCAGCAGTCTGCCCACCAGTCTGCCCATATGAATGGTGGCCAGAGGCCCGCACCTGTCGCTAAGGGAAGCCCAAAATCATCGGCCCAATCATCGGCCCAATCTTCGGCCCAATCTTCGGCCCAATCTTCGGCCCAATCTTCGGCAATGCCGAAAAATCGGCAGCGATAAAGGGCAATGCCAGACCTGGTCCCGGCCATCCCGGCTGAGGTGATCCGGATGATTGAGGATCATGAGGGCCGCCGCACCCATCCTTACCGCGACACGGCCGGCTGCCTCACCATCGGGGTTGGCCGCAATCTGACGGCGCGCGGGCTGGCCGCGGATGAAATTGACCTGCTGCGTGACAATGATCTGCGGTTGGCGCGGGCCATCTGTCGCGATCTGTTCGGGGCGGGATTTGCCAGCTGGCCGGCGGCGCGGCAACAGGCGCTGATCTCCATGGCCTTTAATCTTGGTGAACCGCGCCTTGCCGGATTTCGGCGCATGCGGGCGGCAATTGCCGCCGGGGACTGGCACCGCGCCGCTTCAGAAGCGCTGGCCAGCCGCTGGGCCCGCCAGACCGGCCGCCGTGCCATCCATATTGCCGAGCTGATGCGGGATGGATGACGTTGTTCACCAGGCGGTAGCGTTCCTGACAACAACAACCTCCCACCTTAACAGAAAATTAAGAATGTCAGGCTATGCTGTAAACACATGGACCAGACAAGGGGGGTGCAGGATCATGCCTGTATTGGACATGGCCGCACCGGAAAAGGAGATGGCTGGAAAAAAGAGGGATCGAAAAGATAGGTCTGCCGGAAAGAAAGCTGACAGGCACATGACAGAGCTCCAGCAGGAAATTGATCGGAATTATGCCGCATTTATGAAGGAGCTGGACTCTCACCTTGCAGCCCATTCAGATCAGTTCGCGCTTTTGCATGAGGCGCGGGTCGTATCATTCTCTCAGACGTGGCAGGATGCCTACAATGCCGGCCAGCTTGTCTTTCAGGATAAGCCGTTCTCGGTGCAGAAAGTGTCCAGACAGCCTGTGGATCTCGGTTATTTTTCTCGTGTCTAGCATTGCCTTCACATTTGATCCTGATGTTGGGCCGTTGCTGCCGGTATCCATCCTGAAGGTGAATGCCGACGGCACCCCCGTCATGCTGCCGAGCGGACAGGCAGATGGTCATCTGTTCAACGGTCTGTTGGATACAGGTGCAAGTGCCACCTGCATTTCTGCCAGGGTCATTTCACGGGCTCATCTTTTGATGTGCTGATCGGGCGGGATATCTTGTGCCGCGGTGTCTTTACGCTAGCCTTCAACGGGCATGGCACCCTTAGCCGATAGGTTTGCCAGCAGCCCATCTCCGCCTTAACGGTGGGTTGGCCCTAACTATCCCGGTGCGCGGCAAAGCGGGCCGCATCGATCAGCGCGCTGACAAGCGCGGCGGTCTGCCGATCATCACCAAAGGGGGCAATTGCCTCACAGGCCCTAGCCACATAATCGCGGGCCACGGCAATCGATCTGGCGATCGTGTCATGGCGGGTCAGGATGGCCTGCGCTGTGTCCAGATCGCCATCGCGGAAATCCGCCTCGCCCAGCGTGCGCTGCCAGAAACCACGTTCCTCATTCGAGGCATCCTGCCAGGCCAGGATCACCGGTAGGGTGATTTTCTGGTCGATGAAATCATCACCGGCATTCTTGCCCATGCTGGCGGCATCGACGCTGTAATCCAGCGCGTCATCCATGATCTGAAAGGCCATGCCAAGCTCCATGCCATAGCTATACATGGCATCGCTGCGGGCCTTGTCAGCCCCGGTGACGGCCGCGCCCGTTCCGGCAGCGGCGGCAAACAGCACGGCGGTCTTGGCTGAAATCACCTCCAGATAGGCATCCAGCGGCGTGTCTGGTGCCCCGGTGATTTCCATCTGCTTGATCTCGCCTTCGGTGATGCGGGCAGAGGCCGCTGCCAGCTGGCCGAGAACCTCAATATTGCCAGTCTCGACCATCAGCTCAAAGGCGCGGGCGAACAGAAAATCGCCAACCAGAACCGACGCGTCATTCCCCCACAGCGCATTTGCCGTGTCGCGGCCGCGACGCAGATCTGATTCATCAATCACATCATCATGCAACAGGGTGGCCGAATGGATGAATTCGACGGCCGTTGCCAGCTTGATCGCCGCGTCGCGGGCGTCTGCATCCGCGCTGGCCAGCATCGCCCCGGCAATGGTCATCATCGGGCGCATGCGTTTGCCGCCAGCGCCAATCAGATGACCGGCCAGCTGCGGGATCAGGGGCACATCGCTTCCCATGCGATCGATGATCGTCTCATTTACCCGTGCCATATCGGCGGCGAGAAGATCAATCAGCGGCGACAGCGAAGGAGCGGACCCGTCATTGTGGGGCGCGGTCAAAGCGGCCATGAACAGCATTCCAAAAAACAAGAGATGCCCGAATATCCGCCTCAATAGAGCCGGGGGCAAGAAAAAACATGCTGTCATGATCCCGCCGGCCATTTCGCCGCAGGACCAGCGGATCGGACAGATGGCCCCCACGGATCACCCACCTATAAGGGTGGTCATCGCTTTGGCAAAATTGTTTTTTCATGCAAACTATTGGCTAATGTCGGCTTTTGGCGCATATCTGTGTCCATGGTTACGATCGTCCGCACGACCAATGCCGTGCGCCTGTCATTTCTCCAGGCGCTGCTGTCAGGATCTGGCATCCGCAGCGAGGTGTTTGACGCCAATATGTCTGCGCTTGAGGCTGGCATAGGCGCGTTTCCACGGCGGCTTGCGGTGCCGGAACAGCTTCGTCTGGCAGCCGAAAATCTGCTGCGGGATGCCGATGAATTTTATGACGACTGATCCTGAGGATGATGGATCCTGAAGACGACTGACCAATGGGCAACTGACCACAACAAGACCAGATGGCAAGATGACCAGACAGAAAGACACAGACGGGCCAGATAAGGCCGGGCCAGATAAGGCCGGATCAGATAAGGCCGACTCCGACCGCGACATCCAGATGATGCCGGTCACGCATGACCATCTGCTGAATGAGGCGGTCAAGATCACCCAGCCCGTCGATGGCTACCGTGTTGGCACTGATGCGGTGCTGCTGGCGGCGGCGATCAACACATCCTCTGGCCGGATTCTCGATCTGGGGGCCGGGGTTGGCGGGGTCTGCCTTTGTCTGGCGCACCGTCACCCTGAAATTCAGGTCACGGCTGTTGAAAAGAACGCCGACCTTGCCGCGCTGGCGCAGGAAAATGCTGAGAATAACGGTGTGGCGACGCGGGTGCGGGTGCTGACCACCGACATTCGTGACATTCCACCGGTGCTGGCAGGCAGCTTTGACCGTGTTGTCAGCAATCCGCCCTATCACAATTCCCATGGCACGCGTCCGCAAAATGATGCGCGTGCGGCCGCGCATATGGGCGATGATACCGAAATGGCCGACTGGGTGCGCACCGCCGTCTGGGCGGCCAAGCCGCGCGCCCGCATCAGCTTCATCTGCCGGGCTGACCGGGTGCCGGAACTGATCACCCTGTTTGCCGCTGCTGGCGCCGGTGAGGCGCTTCTCTATCCGCTCTGGCCGCGCCATACCAGCCCGGCCGGACGGGTGATCGTCCAGGTGCGGCGCGATGTTGACGGGCCGGGTGCGATTCTGCCAGGCCTTGTGCTGCATCGCGATGATGGCGGCTTCACCGAAATGGCCGAACGCATCATGGCGGGTGAAGCGCTGCCGATCATACATCCTGCCCGTCCCATGGAAGGCAGCCGCCGTCGCGGTCGCCCGGGAGGTGGTCCAGGAGGCGGCGGCTCTGGATCAGACGCGGAATAGGGAGCGGATGACAATGCTGTCACGTCTCTTTTTCTGGCGCAAACCCCGTGCGGTGGTGCCTGTCATACGCATGTCTGGTGTGATTGCCAGTGGCGGTGGTCTACGCCGTGGTGTCTCGCTGGAGGCCTTGGAGCCACAGCTGAAAAAAGCCTTTTCCATGCGCCATGCCAAGGCGGTGGCGCTGATCATCAATTCACCTGGTGGCTCACCTGTCCAGTCGGCTCTGATCGGCCAGCGTGTGCGCGATCTTGCCCGCAAGGCTGATGTGCCGGTTCTGGCTTTTTGTGAGGATGTCGCTGCCAGCGGCGGCTACTGGCTGGCCGTCAGTGCGGATGAAGTCTATGCCAATGCAGCGTCGGTGATTGGCTCGATCGGGGTGGTATCAGCCGGTTTCGGCTTTGACCGCGCCATTGAAAAACTTGGTGTTGACCGGCGCGTCTACACGGCTGGTGAAAACAAGATGATCCTCGACCCCTTCCAGCCCGAACGGGATGTGGATGTGACCCGTCTCCGTGCGCTGCAGGATGAAATTCACCAGCAGTTTATCGATCATGTTGTGGATCGCCGCGGTGGCAAGCTGAAAGGCGATCACAAGGATCTGTTCAGCGGCGCTTTTTGGACCGGGGCCTCGGCCGTTGATCTGGGGCTGATTGATGGTCTTGGTGAATGCCGCGCTGTTGTGACCGCCCGCTTTGGTGAAGATGTCGATCTTGTCAGCATTCAGCCGAAGAAGCGCCTGATTGGCGGGCTTGGCGGGCTGCCCGGATCTTTTGCCCATGGCTCCTTTTCGGGAGAGGTTGCTGCGCGGGTGGTTGATGAAGCGCTGGACGTTGCCACCGAACGGGCGCATCTTTCCCGCTTCGGGCTGTAGGCCCGGTTTGTTTATGTTGCTGTCCGGAGACCCTGTCGCATGATTCCTTCCCTTCCCAAGCTTATTGCCCTTGCCGGTGTGTTGTGGGCCGTCTGGACAGGATTTCGCATGCTGGAAAAGCATCGCAAACAGTCTGGTGATGGTACGGATGAAGAGGGCCAGAAGCGCGCACAGGGCAAGTCCCACAAGGCGCTTGACCTTGAAGAATGCAGCGTGTGCAGCGCCTGGGTGGCGGGCGAAGCCTGCGACCGTGACCTCTGTCCCTATCGCAGCTGAGAAATCGATCTTCATGGGCCATTCAGGGTCTGTCTGATTTGGACCTGTCTAAAGGTTGCAAAACGCTGGCCCAGCGTCTATTTTGCGGCCTCACACCCATCTGAAATGATGTGCGATGTCAAAGACATTTATCACCCGTCCCGGTCTTGATTTCCAGTCCATCCTTTTGAATCTGCAGGCCTATTGGGCCAAGCAGGGGGCCGTCATTCTGCAGCCCTATGACATGGAAGTCGGTGCTGGCACCTTCCATCCGGCAACCACCCTGCGCTCGCTTGGGCCAGATTATCACTGGCGCGCTGCCTATGTGCAGCCTTCGCGCCGTCCCACAGACGGGCGTTTTGGGGAAAATCCGAACCGGCTTCAGCACTATTACCAGTTTCAGGCCATCTTCAAGCCATCCCCACCGGATTCGCAGGCGCTTTATCTTGGCAGCCTTGCCGCAATCGGGCTTGATCCGGCCGCGCATGATATCCGCTTTGTCGAGGATG
>WTJS01000229.1 GCA_011524735.1 Alphaproteobacteria bacterium
GTCACCGCATAGGCCGCGCGCTGCAGCCAGTCCGGATTGATCTCAACCCCCCAGCCGGGCGCGTCAGTGACCGTCACCTTGCCCTCTTCCACCGCAAACGGGTCGCCCCGAAACAGGGTTTCGGTCCACGGGTAGTAATCCGCCCCTTCAATGGCAAGTTCCAGATACGGGCCGGCATTTGGGATGGCGCGCAGAAGATGCATCGTGCAGATCGTCACCAGTGACAGGTTGGCGGCATGCGGGGTTACCGGATAGGTCTCGCCATTCGGCCCGCCCTCACCAATGATGCGGGCGAGCTCAAGCGTCGGGGTCAGCCCGCCCATATACATCACATCGGGCTGCATCACATCGACGACATGGCGGTTGATCATGTCCAGCCAGTGGCGCAGGTCGCAATCCTGTTCCCCGCCGGTGACATCGATATCCAGCGCATGCGTGACCTGACGCGTCCAGTCTGGTTTCCAGTAGGGGCATGGCTCTTCATAATGGGTGATGCCATGGGCCTCCAGCATCCGGCCAACTTCGATGGCGCGCTCGACGCCAAAACAGCTGTTCGCATCGACCATGGTGACAACCCCCTGCCCAAGGGCACGCGGTACGGTCTCGATAATGTCTTCGGTGCGGCCAGGCCATTCATCCCTGCCACGTCCACATTCCGCCCCAACCCGAAACTTGAAGGCATCAAACCCCTTCTCGTCGCGCAGACGGCAGAGCCGGTCCGCCTCATCCGCCGGGGTGATGTCGCGCTTCATGGATGAAGCGTAACAGCGGACCTGACCTGCACTGCCGCCGATCAGGGCTGCCACCGGCTGTTCGGCAAGACGCCCGATAAGATCCCACAGCGCCGTATCCACGCCGGCCAGCGCACGGCGTACATAGGATCCCGGGTATTTATGCTCGCGTTCATTCACCAAAGCCGCCAGATCCAGAAAATCTGCAACCGGATGATCAACATCCACCGGCCGGCCGATAATCCAGGGGGCCACCTGGCGATGCAGCACCTGCGCGGTAATATCTGCATGGTAGGTAGACATCTGTCCCCATCCAAACTGGCCGTCATCCGTTGTGAGGCGCACGAACCCAACTTCGGGCGTGGTGAAGCTTTCAATCCGGTCAATTTTCATTTCACTCTCCGCGCCGTTCACGTTCCGCACCCTACCCACATGCCAGATGCGCCATGATTTGCTGGCTGGCTCTCTGGCAGAACCTTTGGGGGCAGAGTGACAAGCTGGCTCTGCCGCTTCAAGTGTCTTTTCTACAGAACCGCCATTGTGGATGACGTCTGAGGATGACTCAGATCATACGCCCAAAGATTGGAACGGGTTTAAACCACCTTTTCGTCATTAGAAAAATTTTGCGCAATGGAAATAGTTCTGAGAAATCCATTACTTGCGCTGAAAAGCACATCCAAACTTTGTGTAAAATTGAATTGATTTAGGCGTTTCTAATACATTGGGATAGCCAAATCCCCCTAAACCCAACGCAATCGAAATTTCCGAACGATAAGCAGGAGACGAGAATGCGTAATGTAATCGCGACTGTTGTCATGGCCCTCGCCATGGCATCCCAGGCACAGGCCCTGACATTCAAGAAGGGCGAAGTCCTTGGTTCTGACGGCAAGGTGTATGAAGGCGCCTCCCCTCAGCAGCTTGAAAACATGGTAGCCAAGGCGAAAGCTGGCGGAGACCGCGGTGGTGTATCTGGCAACAACGTCTTCGTTATCGTCGGCGAGAACGTGACCTTCATTCCTGTTGAGGATCTGAAGGGCAAGACTGACGAGACCATGATCGAGATCGTGGGTGACGCAGTTGTGCAGGATCTGACCGGCAACCCCGACATCAAATTCTCTCAGGTTGAAGCCGTTAGCGAAATTGCTGAC
This sequence comes from Alphaproteobacteria bacterium, assembly GCA_011524735.1. Classification (GTDB taxonomy): domain Bacteria; phylum Pseudomonadota; class Alphaproteobacteria; order Puniceispirillales; family Puniceispirillaceae; genus UBA8309. The sequence goes on from WTJS01000229.1 coordinate 1,880, forward strand.
AACACCGGCCTGAGCGTTGAAGAAGTCCTCAACAATGGTGACATCGCCGGCATCGACCCTGAGCTGATGGCCGAAATTGAGAAGGTTTCGTCTGAGACTGGTATCGGCGTCGACAACCTCATGGCTGTCAATGAAGTCATGGAATCCATGCCTGAAGATCAGATGAATGAGTTCATGGAAGATCTTGGCGAAATGATCGAAGAAGGCATGGCTGCCGAGATCGACGAGTTCCTGACCGAGCTTCGCGAGATCGAAGGCGCCCTTGACGCCATCAAGCAGTTTGACAGCTATGAGAGCTGTGTTGCTGGCGGCGGCGGTTCCGTCTGTGACGAAGTTGACGCGCTGATGGAAGAAAGCGGCTTGTAAGCCGTTTGCTTCATCCTCAATTTCAAAAGGGGCCGTTCGCGGCCCCTTTTTGTTGCGTTAAACGCTGTTTATGACTTGCGAGCCGATCGGCTTTTCTGGATGCTGCAGCCCGCAGTCACCATTCCCGTCTGGAGAGCCGCATGAGCAGCGTTATTGAATTTCTGTCAACACGCCGATCCGTTACCGCCAAGACTATGCAACCTGGCAAGGTCAATCCTGACCATCTCGACCAGATTCTGACAGCTGGCATTCGCGTGCCAGATCATGGCGCGCTGAAACCCTGGAAACTGGTTGTGATCACGGGCGAGGCACGCGCCCGCCTTGATGCTGACGTGATCCACGCTGAATTCATGGCAGAAAATCCTGACGCCAAACCTGAGGTGGAAGCCGTGGAGACAGGCCGTCTGCAGCGGGCGGATGTGGTCATTGCTGTGCTATCATCACCAGTCGAGCACCCCAAAATCGATGTGTGGGAAATGCAGCTTTCTGCCGGAGCTGTCTGCACGACCCTGCTCTATGCTGCGCAATCCTTTGGGTATGCCGCGCAATGGCTGACAGAATGGTATGCCTATAGTGATCGCATGCTGACAGAACTTGGCGGCACCCCGGGCCATGACCGGATCGCAGGTTTCATCTATATCGGTGAAAAGGTCAAACCACCCATGGAACGGACAAGGCCCATCCCGGAAACGGTGATCACGCGTCTTTAGAAGACGCTTACGCCCCGTCCCGCCGAATGATGTCAGGCGGATGATGCGCTGTGATCGTCACGCCTGGGCCCTGATAGCGTTCTATCTGGACGAGACAGCTATGCGCGGCGGGCCCCTGCGAGAGCTTGGATGTTGGAATATCCGGTGACAGCACGTTGGGATTCCCATGCTTGCACAGACCGACATCGTCCAACGCATCATCCAGATCAAACCAGGCACCGGTGCTGACCATCACGACACCCGGCATCAGGCTGTCGGACACAATGACCCCGCACAATGCCGCACCGCGATCATTGAAAACACGAACGATATCTCCGCCAGACAGGCCACGTGACTCAGCATCATGCCGAGACATTTCTACAGGTTCATGACCGTCGATCTTGGCATTCTGTGAATGCTGGCCCGGATCCAGCTGGGAATGCAATTTGGTCGAAGGCTGTTTGCCCAGCATATGGAGCGGATATGTATCCGTCGCACTGCCAAGCCATTCATCAGGCGCATTCCAGGTGGCATGACCAAGGCAGTCATCATAGCCAAATCCGGCAACCGTCTGGGAAAACAGCTCAATCCTGCCGCTTGGGGTTCGCAGGGGATAGGCTTCAGGGTCCTGCCGAAATGCCTGAAACATCACCTGATCGCCTTCGGGCGGATCAATGCGGTGAAATTCAGCTTTGGTGAGGCTGTCATAGTCCGGCAGGTGATGCCCGGCAGCCTTGGCCCGCTTGATCGACTGGTCCCACAGATGGCGGACCCACTGCACACCGGTGCGGCCTTCGGAAAAGGCCTCCAATACGCCCATATGGCGGGCAATGCCGCACAGAATATCGTAATCATCCCGCGCTTCGCCAGGCGCCGCAGCCGCTTTGGCCATAGCAATCACATAGGGGTCGCGCGGCGTCATCCCGATATCTTCACGTTCAAGTGGTGTCGTACAGGGCAACACGATATCGGCATATTTGGCAGCCGTATTCCAGCACCAGTCCTGCTGAATAATAGTTTCAGGCCTTGTCCAGGCCTGGCGCATACGGTTCAGATCCTGATGGTGATGAAACGGATTGCCGCCTGCCCAATAGATGAGCCTGGTGTCAGGATAGGTGTAGGTCCCGCCATTATAGTCGAAGCTCTGTCCGGGATTGAGCAGCAGATCCGTTATCCGCGCCACTGGAATAAAGTCACTGACGGCATTGCGTCCCTGCGGCAGGGCGGCATAGGGAATGTGCTGAACCGGATTTCCTACGTGATTGGCAATGGCATAGCCAAAGCCAATGCCGCCGCCCGGTGTGCCGATCTGCCCCAGCATCGCAGCCAGCGCAATAGCGGCCCAGTAGGGCTGTTCACCAAACTGCTGTCGGGTCAGCGACCAGCTGATGGAAATCATGGTGCGGCTTGCCGCCATTTCCCTAGCAAGATCGCGGATGGTTTCAGCATCAATTCCGGTCAGTGCCGCCGCCCATTCCGGCGTTTTGGGCAGATTGTCGCCCTCCCCGTCAAGATAAGCCCCAAAGCGGTCATATCCGACAGTGTAGCGTTCAAGAAAGGTGTCATCTGCCAACCCATCATGGCGCAATGTATGACACAGCGCCAGGATCATCGCCGTGTCTGAATTCGGGCGTATGGCAAGCCACCTCCCGGATGCCGTCTCGTCAAGGTCCTGCCGTCTTGGCGAGACGTTCACGAACTTCACGCCAGATTTTACAGCAGATTCAAAACCCGCTTTCTGGACATGGTTTCCGGTGCCGCCATTGCCCATCTGGCCATTTGCCAGAACAAGCCCGCCAAAGGCGACAAACAGCTCGCAATGCTGTGCCATGACCGGCCAGCTTGTATGCTGCGGCAGCAATCCGACAAAATCGCCCAACACGTGCGGTACAATCACCTCGGCGGCAGCGTAGCTATAGGTGTTTACAGATTTCGTGTACCCGCCAATGCAGTTCAGGAAACGGTGAATCTGACTTTGTGCATGATGGAAACGGCCTGCACTGGCCCAGCCATAGGATCCGGCATAGATGGCACTGTTTCCATAGGCGGCGCGCACCCGTTCAAGTTCGGCTGCCACCAGCCTTTCAGCCTCATCCCAACTGACATCAACAAAGGGCTCCTGCCCGCGTGTGGCTGTGTTGCTGCCAGGCCCGTTCTCAAGCCAGCTTTTGCGAATGGCAGGCCGCATGATCCTGGTTGGGTGATCCAGCAGGCCCGCAATTGACGGCCCGATCGGCGATGGATCCTGATCTTCTGAAAAAGGTGTCAGTTCCCTGACATGCCCGTCTTTTGTGGACACCCGGTAGGTGCCCCAATGTGTATTCGTCAAAGGCATAAATATATTCCCCACTCGCGCCAGACTGGCGCATCCACCCCCTTATTGGCAAGACTGAACTGCATTCTGGCAGCGCTGCATCGCGGTGCAGGTGGCAGGACGCATTGCGGCCAACACTGGCGCCAGGCATGCGGCTCGTGACACCGTGTCACATTGGTATTGTCGGCGGTCTTCGCCACAGTTCTTTCTAACGGTGTGGGTGCCATCCGCGCTATTCCGACCACCCCATTCGCGGTTTGTGCCCGGCGCATTGCCGTGATATTTGTGGCAGCGATTTTCCGCTTTAGACGAGCCGCCTGATGATTACCGAAATTGGCCATTTCGCGCTGATCCTTGCTTTTGCACTGTCGCTCTGTACAGCCGTGCTGCCGCTGGTTGGTCTGAACCGGTCTCTGCCATCCTTTGTGGCGCTGGCCGCGCCCGCCACCCTGGTTATGGCCGGTGCAATCCTGATATCCTTCGCGGCGCTTGTCACAGCCTTTATCACCTCTGATTTCTCTGTCGCCCTGGTTGCCAGCCATTCGCATTCCAGCAAACCGATGATCTATAAGATTTCCGGCACATGGGGAAATCACGAGGGATCGCTGCTGTTATGGATTGTCATTCTTGCGGTGTTTGCCGGCCTGCTGGCCCTTGGCGGCCGCACCATGGATGCTGGGCTGAAGGTTCGCACGCTGGCGGTCCAGGCCATGATCACCGCCGGGTTTCTGGCTTTTTGCCTGTTCACGTCAAATCCGTTTGCCAGACTTAGCCCGCCGCCGCTGGATGGACGCGGGCTGAACCCCATCCTGCAGGATCCTGGCCTCGCCCTGCATCCGCCGATGCTCTATATCGGCTATGTCGGGCTGTCGATGGCCTTTTCCTTTGCCGTCGCCGGGCTGATTGAAGGCCGGATCAATCGTGACTGGGCCCGCCATATCCGTCCCTGGGTATCCGCCGCCTGGTGTGCCCTGACCGCCGGCATCGCCCTTGGCAGCTGGTGGGCCTATTATGAACTTGGGTGGGGCGGCTGGTGGTTCTGGGACCCGGTTGAGAATGCTTCGCTGATGCCATGGCTTGCAGCGACGGCTCTGCTGCATTCTGCCATTGTCGTGGAACAGCGTGGCGGCCTGAAAAGCTGGACGGTGTTGCTGGCGATCCTGGCCTTTTCGCTGTCGCTGGTTGGTACTTTCATCGTGCGGTCAGGCTTGCTTACCTCGGTTCACAGCTTCGCCAGTGACCCGGCGCGCGGGGTTTTCATCCTTGGCATTCTGCTGGCCGCCGTGGGCGTGCCACTGCTGCTGTTTGCCTTTCGCGGACCACAGTTGTCCAGCCGGAACGACACCGCCCTTGTCAGCCGTGAGTCCGGCCTGATCCTGAATAATTTTCTGCTGACGTCGGCAACTGTCGTTGTGTTGATTGGCACCTTCTATCCGCTGGCGCTGGAAATGGTGAATGG
>WTJS01000286.1 GCA_011524735.1 Alphaproteobacteria bacterium
TCCATATCCAGCCGCCCAACAGACAGCACCCGCGGCAGAGAAGACGGCAGCGTGTCAAAAATCGTCTGGCGGTCCTTTTCATCCCGCGCTGTTACCACCAGCCCACGCGGCTTGTTATATCGCCACAGTCTTGCGGGCTCGCGCGCTGGCAGCGGTGTGCCATTGACCGTGATGATATCGGCTGAGGTGACGTTCAGCGCCGGGCTATCAATGATTTCGCCATTTACCGAAACACGCCCCTCGGCGATCAGCGCTTCGGCAGCACGACGCGAACAGATCCCGGCACGGGCGATGTGCTTGGCAATCCGTTCAGGGTCGCCGCTGGCGGAGAGTGTGAATGAAGGTGTTGTGGCCATGGCGCTGGTGTAGTCGTAAATGCCGGACTTTGCAAACATGCGGTGCCTGTGCGACAAGGTCGGCATGGGTACCACATCTGACAGACCTGACATGATGGCCATGCTGCTGGATGAATCCGCGGCCGCTGCGGCGGCTGGAGAAGTGCCTGTCGCTGCTGCCGTAACGGGCTTGGATGGCTCTATCATCGCTCTTGCCCAGAACCGGATGCGGCGCGATGCGAATGCCCTTCATCATGCTGAGATGCTGGCTATGCGCGCGGCCATGCAACGCCTGCAGCAGGATCGGCTTGAGGGGTGTGATTTATGGGTCACATTAGAGCCCTGCACCATGTGCGCTGGGGCAATTGCCCATGCCCGTATCCGGCGGCTGTATTTTGCAGCGCTGGACGTGAAGGCAGGCGCGGTGGAATCTGGAGTGCGGTTTTTCGACAGCCCAGCCTGTCATCATCACCCGGAAATTTATGGCGGTCTGTCTGAACAGGCTGCGGCCGCCCAGCTTCGTGATTTCTTTGCTGCGCGGCGTTAGCGTGCTGCAATATCGCTGCGGCAGAACCCCTCTGGCCAGTCAATCGTGGAAATGGCGTCATAGGCTGCCGACCGTGCCAGCTCTCTGTCAGCGCCAATACCAGTGACCGCAAGAACGCGCCCGCCAGTGGCCCGCAGGGTTCCATCAGGATCAACAGATGTGCCGGCATGGAACAGAATTACATCATCGCGCCCATCCAGATTATGGGTGCCATCAATCACGCTGCCTTTTTCATAGGCACCTGGATAGCCCTTGGCCGCCATCACAACGGTCACTGCCGTGGCATCATCCCAGCGGAGCGATAGGTGGCCAAGCGTGCCATCCAGTGTTGCCTGCATGGCGGCAACCAGATCAGACCGCAGGCGTGGCAGAATGACCTGGGCTTCCGGGTCGCCAAGGCGGCAGTTGAATTCAATCACCTGTGGACCTGTTTCGGTCAGCATCAGCCCGACATACAGAATGCCGCGATAGGGTGTACCTTCATCCGCCATGCCCTTGGCAAGGGGCAGAACAATCTCATCCATCACCTGCTGCTGTAGTTCCGCCGTCAGGCGCGGCGCCGGGGAAATGGCGCCCATACCGCCGGTATTGGGTCCCTCATCCCCGTCATAGGCACGTTTGTGATCCTGCGCGCTTCCCATGAACAGAGCATGTTCTCCATCAACAAGCGCGAACAGTGAGGCTTCTGGCCCGTTAATTCGCTCTTCAACCAGCAGGGTGCGCCCGGCATCGCCAAACCTGCCATCCAGCATCTCACCAGCCGCCTGAACGGCCTCATCCTCGCTGTCTGCAACCACAACGCCCTTGCCGGCAGCCAGACCATCCGCCTTGATCACACAGGCCCCGCCAAGGGCTGCAATGGCGACGGTGGCAGTTTCAAGGCTGTCACAGACGGTAAAGCCGGGTTGCGGGATACCATGCCGGTCACAGGCAAGCCGAGCAAAGGCCTTAGATCCTTCAAGCTGTGCCGCTGTCATGCTAGGCCCAAAGGCAGCGTGGCCTGCGGCTTCCAGCCTGTCCACCAGCCCAGCCACAAGCGGGGCTTCCGGCCCGACCACAACTAGATCTGGCTGAATTCTGTCTGCCAGCGCCAGCAGCCCGTCAAGGTCATCCGCGGCGACATCCACACATGTTCCAAGGCTGGCCATGGCAGCGCTGCCTGGCGCGATGATCAATTCGTCCGTCAGAGCCGATCCGGCGATAGACCATGCAAGGGCGTGCTCACGCCCACCACTGCCAATCAGAAGACATTTCATGAAACCGCCCTTCAGGAATAAGGAAAGAATTGATCGAGGGTCAAATCCGGTTGCCCCGGCGGCAATATGGCATAAGAATGGCCCAGCAAGAAAGGGTTCCCGCACATGTCGTCCGATTTCCCGTTTTCCTCGTCTGAGATGCTGGCTGCCGATGAGGGGGCTGGCGGGGCAGGGTCCAATACACCGCCTTTCATGACGGTCAGCGAACTGTCGCAGCGCCTGAAAGTGACAGTCGAAAGTGCTTTTGATTTCGTAAGAATCAGGGCTGAAATCTCGCGTCCGACGCGGGCCGCGTCCGGGCATCTCTATTTCACGCTCAAGGATGACCGTAACACGCTGGATGCAGTGTGCTGGAAAACGGTTGCAGGCAATCTTGGCGTACAGCCGGAAGAAGGTCTTGAGGTCATCGTGACCGGCAAACTCACCATCTATGGCGGGCGGTCAAAATATCAGATCGTTGTGCAGCAGATGGAAGTGGCTGGTGAAGGTGCGCTTCTCAAACAGCTGGAGGAACGCCGTCGGCGGCTTGCTTCGGAAGGGCTGTTTGATGCTGAACGCAAAAAGCCCATTCCCCGCATGCCGACTGTCATCGGCGTTGTGACCAGCCCGACCGGGGCGGTCATTCGCGATATCCTGCATCGGCTGACGGATCGCTTCGGTGTGCATGTCCTTGTCTGGGGAACGCTTGTTCAGGGGCAGGGGGCAGCTGCCAAGGTGGCCGCCGCCATTCGTGGCTTTGACGCCATGCCGGCCGGCGGGCCGCTGCCACGACCCGATCTGTTGATTGTCGCGCGGGGCGGGGGGTCGCTTGAAGATCTGTGGTCATTCAATGAGGAAGAAGTAGTCCGCGCCGTTGCCGATTGCAGCATCCCGCTGATTTCTGCGATTGGCCATGAAACGGATACCACATTGATCGATTTTGCCTCGGATCAGCGCGCCCCGACGCCCACAGCGGCTGCTGAAATGGCAGTGCCTGTCCGAGCTGAATTGATGGCGAGGCTTGGCGAGGTGGATGCGCGGATGACCCGCGCTGTGGCCTCTCGCCTGGAACAGGCTGGCCAGCTTGTCCGCATGGCCGCAAGAGGTTTGATGGATCCTGGTGAAATGGTTGAACGCCGGGGTCAGGCCATAGACCTTGCTGTTTCGGGCCTCAACCGTGTGGTTGATCGAAAGCTGTCTGATGCGGCGCTTCGCCTGTCCGATCTTGGCTCTCGCCTGCGTCCGCCAGAACGGCGTATTGCCGAAGTCAGTGCACAGCTCGGAAATTTTGAGGGACGTCTTTCCCAGATCATTGATCATAAGCTGAACCTTCAGCAGGCGGCGCTTGATCAGGCTGGCAGGCTGCTGGCGGCCAATTCCTTTGAACGCGTTCTTGATCGCGGTTTTGCGCTGGTCAGTGATGAAAATGGGCGGACAGTCAAACGCGCGGCAGAGGCACCAGAAGGCGCCAAAGTCACACTGCGCTTTGCTGATGCCAGCCGGACTGCGCAGCTGGATCCGGACGGCAAACCGCCTAAAGGCCCATCGGCCAGATCAGGGCCAAGAACATCCGCCAGACCAAAGTCTGACGAGACAGGTCAGGACAGCCTGTTCTAGGCCATCACGTTTCAGATATGCTTCCCCCAACGCCGATGCGGCCAGAACCACTGGTCAGGCCGTTCTCGGATCCAGCCTTCCAACGTGGCGTTGATCTCAGTTGCCAGCCGTAGAATGGCGGCATCATCATCTGTCTGGGGAAGGGTAATCGGGGGTGAGATTGTTACGCGAAACCGCGTGCCCGAAAGCCGTTCGGTGCGCATATAGACAAGCGGTACCTTCTTCTTGATGGCCAGCTTGATATGGCTGATTGACGTTTCCGACGGATGGCCGAAAAACGGGACAATCATGCCCTCGCGAAGCCGCTGGTCAATCAGCAGGCACATGATCTGACCCTTGCGCAGCGCGCTGACCATACCCAGTGCCGCCTCGCGTCCTTTACGGAAAATATCGCCGCCATAATTGGCCTGACGACGTTCCAGCAAGCCGCTCAGAAGTGGGTTGTTGAGTGGCCGATAGATGGCCGCCACCCTGTGCCCTGTTGACAGCGCCGCATAAGGGCCCAGTTCCCAGTTGCCAATATGGGCCCCGATCATGAAGCCGCCGCCGGATATATCGCGAAGATGCTCCAGCCCGACAAATTCGATATGTCCACGGTCCGCCAGGCGGGGCACATGCGGAAATTCACCAATGACGCGTCCGAAATTGCGCCACATCCCGCGCAGAATTCTGCGCTGTTCAGCGGGTTCAACATCCGGCATGGCAAACTGGATGTTCCGCCGCGCCCGTCCCTGCCAGGGAGTCAGTGGCCCGACCAATCCAAACAGGCCACCCATGATCCCGCTGGCGAGCGATACCGGCAGCAGGCGGGCAATCCCAAAGACCAACAGCCCAAGCCCGGCCTCCAGCGGCCAGATAAAGACCCGTCTTGCAGCCCGGATTACGATTTTGCCGAGGGGGTCAGCCATGCGTCTCTTTCCCACGGCAGGTTTCAAGATGCTGTTCTACAAAGCCAAGCAGGCCGCCATCATTATCTAGATCAACAGTCACCGGAAGCATGGTAATTATACTGCGCCAGTCGGCAGGAAGGCGGATCCAGTCCTTATGGGTGGTGATAAGGTCTGCACCATGGCGGTGCGCATCTTCCTGAAGCCGCGCCAGATCAAGCTGTGAATAAGGGTGATGATCTGCAAAGGCAATCTGCCGGACAAGATTGCCACCAGAAGACAGGATGCTGCGAAAGAATCGAGCTGGTCTGCCAATCCCGGCAAAGGCCAGGAGTGGGGCGCCATTGAAGCTTTCCACGGTCGCTCTGTCTTCCAGTAATCGTGCCTGAAAAGCCGGCAGGCCGTCTGGCAACAGGTTGGCAATTCCAGCTTTATCATCACCATTGACGATCGCAAGATCGATCTCGGCCATGCCTGAACGAAGGCCGCTACGAAGGGGACCAGCTGGCATTACCAACCCGTTGCCAATGCCGCTGCCCCCGTCAAAGACACCGATTGTCAGATCACGTTTCAGATTCGGGTTCTGCATGCCGTCATCCATGAGAATGACATCATGCTTGCCACCGGCGCTGATCCGGCTGGCGCCAGCTGCACGGTCATGCGCAACCATGACCTCCCGCCCTTCCGCCAGCATGAGCGGCTCATCCCCGCAGGCAGCAGCGTCATGCTGGTCACCATTAACCCAGACTGGCCCGCGTTCTGTTCCGCCATAACCGCGCGACAGGATGGCCGGGTTCCATCCGCGCGCCGCCAGCCGGTCATATAGCCAGCCGACAATGGGCGTCTTTCCTGATCCGCCAGCTGTCAGATTGCCAATGCAGATAACCGGAATGTCGGCCTCATAGGGTCGGGCGCGCCACCGCCGCATCCATGACCCGGCAAGCCAGACAAGGCTGAGCGGTGTCAGCGCCATGGCTACTGGCCCGCGTCGGCTCCAGAATTCTGGTGTTTTCATCATGCCCTAGCGGCGTCCCTTGATCAGCGTGAGGCACAAGTCTGCCGCGATTTCGGGACGCTTTCCAGCGGCAAGCGCATAGTCCTTTGCGGCAACGGCATTTCGTTTCATGGTCTTGCTGTCTTTGATGATAGCGCTGGCGGCCTTGGCCAGGCTGCCAGCATCATGCACATCATGCACAGCGCCAGCGGTGCGAAGCGCCTCAAATTCCGCGCTGTTCTTGAACACATGAGGCCCCGTCAGAATGGGCCGTCCATAGGCCGCAGGCTCAATTGGATTATGTCCGCCATAGGGCAGCAGCGATCCGCCCAGAAACACGATGTCTGATGCTTCAAACAGGCTGTCCATTTCCCCCAGCGTATCGGCGATATAAATAGCCGTATCGCTGTCCGCATGTTCACCAAGCGCGCGCCTTGGAGCAGTCATGCCAGCGTCCCGGCACAGGGTGGTGACATCCGCGCCGCGTTCAGGATGGCGCGGGGCGATGATGGTCATCCAGTCTGACCCAAGCCTGGCTGCGGCCGCGATCACCGTTTCCTCTTCACCCTTATGGGTGGAGGCAGCCAGCAGAATATGCCGGTTCCCCGCCGCTTTGCTGAGCCTTGTGACGAGATCCGGATTTGGCTGCCCTGCCGTGTCAGGAAGCTTCAGTGATCCTGTCACCTGAACGTTGTGCGATTTGACGCCCAACTGGACCAGCCGGTCTGCCTGACTCTGATCTACGGCCAGCGCCAGACGTGCAGAGCCGAACAGCTGCTTCGCCAGTGATTTGCGTTTCTGCCAGCGTGCAAAGGCGCGGTCAGACAGCTGCGAAGAGGCAAAGGCGACAGGTATGCCGGCCTCAGCGGTCTTGATGACCAGATTGGGCCAGAAATCGGATTCCAGGAAAATGGCCAGCTTTGGGCTGATCCGCCGCAAAAAAGATGCAACCATCAGTGGGTGATCAAGTGGCTGAAACAGATGATGGATGCCCAGCGCGGGGTCCAGTGCGGCCACCCGCGCTGCTGCTGTGACTGTGTTCGTAGTGATCAGAATAGGGCTATTC
>WTJS01000195.1 GCA_011524735.1 Alphaproteobacteria bacterium
TGACAGGTGTCTCAGAGGCAAGCCTGAGCTTGACCTGATGCATCAGTTTTTCAAGATGTGGATCGGTGATGCCGTTATCACGCAATGCCGCAACGGTATCGAACAGATATTCCCGGCATGGCCCGATAAAGCCAGACGCTGCGGCAATGACATCTGCCTCGCTGTCGATCGACATTGGGCTTGCATATTGCGGCCGATCCGGACGCGACACAAAGGATATGGCGCGCTTGACCCCGGTCTGTGTATGCAAATTTAGCCACCTTGCCTCATAGGCAAGCGTCACCATTTCGCGCTTCCAGAGAAGGTCCAGCTCCTCTATCGCATTTTCCGGCTTCAGCCTGAAGGCAATGCCCGGGCAGCTGCCACCGCGATCCAGTGCCAGTACAAGGCCGGGACAATCCGGTGAACCGCGCCCGAGCCGCGTCCACAGGCAAAACCGTCGATGAAAGCCATAGACGCGTCCATGGATGCGCTCACAAAAATCCATGATCGGGTTGAAAATCAGGCTGCCATAACCGAACACCCAGATCTCGGAACAGTCAGCATCGTCAGAAACAAGGCTTCGGCGTGATGCCAGAAGTTCGTCTTCAGTGGCCAGACGTGTCTCGCCATCGTTGCGCTCAACTGCCATCTGCCGGATGGAGCCGGACTGGAGATGTTCTCTTGTTATCCGCAACACAGGTTCATCAGCCATCAGCCAGTTTCGTCTCCCGCAGACTCAGGACGGTCACCAATATGGTGTACAACCCGCTGCGGGAAGGGGATGTCGATGCCATGCACATCGAGCACACTCTTCAGCCTCCGGTTCAGGTCCCAGTAAAGATCAAAGAAATCATCGTAGCTGGCATAGGCGCGAAGGCGCACATTGATCGCGCTGTCGCCATAGCTGACAACCAGAAAACGTGGCTCGGGAGTGGACAGGATACGCGGATCCTGTGCCAGTTCCAGAACGGCCTTTTCGGCCACATCAAGATCGCTGTCATAGCCAATCCCGATATCAAGATCGAGACGACGCGTTCCATATCGCGCGTGATTGATGATGTTCGACGTCCAGATCGCCGAATTCGGCACGCTGATATACACATTGTCAAATGTATCGATGGTGGTGGTGAAAAGACCAATTTCGCGAACCGAGCCAGACACGCCCGCAGCCTCAACCCAGTCGCCAATCTTGAAAGGCCGCAGAAACAGGAGCATCAGCCCGGCTGCGACATTGGACAATGTGCCCTGCAGCGCCAGGCCAACCGCGATACCGGCGGCACCGAGGACGGCGATGATTGATGCCGTCTGAATGCCAAAATTGCCAAGTGTCACAATGATGGTCAGCGTCAGACCGGCATAGCGGACAAGCGCTGCCAGCAGAGGCACAAGCGTCCTGTCCAGCCGGTCGATGCGGCTCAGCCATGTGCGGGTCATCGTGCTGGCGCGGCGTGAGATCCAAATGCCGAGAATAAGTGTGATCACCGCGGCCAGAAAATTGATCCCGTATTCGGTAACCATTGTCACTGTTTGCTCGGTGATCAGATCAGACAGCTGAAAGGTGTCTGCAATTGAACTAAGGGTGATGTCGTCCATGCTGGTTTTTCGCTGTCCAGAAGGGTGGTGAACTCAGAAAACTGACTGTAATGGCGCTGCCAGCCATTGTCTCCGACCCCAATATAACCACGGCTCGCACAAAGCACCAAGCCTGTCCCCACCGCTAGTTTTGTCGCGCTGTGTGATGCCGGGCAAACCGGCTGAAAGAAAGCCGTTTCCGGCGTTGATATTGCCTGCCTTTGCACGATATAGTGCCGCGCCATGACACCAAGCCAGAACATCCCCTGTCAGACCAACAGCTGGTCGGTCGGCGACGCCCCTCTTCAGGGTGGTCCCGTCGTGGCTGCTATTGGTAATTTCGATGGTGTGCATCGCGGGCATCAGCAGGTCATCAATGCTGCGATCTCAGCCGCGCGTTCACAGGGCCATGCTTCGGCTGTGATCACGTTTGATCCGCATCCACGCGAGTTTTTCCGTCATGATGATGCGCCCTTCCACCTTGCTGACCGGCAGGAAAAGGACCGCCTTCTTGCTGCTCTTGGTGTCGACCGTGTGATTCACGTGACCTTTGATGATGCCCTGCGCGCCACAGATGCTGAAAAATTTGTGACTGAAATTCTTCCAGCGCTGGGTGTGTGCGGGTTGTTCGCTGGGTCCGATTTTGCCTTTGGCCGGGGGCGCGGCGGTGATATCGACACCATTAATGCACTTGGTGCGGATATCGGCATCACTGCCAGTAGTGTTTCACTGCTTGCTGATGACAACAGTGCGGTTGTGTCCTCATCCCGTGTGCGCGCCGCCTTGCAGGAAGGCGCACCGGAACGCGCTGCTGACATGCTGGGGCATGACTGGGCCATCACCGGTGTTGTTCAGCAGGGTGACCAGCGGGGCCGCACGATTGGGTTTCCAACCGCCAACATCCCGCTTGGCAGCCTCCTGCATCCTGCCTTTGGCGTCTATGCTGTGCGGATTTTCTCAGCCGACCCCGGAACCGCGTACCAGCTGCTTGGCAACGGCGTGGCAAACATTGGTATTCGGCCAACTGTTGAAGATCGCGGCGTCCTGTGTGAAGCCCATCTTTTCGACCAGCAGCTCGATCTGTACGGGCAGCGGCTCGCAGTTTGCCTGAAATCCTTTATCCGGCCTGAGCGCAAATTTACTGGTATAGATGAACTTACAGACCAGATTGCCAAGGACGCCCGGGCGGCACGAACCCTTCTTCCCCCTATCCGGCAGACGGCCTGATCGGGATTGTTGCGCCACGTGGTGGTGACAGGACAGAGCGAAAGAGCTTGTGATGAATTATAAAGAGACCGTTTTTCTGCCGAAGACAGATTTCCCGATGCGGGGAGGTCTGCCCAAGAAAGAGCCTGAGATTCTGGCGGGCTGGCAGCAGATTGACATTTATCGCCGTCTTCGCGAAGCCCGCGCCGATGCTGAGCCGTTTATCCTTCATGACGGACCGCCTTACGCGAATGGTCAGCTCCATATTGGCCACGCGTTGAACAAGATTCTGAAAGATGTGGTCAACCGCTCTCAGTCGATGCTTGGCAAGAATGCCGATTATGTTCCTGGCTGGGACTGTCACGGTCTGCCGATCGAATGGAAGATCGAAGAGCAGTATCGCAAGAAGGGCAAGGATAAGGACGAAGTACCGGTAAAGGAATTTCGTCAGGAATGCCGGGATTTTGCGGCTCACTGGCTTGATGTCCAGTCCGAAGAATTTCAGCGTCTTGGTGTGCTCGGCAACTGGCATGATCCCTACACAACCATGGCGTTCGAAGCCGAAGCCACCATCGCCGGTGAACTGGGCCGGATCCTGATGGATGGTAGTCTCTATCGCGGGGCCAAGCCCGTCATGTGGTCGCCCGTCGAAAAGACCGCACTGGCAGAAGCCGAAATCGAATATGCCGACCATACTTCAACCACCATCTATGCGCGGTTCCCGGTCAAGACGGCCAGCCATCCCGCGCTTGAAGGCGCAGGCATCGTCATCTGGACGACAACACCATGGACGATGCCTGGCAACCGCGCCATGGCGTGTGGGGCCGATATCGACTATTCCGTGCTGCGGATCACCGAGATTGGTGAGAAGGCGCTGTCAAAGGTCGGTGATGTTATCTGTCTGGCCAGCGAACTGGTTGACGAAGTCACTGCCGCCATCGGTATCACCGCGACGGAAACGCTGGCGACACTGATGGGCCGAGACATCGAAGGCACCATCTCACGCCATCCAATGCATGAGCATGGCTATGAACATGACGTGCCGATGCTGCTTGCCGATTATGTCACCACCGATCAGGGAACAGGCTTTGTCCATATCGCACCTGGTCATGGTGTAGAGGATTACGAGCTGGCGCATCTGGAGCACGGTATTCCCCTTCCAGACACAGTTGCCGAAGATGGCAAGCTGATGGATCATCTTCCGGTTTTCGCCGGCCTGCATGTATTGCGCGACAATTTGAAGATTGCTGAAATCATGGCCGAGCATGGCGGCGTCATTGGCATTGGCAAGCTGGTGCACTCCTATCCGCATTCCTGGCGGTCAAAGGCGCCTCTGGTGTATCGCAACACCGCACAGTGGTTTGTGTCGATGGAATCGCACGGGCTTCGTGATACGGCTGTCGCCGAACTTGGGCGCACCGCCTTCTATCCGCCAGCCGGCCAACGCCGCCTGACGTCGATGATTGAGCAGCGTCCTGACTGGTGTCTGTCGCGCCAGCGTGCCTGGGGTGTGCCGATTACCGTTTTCGTCAATAAGGCGACTGGTGAGCCGCTGCGGGATCAGGCCGTGATCGACCGTGTGGTTGAAGCCATGCGTGAAGAAGGGGCGGATTGCTGGTTTTCCTCGGACCCCGCTCGTTTCCTTGGTCCGGATTATGATCCGGCCGAATATGAACAGGTTACGGATATTCTTGATGTCTGGTTCGATTCTGGTTCAACCCATGCCTTCGTGCTGGAAAACCGGGACGAGCTTCAGAGCCCGGCGGATCTGTATCTGGAAGGGTCTGACCAGCATCGTGGCTGGTTCCATTCCTCGCTTCTTCAGTCCTGTGCGACGCGTGGCCGAGCCCCCTATAAAGGCGTGCTGACCCATGGTTTTGTTCTGGATGAGCAGGGCCGCAAAATGTCGAAGTCGCTTGGCAATGTGGTGACGCCGCAAAAGGTAATGGATCAGAATGGTGCCGACATTCTGCGTCTCTGGGTGGTCAGTTCCGATTATTACAGCGATCTTCGGATCGGACCGGAAATCATTAAGCGGACGACCGACAATTATCGCCGGTTCCGCAATACGCTGCGCTACCTTCTTGGTGCTCTTGACGGATTTTCTGACAGCGAAGCCGTCAGCTATGCCGAAATGCCATCGCTTGAGCGTTGGGTGCTTCATCGCCTCGCTGAAATTGACGCACGCATTCGGGCAATGACAGACGCCTATGATTTCCACGGAATTTTCACTGAGCTTCACACCCTGTGTAACAGCGATCTGTCAGCTTTCTATTTCGAGATCCGCAAGGACCGGCTCTATTGTGACGATGCCGGGTCCGTGGAACGCCGCGCCTGTCGTACCGTGATGAATGAGGTGTTTGAACGTCTGACAGCCTGGCTTGCGCCCATTCTGTGCTTCACCGCAGAGGAAGCGTGGCAGTCACGCGCCGGCGACATCGAAAATTCAGTGCATCTTCGCAGCTATGATCCCATTCCGGCTGAGTGGCACAATGCCGACGTCGGTGCCCGGTGGGATGGCATTCGCCGGGTCCGCCAGGTGGTGACCAGTGCGCTTGAAGCTGCCCGCAATGACGGGGCAATCGGGGCGTCACTTCAGGCAGCGCCGGTCGTGCATGTCAATAATGATGGGGCAGCTCTGTTCGAAGGTGAGGTTGCCGCTGATCTCTTCATCACCTCGGATGCCACAATTACCAGTGACGCCGCGCCAGCGGATGCGTTCCGCCTGGAAGGTGTCGAAGATGTAGCCGTTGCCTTTGCTACCGCTGACGGCGGCAAATGTGCGCGGTGCTGGAAGATTACACCTGAGGTTGAGGCCGACGACGGTATCTGCAAACGCTGTGACGATGTGGTGAATGGAAGCTGATCCGGCAAACGCCCCATCGCGCTCTGATATTCGCCGCCGCATGGCCTTGCTTGCGGGTATTGTTCTGGTGGCTGATCAGATCACCAAGCAGGTGATGCTTGACTGGATTTTCTTCCCGCCGATGCGCGTGTCCGTGCTGCCGTTCCTTGATTTTGTGCCAGTCTGGAATCCGGGGATCAGTTTCGGCTTGCTGGCTGGCGGCGGTGTGGCGACCAAAGTTATCCTGACAATGATTGCGCTTGTGGTATCTGCCTGGCTCTTGTGGAAGGGCCCGTCTTACCAGAGGCTCGAACGACTTGGTGCCGGGCTGATTGTTGGGGGTGCCATCGGCAATGCCATTGACCGCATCCGCTTTGGCAAAGTTGTTGATTTTATCGATGTATATGTTCAAACATGGCACTGGCCGGCGTTCAATATTGCCGATGCCGGAATCACCGTCGGAGCAGGCCTGTGGATTTGCAGTCTGCTGTTTGATCGAGAGAGCGAGACAGAATGACAACCGCAATGACACCATCTGACCTGACCCTGAAATCGCCGCGTCGCCCTGCCTCGCTGGCGCCGGTAATGGCGATGTGCCTGATTGGCCTGCTGGTGTCAGGTTGTTCGGATTTCCGCAAGGCCATCGGTACGGAAAAATCCTCGCCAGACGAATTTGAAGTTGTTGTGCGGCCGCCCCTGGCTTTGCCACCGGGTTTTGCGGCGACCTCTGAGGAGTTGGAGAGCGAGCCCGCCGCCGCTGGTGGAGTGGGTACCAGTACCGATGCCCGCAGTGTTGCGGCTGCCACCCTTGGGGTGCTTGAAGGTGGTGCCGGCGACGGCTATGAACAGATTTTCAATTTCGCCGCCATTGACGAGGATGTTCGCAGACTGGTGGATGAGGAAACCTACGGCATTCAGCTTGAACGCCGGGTGCCGTTCCAGATATTGCTTGGAGGCGTTCCTGATATAGGGCCGATTGTCGACACGGTTGCCGAGGATCAGCGACTCCGCCGCACTATGCGGGACGGGCTGCTGCCAACTTAGTGGGGCACAACCGCCATTGATC
>WTJS01000287.1 GCA_011524735.1 Alphaproteobacteria bacterium
CACCAAACGCTCGGCTATTTGCAACATTGACAGCCGAACTGTTTTTCCGTGCGACCTGGGCACATATCAGCTCGGTGTCCGGCGGCACAGCATTTGAAAGTGAATTTCAGCAACTCGCAGAAAAGGTGCTCAAGAGCATCATGCCCTTGCCGCGTTTTTGTTCCTAAGGTGGTTTAAATGCCATTGGTTGGAAGTGATGGCCTGGTGCCTTTTTCAAGACGCTAAAGGTCCCGGTGCCTTTTCGGTGCCTTTTGGAAATTCTTTAGACTGGAAGCCAAAAATGTCAGGCTCATAACCTGAAGGTCGCAGGTTCAAATCCTGCCCCCGCAACCATGAAGACCCTACCAACACCGCTATCCGCTTGGATGGCGGTTTTTTTGTGTCTGTCTGCTTGTTGTTCCTTTTGCCAAGCAAAGTGTTGAACGAACATTCGGTTTATCGCCGGTGTCGTGACTGCTAATCTCTTTGAAGATAAAAATGAGATTGTAGGGTCACAGATGGAAACCGCACCACAGCACAGCGCTCCGCATTCAATGATCGGCAGGCGCGCGCCGGACTTTTCCGCTCGTTCGTCAAAGGGTGAGCTGTCCATGGCCGCTTTCGAGGGCAGCTGGACCATGCTGTTTTGCCATCCGGCAAGCTTCACACCTGTCTGCACCACCGAATTCATTGAGCTTGCCCGTCGCAAGAGCGAATTCGATGCGCTGGGTGTCGAGCTGTTGGGGCTTTCCATAGATAGTGTCTACAGCCACATCAATTGGCTGGAATGGATCAAGGCGCGCATGGATGTCGAGATTGAGTTCCCGGTGATCGAGGATCTGTCCATGGAAGTGGCAAGGGCTTACGGCATGCTTGATCAGACCAGCCGTACTTCGGCGACGGTACGGGCGTGCTATTTTATCGACCCTGATCAGATCATTCAGGCCATCATCCATTATCCGATGTATGTGGGTCGTTCGATTGACGAGTTGCTGCGCGTGCAGAAGGCGCTGATTGATACCTATCAGAATGACCTGTCGACGCCGGCAAACTGGCAGCCTGGAGACAAATATCTGAAGACGTCTCTGGACATGGAGGCTCTCAAATCTGACGACTGGCTGTCGACCGCCATTGTCGATCGGGTCGATGGGTAGGGAATTCCAACCCGGGGATGCCGGGCCTACCGAAACAACCAACAGTGTGCTGGAGGTGTTTCAGGCGCTGTCGCATCCTGTGCGGCTCGAGATCTGCCAGCTGCTGATGGCAAGGCAATATTCGGTTGGGGAACTCTGCGAAATCCTCGATCTCAAGCAATATGCCGTCTCGCAACAGCTTGCTGTGCTCCGCAAGGCGGAAATCGTGGAGACACGAAGGGATGCGCGTCACATCATCTATTTTCTCAGCAATGACAAGGTGCGCCGTATCCTGCGGGTCAGCATCGCCAATCTGGCACGCCCTGCCGAACAGGCCGATATCGCCGAGATCGACAGGAAGCAGCAGGCTGGTGGCTTCGCGCGTGTTCGCTAGTCCGTTCAGACTCCTTGCTCTTGGCATAGTGTTGACGCTATTCACGCTGCCTGGCATTGCCAACGCCGGCACCAGGCTGGTCATGGTGACATCGGACTATTGCCCCTTCTGCCAGGCATGGGAACGCGATATTGGCGTGGTCTATGATAAATCGCCCTATGCGCCGTCGCTTCCGCTCACTCGGGTGGAAATGGGGAGCGCGATGCCTGAGGGTGTGTCACTGCAGGCGCCAGTCGTTGGAACGCCCACCTTCCTGATCATTCAAGACGGCCGGGAGATCGACCGGCAGCGCGGCTATGATGATGCCGAAATGTTCTGGTGGTGGCTGTCCGAGCATGCGGCCGAATAGGGCGCTTACCCTATAACATGCTGAAATTTGCATGTGCAGCATAATTCAATTGTAGAATAACGCATATTTTATCATCCTCATGCTGTGGGGAGACGGCAATGTGTGCCGCCCGTGCCTGACCAAGACCAAAAAGAACTGTTTCAGGCATGACATTTATACTGGCGCCACGCCGCAAAGCTCCTCCGTTGAATGAACAAAGCAAAGGGAGCCCGCTCGTGCAGACACATGTCCTGAAACCGATCTCGCGACGCCAGGCACTGGCCTATATCGGCGCCGCTGGCGCAAGCATGGCCCTGTCCAACGTTGCCTTCGCCGGCCCCGAAGAGGTCGCGGCGCGAATCAATGACATCACCGGCGGTGCAGCCGGCGACGATACGCTGATCATGCTGGATCTGCCGGAAATCGCCGAAAACGGCAATGCCGTGAAGGTGGCGTTCGACATCGACAGCCCGATGACGGCGGAAAACCATGTGAAGGCCGTTCACATTCTGGCTGACGGCAATCCTGAGCCGGATGTGGCGACCTTCAATTTCTCACCGGCCATGGGCGCTTGTTACGCAAGCACCCGCATGCGTCTGTCGAAGACGCAGAATGTTCACGTCATCGCCGCCTTCAGTGACGGCAGCTTCGGCAGCGCCTCGGCGACCGTCAAGGTCACCATCGGCGGCTGCGGCGGATAAGGAGAGAGACAATGGCGAAAGTAAAACCCCGCGTGAAAGTCCCGAAGACCGCCGAGGTCGACGAGGTCATCGAGATCAAGACACTGATCTCGCACCCGATGCATAGCGGCCGTGCCGTCGATGGCGACGGCAATCTGGTGCCGCGTCAGATCATCCACAGCTTCCGCGCCTCTTTCAACGGAACCGAAGTGATGTCTGTCGATCTGAAGCCGTCCGTATCGGCGAACCCGTTCTTCACCTTTCCCTACAAGGTGACGGAGTCCGGAACCTTCGACTTTGTATGGGTCGAGGATGGCGGCAAGGAATACACGAAGTCCAAGAAGATCACCGTCGGGTGATTCTTCCGGCTGAATGAAGGGGGAGGCAAAGATGAAAGATGACAAGATCAAAGGTGGCACCCTGTCCCGGCGTTCGCTGATTGGCGGCGCGGCGGCACTTGGTTCGGTCGGGCTGGCAAAGGCGGCTGTTGGCGCCGAGTCCAATCCTGACAATCTGCCGCCGAACGTATCGGAATGGACGCCCTATCTTGGCGATGGTGTGGATGCCAATCCCTATGGCATGCCGTCACCCTATGAAGAGCATGTTGTCCGCCGCAATGTCGAATGGCTGACCGCCAGCACCGAATCATCGGTCAATTTCACCCCGCTTCATGAGCTTGAGGGGTTTGTGACTCCGAACGGGCTGTGTTTCGAGCGTCACCATGGCGGTGTTCCCGAAGTCATTCCGTCCGACTACCGTCTGATGATCAACGGTCTTGTTGATCGCGAACTGATCTTCACCCTTGATGATCTGAAGCGCTTCCCGCAGACCAACCGCTTCTATTTCCTCGAATGCGCTGCGAATGGCGGCATGGAATGGCGCGGGGCGCAGCTGAATGGATGCCAGTTTACCTTCGGCATGGTGCATAATGTCCAATATACAGGCGTGCTGCTGAAGGACCTTGCCCGCGAGGTCGGGGTGAAGCCGGACGCCAAATGGATCCTGGCCGAAGGTGGTGATTCATCCGGCATGAACCGCTCCATCCCGATCGAGAAGATCATGGATGACTGCATGATTGCCTGGGCCATGAATGGCGAGGCGCTCCGCCCTGAACAGGGTTATCCCGCGCGCCTCGTCGTTCCCGGCTGGGAAGGCAATATGTGGGTGAAGTGGATTCGCCGCCTCGAATTCGGTGACATGCCCTATATGGCGCGTGAGGAAACCTCGAAATACACCGACCTTATGAAGGACGGCAAGGCCCGCATGTTCACCTGGGTAATGGACGCCAAGTCGGTTGTCACCTCGCCGAGCCCGGAAAAGCCGGTCCTGGAAAAAGGTGTTCACCAGCTGCGCGGTCTCGCCTGGTCGGGACGCGGCAAGATCACCCGCGTCGATGTCTCGCTTGATGGTGGCCGCAACTGGAAGACGGCCGAGCTTCATGGCCCGGTCCTCGACAAGTGCCTGACCCGCTTCACCATGCCGTTTGAATGGAATGGCGAAGAGCTGTTGGTGCAGTCGCGGGCGATGGACGAGACCGGCTATGTGCAGCCGACCATCGATGCGCTCCAGGCCGAACGCGGCGTGAATTCCATCTACCACAACAATGCGATCGCCACCTGGATGGTCAACAAGGACGGGAGTGTCGACAATGTCCGGCTTGGTTAAGACATGGCTCGCCGGCGGCCTGATGCTGGCACTGAGTGCGGCACCGGCGCTGGCGTCGGACCGCCCGTTCAACCTTGGCAAGATCGCCACCGCCGAAGAGGTGGCCGGCTGGGACATCGATGTTCGTCCCGACGGTCTTGGCGCACCTGTTGGCATGGGCAACGCCATTGACGGCGAGGAAATCTACGCTGATCGCTGTGCCGCCTGCCATGGCGATTTTGGCGAGGCGGTCGATAACTGGCCTGTTCTGGTGGGCGGCGAGGGCACGCTCGATTCGCATGATCCGGTGAAGACCACCGGCAGTTACTGGCCCTATGCCTCGACGATGTATGACTACATCTATCGCGCCATGCCATTCGGCGAAGCGCAGTCTCTGACACCTGACGAGACCTATCAGATCGTGGCGTTCCTCCTCTATATGAATGACATCATCGAGGATGATTTCGACGTCAGCCACGAGAATATCGGCACCATCGAAATGCCGAACCGTGACGGTTTCTTCATGCCGGACCCCCGCCCTGACGCACAGCCGGTCAGCGCGAAGCCCTGCATGACCAACTGCAATGTCGCGACCAACATCATTGGCCGGGCCCGTGATATCGACGTGACGCCGGAATCCGAAAGCTAGCAGGTCACCGGCCCGACCGACGCGCCAAACCGACAAGATCAAAGCAAAGGAACGTAATCATGAAATATCTTGCTCTGGCAGCCGCCATGCTCATGTCCGCTCCGGCTCTTGCCGCCGACATGACAATCGAAATGCTGAACAAGGACGCAGACGGCAACAAGATGGTCTATAGCGAGGAAATCGCGCGCGTCGATGTCGGCGATACCATCACCTGGGTCCCGACGACAAAGGGCCATAATGTCGAGATGATCGCATCTCCCAACGACATGAAGCTGAAGTCGAAGAACGGCAAGGAAGTCCAGGTCACCTTCGACGCGCCGGGCATCTATTACTACTGGTGCACCCCGCATAAGGGCATGGGCATGATCGGTCTTGTCGTTGTTGGCGGTGATACTTCCAACAAGGACCAGATCGCCAAGGCAAAAGCCATGGGCAAGAGCAAGAAGAAGCTGAAGAAGCTGCTTGGCGAGCTGTAAGCGCCGCCATCGCTTTTCCACCCGAAGAAAGGAAGAGACGCCATGCGCTCACGCCGTGAATTTCTGCAGTTTGCGGCGGCCAGCGCCGGCGTCTTTTCCGCATATCCGAGCTTTGCCGCCGCCGCCGCGCGGCAACAGCTGACACAGGATGACCTGTTGTCCTTCGAGGCAAAAGGGCAGGTCACCCTTCTTCATCTCACAGATATCCATGGCCAGTTGAAGCCGGTATATTTCCGGCCGCCCTCGGAAAATTTCGGGGTTGCGAACTTCGAGGGCATCCCGCCGCATCTCGTCGGACAGGATTTCCTGCGTCATTTCGGGATCGAGCCGGGATCGGCGCTTGCCTATGCCCATACCATGGTCGATTACGAAGCGCTTGCGCGCGCCTATGGCCGTCTTGGCGGTCTTGACCGGACCGCGACGCTGGTCAAGGCGATCCGCGCCGAGCGCGGGGATGACTCGGTGCTGCTGCTTGACGGAGGTGATACCTGGCAGGGCTCATACACTTCGCTGAAAACGCAGGGCGCCGATATGGTGTCAGCCATGAAACTGCTGAAACCTGATGCCATGGTCGGCCACTGGGAATTTACTTTTGGCCAGGACCGGGTGGAAGAGTTGATCGAGGAGATGGGATATCCCTTTCTTGGCGGCAATGTGTTCGATACCGAATGGGACGAGCAGGTCTTCGAGAGCACCGCCTTCTTCGAGCGCGGCGGGGTAAATGTCGCTGTCATCGGCCAGCATTTTCCCTATACGCCGATTGCCAATCCGCGCCATATGGTCGAGGGCTGGTCCTTCGGCATTCGTCCCGATCAGATCCAGGCGAATGTCGACGCCGCGCGTGAGGAAGGCGCTGAGATTGTCGTCCTGCTCTCGCATAACGGCTTTGACGTCGACCAGAAGATCGCCGCGACGATCTCCGGTATTGATGTGATCCTGACAGGCCACACCCATGACGCGATACCGCAGGCCATCAAGATCAAGGACACGCTGCTGCTGTCCTCGGGATCGCACGGCAAATATCTTGGCCGGGTCGATCTCAAGGTCGAGGGTGGCCGAGTGGTTGACGCTGCCAGCACGCTGATCCCGGTGTTTTCCGACGTGATTACACCTGACGCCGAAATGGCAGCCCACATCGATATGCTGCGCGCACCCTATGAGGCGGAGTGCAACCGCGTCATCGGTAAGGCTGGCGCGCTTCTCTATCGGCGGGGCAATTTCAACGGCAGCTGGGATGATGTGATCTGCGATGCCATCCGTGCCGAACGTGATGTCGAGATTGCGTTGAGCCCGGGCTTCCGCTGGGGTACGACGCTGCTTCCGGGTCAGGACATCACCATTGATGACATGTACACCCAGACCAGCATGAATTACCCGGCAGT
>WTJS01000124.1 GCA_011524735.1 Alphaproteobacteria bacterium
GTCAGCACCACCTGCTGGCACGGCGACGTCTACAAGATCAAGCATCGCTGTTGCTTCATCGAGGATAAGAACAGGCATATCTTCGCGCGTGAAAGCGCGCATAAGACGTTTGGCGTGCGCTTCAGTGCTAAGCGTAGCAATATGACGTTCACCCGATGGGACGATGAGCGCATCATAATCAACAGCCAATGTTGTCGAAAGTGTTGAGTCAACCGGATAAGACATGCCCCAACCAGTTCCATTCCAGGCATTAGTCAGGCCAGCGTCGCGCGAGATCACCCGAAGCTTCGCATTCGCGCCCATCATAGCACGCTGAATGGCGATAAAGGTGTCTTCGTCGAATCCGCTGGCGACCATAATAGCAATGGTTTTGCCTGAAAGGTTGGAAAGCTGCATATCGGGGGCTCCTGTCGAAGTGAATATCTGCACTCATTGGATGTCGTTCAGCCCGCATCCCGATATCGCAGGCGGCAAGGCTGCAACTGTGCTACCTCGCGGCGAGTCGATTCGGGGAGGGTTGAGAAATTCAGGGCGGGTATACCCGCAACGGCCTCCAGGTTCAAGTCTGATCTGAGAAAAGCGGGATGATGCGCTAGCGACCCTAATGACCAGCAAACCTCGCGCCAATCACGGACCAAGGAAGGCCAGACACATAAAAACTACTGGAATTGACAATAGCCCTTAGAAAAGGGGGCGCCAAATGGAGCGGGCGACGGGGTTCGAACCCGCGACCCCGAGCTTGGGAAGCTCGTGCTCTACCAACTGAGCTACACCCGCGACACCCTCATCGTATCTGCTCTGACAGAAGGTGCAAGGCCTTTCAAATTACCTGCAAACGGGATGGGTTTGCCAAGCAGGTTCATAAGATGTTGCTTTCACGATGCGATATCTCCATATAGGCTGTCGTTGGTACCTCAAGCGGGGCAGAGAAGCGCGATGACACCTTATGACCATGGTAGTAGCAAGGCTGCCAAACAGATCATCGAGAATGAACGACCCACGCGCGCCGAGGCAGAAGACGCTGTCGACGTTTTACTGCGATGGATTGGCGAAGATCCTTCACGTGAGGGGCTCGCGAACACACCCGCTCGTGTTGTCCGCGCCTGGGAAGAGTTCTGCTCTGGTTACAATGATGATCCCGCCTCGCTTCTCAGTAGCACCTTTGAAGAGGTTGAAGGTTATGACGACATGGTTCTGCTTCGTAATATCGAAATGCAGAGTCATTGCGAACATCACATGGTGCCGATCACAGGTGTGGCCCATATCGCCTACATGCCAGATCGCCGTGTGGTTGGTATCTCCAAGCTTGCCCGCGTGCTGGAAAGCTACGCCCGCCGCCTGCAGACTCAGGAAACCCTGACGGCTCAGGTTGCCGCTTGTATTCAGGGGGCGCTGCAGCCACGCGGAGTAGCCATCATGATCGATGCACAGCATCAGTGCATGACCACACGTGGCGTACACAAACCCGGTGTCTCCATGGTGACAACGCGCTTCACCGGCCTGTTTGAAACAGATGCCGAGTTGCGGGCCCGATTCATGAACCAGGCCCAACTCGGCTGACCTGCTTGACTGAATTTCCTGTGACAGGCCTGCCTGATGCGATATCATCCGGCGGTTTTGACGCCATATTTGACGCATGGATGCTTGGGGCATGAACCTCTCGCCAGTTTTGAACATTCTTGGCCTGCTGACGACGATCCTCGGGGCGGCGATGCTGATCCCAATGTGTTTCGACTTGTATTTTGGATCACCCGACTGGCAAGTCTTTGCTCTGTCATCACTGCTGACGGCCTTTGTTGGCGTATCAGTATGGCTCGCAACATCACAGCGTGAAGGCATTGATCTTGGTCTACGGCAGGCATTTCTGCTGACCAACGGATCGTGGATATCCATCGGGCTATTTGGTGCCCTGCCCTTCATGTTCAGCGAACTCCAACTCAGCCTGACCGACGCCATTTTTGAATCGGTATCTGGCATTACAACAACTGGCTCAACGGTGCTCGAAACCGTTGAGATGGCCTCTCCCGGCATTCTGATATGGCGCGCCTTGCTACAGTGGCTTGGCGGGGTGGGCATTATCGTCATGGCAATGGCCGTGCTGCCGATGCTGTCCGTTGGCGGCATGCAGCTGTTTCGCACGGAGTCCTATGATAGCGCCGATAAAGTTGTCCCGCGCGCCACGCAGCTGGCAGGAGGTATTGGACTTGTCTATGCCAGCCTGACGGCTCTGTGGGCGATCATGCTGTCTATGGCAGGGATGGGAAATTTTGATGCCTTAGCCCATGCCATGACCACCATCGCTACCGGTGGCTATTCAACACGGACTGCATCAATCGCAGCCTTTGATTCGATTGCTGTGGAATGGATTATCATCGCCGGCATGATCGTCGGCAGTCTTCCCTTCGCTCACTATCTGGCCATGGTTCGTGGCGGCTGGAAACCGCTTTTGCAAGATCCACAAGTGCGCTGGTTCCTAGCGCTTCTTGGTAGTGTAGTGGCGGTATTAATCTGGCATCTCAGCAGCAATGGCATGCCGGTCACGGTCGCCATTCGTCAGGCAAGTTTCAACACCGTCTCGATCATGACCGGTACGGGCTATGGCAGTGCCAATTTCTCAGCTTGGGGCGGATTTGCGTCAACGTTGCTGCTGATCGGCATGTTTGTTGGCGGATGTGGTGGATCAACAACCTGCGGGATCAAAGTGTTCCGACTTCAGGTTCTGGCCACCACCGCACGTGTGCAGATTGGTCGCCTGCTGCGACCACATGCCGTGATCCTCGCTTATTATAACCGCCGCCCAGTCTCAAATGAGGTCATGGATTCGGTGATGGGATTCTTCTATCTCTATATCATCTGTTTCGTGATGCTTGCCATTATGCTGGGTGCGCTTGGCCTTGATTTCATCACGGCCCTGTCAGGCGCTGCCACTTCAATCAGCAATGTTGGTCCCGGACTAGGCAATCTGATTGGTGCTGAGGGTAATTTTTCTACCTTGCCGAACCTTGCCAAATGGATCATGGCCTTTGGCATGCTGCTTGGTCGACTGGAACTTTTCACCGTTCTTGTAATGCTGAATCCAGATTTCTGGAGACGCTAGGGCTGCCTCAGGGGAGCACAATCCCATCAAGCTTTGCAATTTCGATACGGGCCTGCCTGTCAAGGGCTTCGATGGCTCCCATGAGACTGCCGTTAATGGCGCGTTGCACATCATTGGCAGTGGATGATTCAGCGACAGTTATCGAATGGGACGCTGCCAGCTTGACCATCGCCTGAGCCCCACCAACGGGCTGTAGCCACATGAGTTGCGCTTCAAATTCAACCCGGATCCGGCTGTCCTGCTGATCGGTGAGCGTGCTTTGCAAATCTTCTCCCCGCGGCAGCTTTACCTTCGTCAATGCGGCGCGGCTGATATCGAGAATCACCTCGCCACTGCCACCTGCAGGCTGCAGCACGCGCGCCGCCCAATCCGCAACGAGATTGCTTGGATAAGGTGTCTGCAAGTGCCCTATATACGGCGGTTCAATTGGCATCTGCCAGTTTTCAATGATCTCGAGACGCCTTGCATTCAACGGCAGAGGTGAAAACACCTCAGACGATACGGTGACGGGCTGCGGTGGAGGAGCTGTTGCACCGCCACAGGCAGACAGTGCCAGTACGGCAAGAATGAGAGGCAGGGTCAGAGAACGCATGGCAAAGACCTTAGATGGAGACAGCTCAACGATGTGATCACCAATGCTGCATAAACGCGGCATCAATGTGGCAAAGTCAGTGTCGTGTGGACGTGCCGCCCTCACCCATCAGGCTTTCGGGGTCAAAATCACGCTGTATCTTGCAGAACTCGCATGTCACTTCAATCTTGCCTGACTCTGCCACCAGATCACCAAGGTCCTGCGGAGCCATCTGCGCCAGAACGGTTTCAACCTTCTGCGGAGAACAACGACATTGGTCAGCTACCGGATGTGCTGGTGCAACATGCGGGCGCAACGAATTAAACAAACGGAAGACTAGAGCTTCGGCACCAAGATCAGGGTCGACAAGTTCATCACGGCGTACCGACTGCAGCAACGTCTTGGCCGTATGCCAGACATCATCGTGAATTTCTTTCTGCTGTGCGGTGCCTGCAGCACCACCGTCGGATGCAACACGCTGCAGCATCAGAGCTGTCGCGGTCCAGGTTCCATCACGCTCGGCCGCCGACGCAACGATATGACTGTCAACCTGCTCAGAGTTGGCAAACCATGCCATAGCGGCATCGCTCAATGTGTCACCATCCAGTTCAACAATGCCCTGATAGCGGCCATTTTCGGTTCCCTGGTCAACTGTGAAAGCGGCATAGCCACTGCCAAGAAGTGCCGGCACGCTTGCCGGCATGGCGGCCACAACATCATCAGCAACTGGAACGCTAGCTGTTTCGTCAAAGGCAGCATAGCCACGCAGGGCACCTGCCGATGTCACGTCGGCAAACAGCGTTTTGACAAAGGCATCACCCTTGGCCTGCAGAGTAAACACACCGTCAAATTTCATGAATGTGGACAGACATGCCGCGATCGCCAGCGCCTCAGCCTGAAGACTGGCCACAGCCGCAGGATATTGATGACGTTGCAGAATCGTAGTGGCTGGCAATCCAACAGATGCAAGACGTCCACGAATAAGTGCCGTATCTCCGCTTTCACCAGCCAGATAGAACGGCAGGATCAGGCCACCCGAAACAGCATCCACGCCGTTGCCAGCATCATTTGCAGCCATCAGTTACCTCCAACACACCATGCCAGAACAGCCTTCTGGGCATGCAGGCGGTTTTCAGCTTCGTCAAACACAACGGATTGCGGCCCGTCAATCACACCAGCGGTAACTTCCATGCCCCGCCATGCTGGCAGACAATGCATGAAAATAGCGTCGCCTGCAGCAGCGGCCATCAGCTCTTCATTTACCTGGAAATTTTGGAAATCCTGCGCGCGGGTGCCTTCATCATCGCCCATCGACACCCATACATCAGTTACGATGGTCTGACTGTCTGCAACAGCAGCCGTGGCGTCATCATATAGCACCACGTCGGCGCCTTCTCCCCTTGCCCATGCCAACAGTTCAGCATCTGGCGCGTAGCCATCCGGACAGGCAATGCGAAGATGGAAGCCAAATCTTGCGGCAGCCTCAATCCAGCTTGCTGCAACATTGTTTCCGTCCCCAATCCAGGTCACGGTCTGGCCAACAAGTGATCCATGCCGTTCAATCATCGTCTGAAGGTCCGCCATAATCTGGCAGGGATGTGAACGCGCAGTCAGTGCGTTGATCACTGGCACCGTCGCACTTTCGGCAAGTGTTGTCAGGGTAGCATGGTCAAAACAGCGGATGGTGATGGCATCAACATAGCGCGATAGCACACGGGCGGTATCTTCAATCGACTCACCACGCCCAATCTGCAGGTCAGACGAGGACAGCATGAGCGGCGTGCCGCCAAGCTGTGAAATCCCGACTTCAAACGACACACGCGTGCGGGTTGAAGGCTTTTCGAAGATCATGGCAACCGATTTACCGGCAAGCGGCTGCGCAGTGGATGCGCCTGATTTCAATGCAGCCTTCATCTCGGCAGCGTGGTCAAGAATACCCTGAAGGGTCTCGCCTGATTGATCACGAATATCCAGAAAATGTCTCATGGTCAGTCTTTTGCCAGCAACGCCAGCACCTTTTCAAATCGATCCACCGCGAGGGTGATTTCATCCTCTTTGATGATGAGCGGTGGCAGGAAGCGAACCGTGTTTTCCCCTGCCGGAACCGTTAGGATCATCTCTTCACGAAGTGCCGCAACCACGGCTCCCGCATCCAACCTGTCATCCAGCCTGACGCCACGAAGGAAACCGCGCCCCCGAATCTCAGCGATCTTGCCGGGATGCCGTTCAGACACAGCGGTCAGGAGATTGAGCAGGATGTCGGCACGGCGGCGCACATCTTCAAGGAAACCAGGCGCGGTCACCTCATCAAGCACAACCTCGGCAGCCGCCATTGCAAGGGGATTGCCAGCAAAGGTCGACCCATGCGTGCCCGGTGTCATCGCGCTACCAACTTCGGCCGAAGCAATCACAGCACCAACCGGAAAGCCGCCACCGAGCCCCTTGGCCATGGCGATAATGTCAGGTTTGATGCCTGACGTTTCATAGGCAAACAGAGTGCCTGTACGGCCAATTCCACTCTGCACCTCATCCGCAATGACCAGCGCACCAAATTCGTCAGCCGCAGCGCGAACACCCTGCAGATAATCCTGATGTGTGTCTCGTGCACCGCCTTCACCCTGGACGGGCTCAAGCATGATGGCCGCCACATGAGGCCCCATAGCATCGCGCAAAGCATTCAGATTGCCAAAGCTGACATGATCAAATCCGTCAGGCATAGGCCCAAAGCCAGTGCGATTGGCAGGCTTGTCCGTTGCCGCCAACATACCAAGGGTGCGCCCGTGGAACGACCCGGTGGCACACAGAATTGTCATCCGCTCAGGCTGACCCTTTTCATGTGCGGCGCGGCGCGCCATCTTGACGGCAGCTTCATTTGCTTCTGCACCAGAGTTACAGAAAAACACCTGATCAAGTCCGGTTAGGTCAGCCAGCCGCTGCGCAACCGCTTCCTGTCCTGGAA
>WTJS01000214.1 GCA_011524735.1 Alphaproteobacteria bacterium
ACTTGTCGGCCTGGTTTGATCAGGCATCTGGCCGACAAGTGATCAGGCCTGCTGCGCCTCACCGTAATACAGCATCACGGCATGTTTTGCCTCGGCAAAGAACAGCCAGCGTTCGACAAACATGCCTGCAACATGCGCCATAACTGCAGCCAATAGCGCCGCTGTGGAGAATGGTGCCATAACCAAAAGCACAACAGGAAGAACACCACCAAGAGCGAGCGAAATCATCTTCAGCTTGGCAGCATGTTTGCGCGCAACGACAAATCCCATTTCATGCTGAAGATAGTTTTCTGAAGTATGAGGTGGCATCAGGGGGCGCACGGCTCCCATACCCGTCAGGCCCGTTGCAGATTCAATGGTGCCAACTGTCCGGGCCATGCCAGCAACACGCCACCAGGCGACCTTCACACCCCACGCCGATAGCATGAGTACGATCGCCGCCTGAACCAGCGCAGAAGTGACGGGAAGACCTAAAAGTAACAGCAGAGCCACCGCAGCCAGAAGACCACCAGCTGCGGCAAACATCAGATAGCAGATCGGCGTTAGCGGATGGTTCCATCGCGCAACAGTCTTTAGCGAGGCATAGATCATGGAGGTCGCATATACCGTGGCATAGATCAGCACGAGAAGTGCAACATTCGCCCAGACGGGTACAGCGACGCCATAGAACGCCGCCGCGAACCAGCCTGCCAGACCTGCCATAACAACAACCGCCAGAACGCCCTCGCGCGACAGCCAGCTTGACCGCCATTGGCTGAGTGCCCGCCAGGCACGTTCAGGATGGCCGAGATGAAAGGTTGAGCTGATTAGCCCCACCCCAATAAGAGCCAGTGTACCAGCACCAACAACCAAGAGGCTCTGCGCTGTCATGAGAGGCAACAGCCCAAGAACAATCCATCCGGCAAGACCAAGGCCCAGTCCGGAAATGGTTGTGAAAAAGATAATAGACCATGCAGGCCGCATCGTTTCGTCCTCTTTCCTTACGCTCGGGTCAGCCCAGCTTGTCCAGTGTGCTGTCGATCCATTTCCAGAAGCCTGTCGGCGTTTCCGCTTCAGCCATCGCCACCAGTGACATTGGTGTATCTTCAGCTGCACGGCGCGGGCGCGGCGGAAGATATTTGTTCACAGGCCTGGTTTCCTGTTCCGGCATCAGATCAACACCGCCGCGGTCAGCCACCATCTTGCTGACATCCGAATTCGGATCGCCAAGATCACCGAAATGGCGTGCATTGGTCGGACAGGTCCGGACACAGGCAGGCACCCGGTCTTCTTCAGGAATATTGTCATTGTAGATTCGATCGACACAGAGCGTGCATTTCTTCATCACGCCTTCTGCCGGATCCAACTCACGTGCGCCATAAGGGCAAGACCAGGCACAAAGGCCACAACCGATGCACCAGTCCTCATTCACCAGCACGATACCGTCCTCGGCACGTTTGAATGATGCTCCTGTCGGACACACCGTAACACAGGGGGCATCTTCACAATGAAGACATGATTTCGGGAAGTGCACCGTACGAGCGTCTGCCCCATCACCAGCCTCGAACGCATGCACCCTGTTCAACCAGGCACCGCTCGGCGCATCGCCATAGGCATTAACATCAGACAGGGGTGCACCATAGCCCGAAGTGTTCCATTCCTTACAGTTGACCACGCAGGCCTGACAGCCAACGCAAATATCAAGGTCAATGACAAGGCCGAGTTTGATGGCCGATGGTTCTGGCAACATGGTCATGACGCGTCTCCTTTGCCATTCGTCCACTCAATTCCATAACGCAATGTAGGGTCTGCAGCTGGCTGGCCATTCATTCGAGGCAGTGTGTCAAACTGCGGTTCAGAAACCGCTGGTTCATCCACTGCTGCTTTTTCAATCTTGACCCGCAAGTCGAACCAAGCTGCCTGGCCTGTAATCGGGTCAGAATTTGACCAGCGCATGCCGTCGCCTTTAGGCGGCAGCAGCTCGTGGATCAGATGATTCAGAAGAAAGCCTTTCTTTGCTTCTGGGGCGTCAGCTTCCAACTGCCAGGCACCCTTGCGCTTGCCAATGGCGTTCCATGTCCAGATGGTACGATCATTGACACCAGCCATTACCGATACCGGCACTCTGATCTTGCCAAAATGCGATGTCACCCAGATCCAATCTCCATCCGAAAGGTCATGCTCTTCGGCAAGCGCCTGAGATATGAACATCGGATTATGACCATGTATCTGGCGAAGCCACGCATTCTGCGAACCCCATGAATGGTACATTGCCATCGGGCGCTGGGTCAGCGCATGGAGCGGGAAGGCCTCTTCATCAACCGCGCTACCTTCAAAAGGTGGATACCAGCTTGGCAGCGGTGTAAAGCAACGTTTGATACGCTCGCGAAGATGTTCCGGTGGTTGCTGATCACCATGACCTTCTGCGGCAAGGCGAAACTTCTGCAGCACTTCGGAGTAGATCTGAAATGCATAAGGCTGTGGGGCATCATAAAACCCCATCTCCACAGCAAACTCCTGATAGGCGGCATTCACAGGCTTGTAGTATTTTGCCTCATCTGGAATCTCGGCCTGCCAGAAGGCCCCATTCTCAATATAGGCCTCTAGCTGGTTGGGGTTTGGTTCACCACGACCCTCAGCTCCACCATTTTCACCACGGAAGCCAGCCAGCGGTCCAATCCCAGGCTTACGCTGATGATTGACGATATAGTCACCATAATCCTTGAATTTCGGTGAGCCATCGTCATTCACCATCCCAGGCAGCCCAAGTCGAGCACCAAGATCGAGAAGCACTGACTGGAATCCACGGACATCCCGGTCAGGTTCAACAACTGGCCAGCGGATGGCATCTGCCACAGCGTCCGCCTCACAGATCGGCCGATCCAGAAGCGAAATGGCATCGTGGCGTTCCAAGTAGGTCGTATCTGGCAGAATCAGATCCGCATAGGCCACCATTTCCGATGAGTAGGCGTCGGAATAGATCAGTTTTGGAATCTTATAGTCGCCAGTTTCAGGATCAGTTGCTGTCAACATTTCCATGACGCCGCGTGTATTCATCGACGAATTCCACGCCATGTTGGCCATATACATGAACAGCACATCAACCGGATATGGGTCACCAGCTACAGCGTTCGAGATGACCATATGCATCATCCCGTGCGCCGACATTGGGGCATCCCAACTGTACGCCTTGTCAATACGCTGCGGACTGCCGTCAGGACCAATGATCAAATCTTCAGGCCCTAGAACATAGCCTAGCGGCGCCCCACCAAGTGGTGTTTCCGGAGCGACCTGGTCAGGTCGGCCTGCAGGCTTTGGATGAGCATGCGGTGGTTTTGGATATGGCGGCTTGAAACGGAAACCACCTGGAGTCTCAACCGACCCCAGGATCAACTGCAGAACATGCAGCGCACGACAGGTCTGAAACCCATTGGAGTGGGCGGAGATACCACGCATAGCGTGCATCGAGATCGGACGACCGATCATCTTGTCATGTTTCTCGCCTTTAAAATCCGTCCATGGCTGATCAATCACCACCTCACGGGCGAAAGCGGCCTCGGCAAGATCGGCGGCCAACTGCCGGATTCTGTCAGCTGAAATACCAACCTTCGGTGCAACTGTTTCTGGCGCATAATCGTCCACCAGATAGGATTCAGTCATCAGCATGAAGGCGGGCACTGCGGTGCCCCCACCGGGGACCTTCACTTCCCCATGAAGCGCAACTTTCACCGACGCGTCCTTATAATCGGCAGGCTTACCGGTGGCGCGGTCAAGAACCTGTGGCGTACCGTCCTTATCACGTAGAAACAGTCCGTCATTAGCCGCACCAGGGTTGCGGATAACCAGCCAAGGTGCATTGGTGTAGCGGCTCAGATAATCAATATCGATCTTGCCTGCCCGCATTAATTCACGGATCAGGGACAGGATCAGCAGCCCGTCCGTACCCGGTGTGACCCCGTACCAATCATCGGAAATTGCAGCATATCCAGTCTGCACCGGATTAACTGAGATCACCCGTGCTCCCCGCGTCTTCAGTTTTCCAAGACCCATCTTGATCGGGTTGGAGTCGTGATCCTCGGCAACGCCAAACAGCACGAACATCTCAGTCAGATCCCAGTCTGGTGAACCAAACTCCCAGAACGCACCACCAAGGGTGTAAATTCCGCCTGCCGCCATATTGACCGAGCAGAAGCCACCATGAGCGGCAAAATTGGGTGTGCCAAACTGCTGAGCCCACCATCCGGTGAGTGCCTGCGACTGATCGCGTCCGGTAAAGAAGGCCAGTTTCTTGGGGTCGTCCTTGCGGATTGGCGCGAGCCATTCGGTAGCTGTCGACAGAGCTTCTTCCCAGCTGATCGGCTCAAACTGGCCAGATCCGCGCGGACCAACACGCTTCATCGGCGAATGGAGGCGTGCTGGGGAATAATGCTGCATGATTCCAGCTGAGCCTTTAGCGCAAAGTACGCCCTGGTTCACTGGATGGTCACGGTTACCCTCAATGTAGCGGATTTTACCGTCACGCATGTGCACATTGATCCCACACCGGCAGGCACACATGTAGCAGGTGGTCTTGCGGATCTCGTCACTGACTTTCGGAGCGGTATTTACCTGTGGCTCTGCACTCATCAAACTTCCTCCTGACCGGCGATGGCGGCCAACGCTAACGATGCCAGCCTTGCGGCTGGTGGATCTGAACGGCTTGTCAGCATGATTGGCACACGACCACCGACAACAAGCCCGGCAGCAAGGCCGCCGGCACAATAGGCAAGTGCTTTGAACAGCACATTGCCGGAAACGATATCAGGCACGACCAGCCCATCTGCCTGTCCAGCGACAGCCCCTTGCGGACTGGCCGGATCAATGCCCTTGATGGCGACTGATTCTGGCGAAATCGCCAGATCCAGAGACAATGGCCCAGCAAATGCGGCCTTGGCATCCGCAGCAGCAGCCAGTGATGCAATCTCCTCCGCTTCGACACTGGACGGCATAGCCTCAAGCTTCGACTCTGTGGCTGAAATTACGGCAATACGCGGCCTGTCCACGCCCATCTTGCGCAAAATTGACGACATCGCCAGCGCCGATTCGACGCGGGTCGTCACATCGGGTGAGATATTCACTGCAGCGTCACTGATCAGAAGAGGCCGTCCGCCTCCGCGAGGCAGCATAGCGAACACATGAACCAGTCGCTTATCGGTACGAATGCCGGCTGTACGACGGACAATCCCGCCCATGAAAACATCTGTGTGAAGCTGCCCCTTGATCAGGCCATGAGCCTCATCATTCTGCACCAGTGCAATGGCAGCATCGATGGCGCCCTTTTCACCCTCGGCATCAACCACACGAGCACCTTCCAGGTCCCATCCCATAGACGCCGCGCTGGATCTGATCTCATCAGCCTCACCGACAAGAACGGGAAGTGCGAGCCCAGCTCGATGCGCATCACGTGCGGTTTCAAGCGTTGCTCTGCCAGTCGCGCGCACAAACGCCATGGGGCGCAGATCGCCACCTCGCGCCAGCGCCAGAAATTCAGGAGGACAGGTAGCGTCAGACGGCACGATAAAAGGGCCAGCAGCCGGCAGATCAGCCTCTGATGAACCATTAGATGTCACAATAAAACTCCCCCAAAATTCGGTGCCCTAACTTGGGGCCAGAGTTGTCCCCTGTCAATTGTGACACCTTGGTCGTCACATCACTTTCCATGGCTGGCACCACTGTCATTGCGAAGCGATTCAACAGCGGCAGCGAGCTTTGAGATACCCGTTGGGATCTGTTGCTCTGAAATTGATGAATAGGCCAGCCGGAAATAATTTAGAGGGGGATTATCACGCAGGAAAAATACATCTCCAGATTCAATGAGAACTCCTTGCTCGGCGGCGCGCTCGGCCAGACGCCGGGAATCAAGCCAGTCTGGACCCTTGACCCAAAAGCTTGTGCCGCCGAAATGCGACGCTGTCTGGCTAAACAGTCGGTGAGAATCGAGCGCCTGCTGCAAGGCACGACGTCGACCAGCCAAGTGACGACGTAAACGCCTGATCTGGGCGTCATAATGGCCAAGAGCCATAAAATAGGCGAGCGTCCGCTGGGCATGCCCCGGCGGGTGACGCAACATCAGATGACGCAGAGCACGCGCTTCCTCAATCAGCGGTTCGGGCGCCACCAGATACCCAAGGCGCAATCCCGGGAACACAGATTTTGACAGGCTGCCAACATAAACGACGCGCCCATCACGATCCTGAGACTTCAGAGCAGGTGTAGCCGACTCAATAAAATTCATCTCAAATTCATAGTCGTCTTCGACAATAATGAAGTCATGCTGACGGGCCAGCCGTAGAAGCTCACGCCGCCGGT
Organism: Alphaproteobacteria bacterium; assembly: GCA_011524735.1. Lineage (GTDB taxonomy): Bacteria > Pseudomonadota > Alphaproteobacteria > Puniceispirillales > Puniceispirillaceae > UBA8309. Next base: position 6,328 of record WTJS01000214.1, read on the forward strand.
CAGCCGGCATTGTGTGCGTGGTAGGGCATTGGTGGCTCGGAGTAATAAACACGGAATCTGTTGCCGAGAGCACGGACTCATCCAAGATGAGCCCGCCACTATCCACCGCGAGGCCCGTGATTCTGTCTGTGCGCTGCTGAAGAATGTCCCTCAGATCTGGATAGACGGGGTCCTCTATCACCACATTTTTGTCGGATGAGACCAACAATTGTGCAACAAGATAGAGCGCATTCTGCGCTCCCAATGTGACAAGAATTTGCTCAGGCTTTGCCTTGATGCCACGCCTCGGCAAGCTGCGAGAACATATATAGTTCACCAGCATCGGATCGTCATTGAGACCGAAATCACCAACCATCCGGCCAAAGTTGCGCATGCCGAGCGCTTGCCGAGCACAATCACGCCAGGCTGTCAGCGAAAACAATTCATCGTCCACCTGGCCGTACACAAACGGATACGGATATTCACGCCAGTTTAGCGGCTTACGAACCGGGCTGATGTCGATAGACGAATGAACCAGCTTGTCATGCCAGTCTACGGTCTCGGCTATCTCTAAGCCAGTATCTGTAGATGATCCGTCCTCAACCAACGACGTTACGGGGGCATCGGCGCTTACAACATACCCCGACCGTTCCCGCGGCTGGATATAGCCAGTATCAATGAGCGCCTGATAGGCCAGGACAACTGTGTTTCGAGATACACCAAGCTGGGTTGCAAGCGCACGACTGGATGGCAGCTTGTCTCCAGGCAATATCGCCCGGGCAAGAATTGCCTCAACCACCGACTGGCGGATCTGCGACTGCAGCGATACGTCAGCAGCTGGGTCGAGGTTGATAATCAGATGGTCCAACATGGGCACCGTCCAGTTTGAGAGAGCGCTTTTCCAGCAACGAAGCATGGTCTTTGTAGTGTTGGCCCAATGACATCTTGGCAGATCGTCATTCTGGCACCAATCTCTGCTTTATCTGGTTCTATAGAAGGCTCGAAACCGTGTCTAGCGTGTGGTTTGTGGATGCCACTATGCGTCGCACCCCGCTAGTATTTCTGCCATAATGGATACAACGTTAGCTTGGGTAACGATCAGATTTCGATCGGATCAGCATGTCGAGTGGTGGAGCCGTGGCGGCGTGACCGCCGAAACGAGTGATTACCAAACCGCACCGGGCAGTGCCGCCGGAAAGCGGAAGGCAAAACAGAAATGGCGCTGGCCATATGAAGGAGACCGCAATGTCTTATGACGTTAACTCACTTGAAGCACACTGGATGCCATTTTCCGCGAACCGCGATTTCAAGCAGAACCCGCGGATGGTGGTGAAATCTGAAGGCATGTACATGTGGGACTACAAAGGCGGACAGATCATTGATGGATCATCTGCCCTGTTCTGCACTCCTGCTGGCCATGGCCGCCGTGAGATTGCTGAAGCCGTTTACAGCCAGATGCTGAACAACGACTACACCCCGCATTTTCAGCTTGGCCATCCAGGCTCGTTCGAGCTCGCTGAGCGTGTTTGTCGTCTTCTTCCAGATGACTTTAACCATGTTTTCTTTACGAACTCCGGTTCCGAGTCGGTAGACACCGCCATCAAAGTGATTCTGGCTTACCAGCGGGCCCGTGGACAGTCGCAGCGTAACCGGCTGGTGAGTCGGGAACGGGCCTATCACGGCGTGAATATGGGCGGGGTGTCGCTTGCCGGTATGGTACGCAACCGTGAAACTTTTGGCCTTACCCTGCCGAACATTTCAATGATCCGTCATACTTGGACAGAAGAGCAACGCTTCTCAAAGGGGCAGCCAAAGACCGGCGCCGAACTGGCGATGGATCTTGAGCGGATTGCCGAAAACTTGGGGGGTAGCACGCTTGCTGCTGTCTTCATCGAGCCTGTTGCTGGCTCGACAGGCACACTGGTTCCACCGGTTGGTTACCTCGAAAAAATCCGTGAAATCTGTGACAAGCACGGCATGCTGCTGGTGTTTGATGAGGTGATCACCGGCTTTGGTCGGATGGGCACACCATTCGCAACCGAAAAATTTGGTGTGAAGCCTGATATCATCACCATGGCAAAGGCACTCACAAACGGTGCGATCCCTATGGGTGGTGTGGCCGTGACCGATGAAATCTATGACACGATCACCAATTCTGCCCCTGGCAATGGTATCGAATTCTTCCACGGTTACACCTACTCAGCTCACCCTGCAGCCTGCGCTGCAGGTATCGCCACGCAGAAAATCTACGAGAGCGAAGGTCTGTTCGAAAATGCCGCCAATCTAGAAGGCTATTTCCAAGACGCCATCTATTCGCTGGAAGATCACCCACTGGTGACCGACATCCGCGGCATCGGCATGATGGCAGGTGTGGAAGTTGCGTCCGATGGCACCCCAGGACATCGCGGCGGTGAGATGCAAAAGGCGATGTTCTGGAATGGACTTCACGTCAAATGGACAGGTGACAATGCGATTGTAGCCCCGGCCTTCGTTGCCGAGCGCAAGCATGTTGACGAAATCGTCGAGAAGTTTCGTAAGACACTCGATGAAATGATGTAATGATGTTGCATGGCGGCGACCTCCCTGGTTGCCGCCATCTTCCTTGCCGGGGATGTCCCGGCCTTGTTCCAGGGGCAAGGTGATGGCCAGAATTGCAGTCAGCGGAGGCGGCATCGCCGGTATGGCAGCCGCGCTGGCAGGCGCGAAGGCCGGTCACGATGTAGTTCTTTTCAGCGGTGAGACCAATGGCGGCGCGGCCGCCCCACTCCCTGGCGGGCTCCAGATCGCTCCCAATGGCTGGGCCGCACTCACCCAGCTTGGGCTATCCGACGCTGCAGCCTCCTGCTCAACTCAACTCAACAGCATCCTTGTGCGCAGCCTTGGGCGAGGCACAACGCTTATTCATCTTCCACTTGCCGGTGGCTATGCCAGCTTCAGCCGGCAAGCTATGTACAGGCTTCTACGCGATGCTCTTGAGGCAGAAACAAACATTGATCAAATCGCGATCAATATTGAACATATCAATCAACAGACAGACGGCTTAACCCTTGTTTCATCCGATGGCCAATCGGTGTTTTGTGACGGGCTGATTGCCGCCGAAGGAGGCAGCGGTCCAGGGCGCCGTCATGTTACTTCTAGTAGTCCACCAGATAGCAGTGGGCGCCGTGTTGCAATGCGTGCGCAGATCAACCTCGAGCATCTACCATCACATTTTGCGCGCCCTGCAAGCAATCTTTGGCTTGGCAGTGGCCGCCATGTTGTTCATTACCCGCTGGAGACAACCTTAAACGTGGTCGTCACCATGCCTGGTGAAGAGATATCTTCCGGCTGGCAGCAACGGCTGCTGGGCAGGGATGCTGTACTATCTCCATTAGCTGATCCTCAGATTTCTTGGGCCAAAACTTCCCTACCTGGTGCCGCAACCGTTGCCTGTTGGCGGCGCGGCAGAGTTGTACTTGCAGGTGACGCTGCACACAGCATGCCACCCCACCTGGCACAGGGTGCGGGCCAAGGCCTTGTTGATGCCGCCTGTCTTGGACGCTGGCTTGATCAATCAGATGACTCGTCTTCCCTCAACCCTGCCTTCTCTGGCTATGCGCGTGAACGCGCTGCCGCCGTTGGACGCATCGTTCAGAAAGCTGATGTTTCAGGTCGGGTCATGGGACTATCGGGACCGGCGGCCAGGCTCCGTGATGTGGTGTTGAACATTGGGGGACCACGGTTAATGCAAAGCTGGCTTGCCGAGGTCTGGGCTGCTGACGCCACTCTCGACACTGCGCCCCATCGTCAGGCCTGACGCTCGTTGAGTGAGATGCCGGCCTGCTGCATCTCTGACAGCGCAGCGGCAAGAGACCCCTCCAGATCAATTGCCCGGCAAGCATCAAGCTCTACCGTCACATCAAACCCCAGTCGCACCGCATCCAGCGCTGACCATGCGACACAATAATCTGTAGCCAGACCAGCAAAGGTCAGGTGCCGGCATCCCCGGTCCCGCAACAGTCCTGAAAGACCCGTTGCTGTCTTTCGGTCATTTTCAAAAAAGGCAGAATAGGAATCAACCTGCGGACGCATGCCCTTGCGAATGACGGCCGCAGGCATTGTGACATTCAAGTCGGCATGAAAAGCGGCCCCCTCACTGTCCTGAATACAATGATCCGGCCACAGCACCTGTGGGCCATAAGGCATGTCGATGACCGCAAACGCATTTTGTCCAGGATGGCTAGAAGCAAAGCTGCCATGACCAGACGGATGCCAATCCTGGGTCAGAACAACAAGTTCAAACTCCGGCATCATCGCGTTGATGGGTTTTACAACCGCATCACCATCATTAACCGCCAGCGCACCGCCGGGGCAGAAGTCATTCTGCACATCAATAACGATCAGAGCTTTCATTCACTGAGGCCTCTCTAGTGAGTCGGCCCGTATCTATGCGCTCAGGTCAGGCCGACGCTTCGTACCCGGCTTTCAAAATCTTCACGATTGACATAGGCCCCGGCCATCTTGCGCTTGCCGCGGAATGCCCCACGACCGTGAAGAACACGCCAGTTGTCAAACACCAGCATGTCGCCCGGCTTGAGAGTATAGCGCCACTGATAAGCAGGATCATTCGCCATACCGTCAAAGCTGCGGATACCTGCATAAAGCGCGCGCATGTCTTCATCCTTCAAGCGCACAGTATCACGGTCGTAATTATTGAAGCTAACCTGTGCCAGATCACCATCCTGATCAAGCCGCAGAATTGGCCGTCGTGCACGAAGCTCGACGCCATCACCCTTATATAGCCCAGTGACACCGATGCGGGTCAGGTCTGCATAGATCTGCGGTTGCTGAGTTTTCAAATCGGCAGCGATGCGTGTCCCATCAACCATAATGGATTCGCCACCTTCAGCATCATAACTGATACACAGCAGAAGCTGCACACCAGGGGCATCGTGGGAATACGTACCATCGGTGTGAGGTCGCAATTCCTTTGGCGTGTAAGCGCTGTCGGCCATGTTTTCATTCGCTTCGAATTCGAACAGCCCACCAAAAATGGTCTGACGCACATAACCAATGGAATCGGCCACTGTTTGCACCGAATCAAGGGTACGCGGTGTATCTGTCAGCACAGCGAAGCCATGAGCTAGCAGTCGCTGCAGTAAAGGTGTAACGCCGACATCACCGACAAGGTCTGAAAAGGGCATGCGCACGGCCTCGGGGTCGAGCGAAGCGGCATTCCAAGGGGCTGGTGCAGGCAATATCATTGGATCTGTGGCAGAGGCAAAATCGGCAAGGAACGACGCCTGATATTCAGCCTCAATATCAAGATCTGGCCAGTTCAGTACAAGCGCGTCAGCTGCGTCATTCAGACGGGCCGAGCGAGGGCGAATGGACGGATCAACAGCTGCGGTGAATAGCTCGCGCTGGCAGCTTCGCGCATCATAGCTTTGCGGGTCGCGGGCATTGTCCCGCAGCCAGAAATAATCAAACTGGGCGGTACCCCCACCATTTATAGTCAGGCTCAATCCCTGATCGCCAAGAACCAGATTTTCCAGCATTAAATAACTCCCTGTCTGATAGCCAGAGGGTAGCTTTCCCCCCCACCCAGCACAAGGGCAGAAGCGGCGTCAGTCATGTATTGGTACTTGGCACACTCTTGGAAATCACTTGCCGTGATGCTACCACACGGCAGTGACCCTGCAGCGTGAATGCGGAAGCGACCATGACCCGTCTGAGAACAAAGATGACAGAAGCCCTTCGCCGGCTTGGAACAGACAATGCGGATGCCTTTGTCATCGCCGCGCTCTACAAGTTCATTGACCTTCCAGATTTCCAGGAATGGAAGCCCAAATTGCAGGTGCTGTGCGATAGTAACAAGATCATGGGAACTCTGCTGCTGGCCAGCGAAGGCATCAATGGCACCATCTGTGGTCCACGTGATGGGATGACGAACCTTCTTGATTGGATCGATGCAGAGCCGCGTCTAGCCGACCTATCACTGAAATTTTCAACATCCCCAGATCAGACATTTTTGCGGATGAAGGTGCGGTTGAAAAAAGAAATCGTCACCATGGGCTGCCCTGATATCAACCCTGCAAAAATGACCGGGACCTATGTCGAACCAAAGGACTGGGACGCATTGATTGCGGATCCAGACGTCATGGTTATCGATACTCGCAACAGATACGAAACTGCCATTGGTACGTTTACTGGAGCGGTTGATCCTGAAACCGATAGTTTTCGCGAATTCCCCGGATGGGCAGAGCAGCTAGCCGCCGATCCAGAGAGACGGCCAAAGAAACTGGCCATGTTCTGCACAGGCGGCATACGTTGTGAGAAATCTAGTGCCCTGATGAAAACAATGGGTTTTGACGAGGTTTATCACCTGAAAGGGGGCATTCTTCGCTATCTCGAGGAAATCCCCACGCAAGACAGCAGCTGGCAGGGTGAATGTTTTGTCTTTGACGGGCGCGTAGCCGTCGACCACGATCTGCGGCCCGGGCAATATGCGATGTGTCATGCCTGCCGAATGCCATTGGCGCCCGATGAGTTGGAACATCCCGATTACGAAGCAGGTGTTAGTTGCCATCACTGCCGTGCAACGCAAGCCCCAGATCAACGACAACGATTTGTTGAAAGACAGAAGCAGATGCGCTTGGCAGGCGAGCGTGGCAAAGCACATCTGGGCGCAGCCGCTCGTGCTCAACTTGCCAACAGAGTCAAATCTGACGACTAGCTATCGTGGCCAGTGTCTGGGAACAGGCGTCTAGAGATCGTCACGCCCATGAGGTTCGTCATAATTCAGCACCGGTCCGACTGGCACAATGCCTGTCGGGTTAATAGTGCGGTGGCTGGCATAATAGTGCCCCTTAACATGGGCCAGATTCACTGTCTCGGCGATACCGGGCATTTGATACAGCTCGCGCATATAACCTGAAATGGCTGGATAGTCTGCAATGCGGCGAATGTTACACTTAAAATGCCCAACATAGACCGGATCGAACCGGATCAGCGTGGCAAAAAATCGCCAATCAGCCTCAGTCAGACGATCTCCCATCAGATAGCGATTGTCAGTGAGCCGAGCCTCCATGCGATCAAGAGCATCGAAGAGTTTGGCCACAGATTCCTCATAGGCTTCAGTGGTGCCGGCAAACCCTGTTCTATACACACCATTATTGATGTTTTCGTAGATATCCAGATTGATGTCCTCAATTTCATCACGCAGCTCAACAGGCCAAAAATCCAGATCATTGCCTGTGATATGGTTAAAGGCGCTGTTGAACATACGGATGATTTCTGAGGACTCATTGGACACAATGCAGCCCTGCACCTTGTCCCATAGAACCGGCACGGTGACCCGACCCGACACCTCAGGATCACTTGTCGTATAAATCTCGTGCATGAAGGACTTGCCAAGAAGGGTGTCGCCTGTGGCCCCCTGATCGTCCGTTTCAAACGTCCATCCATCATCCAGCATAAGCGGGTGTACAACAGAAACGGAGATATGGTCAGTCAGATCTTTGAGGTGACGGAAGATCAGTGTCCGGTGAGCCCATGGACAGGCATGCGAGACATAAAGATGGTACCGGCCACTTTCAGCGGCGAACCCACCATCGCCAGACGGGCCGGCACTGCCATCAGCTGTAACCCAGTTCCGGAACCGCGCCGTATCACGGACGAAGTGGCCGCCAGTGCGGCTGGTGTCATACCACTCGGTTGACCAAACCCCATCAATCAGAAGTCCCATTTTTTGTCCTTTTCAGGAAGACGCAGCCGAACGGATGGCATCGATGTTGGCACGATAGGCTGCTTCACCATCCCCTCTGAAGACCGCCGACCCAGCGACAAGCGCCCTGGCACCGGCCGCCGCGACAAGTGGTGCAGTCTCAGCCGTGACACCACCGTCAACTTCAATGATGATATTGCGGTCAGCGATCATGTCTCTAATTGAAGCAATCTTGTCTATCATTGGCGCAATGAATGACTGGCCACCAAAGCCAGGATTGACCGTCATCACGAGAATAAGGTCAAGCCGGTCAAGGACATGCTGTAGCACGCTTGCCGGCGTATGCGGATTCAATGACACACCAGCCTTGCATCCAAGTTCTCTGATCCGACTCAGCGTTCTATCAAGATGTGGACAAGCTTCAGCGTGCACAGTGATAATCTCCGACCCGGCATCAGCATAAGCATCAAGCAGCGCGTCCGGGTTGGACACCATAAGATGCGCGTCAAACAGCTTATTAGTCACACCGCGCAGTGCCTTGATGATTGGAGGGCCAAACGTCAGGTTCGGCACAAAATGTCCGTCCATCACATCCAGGTGAATCCAGTCAGCACCAGCTCGATCAATGGCGGCGACTTCATCGCCAAGGCGTGCAAAATCCGATGCGAGGATTGAAGGGGCTATGATGATGTCGTCCGTCATGTGGAAACTCCTGGGGGCTGGTTTTCCTGACCCGGAATCCAACCTGGGTCTGGTGACGTGATCCGTTGACAGGAGATAGACATCACATCCGAAAAAGGCAACTGTTTGCTCGCCTGCGGGTCAAGCCGCCATGTTTTTTCGTGGCCTGAACCTATTTTGCCGCAGGGGGCTACCTACAAGCCTACATTTTCGGGTATGTTTGGGCTGTCCATACAATCAAGCAGGTGCGCCATGGAAGGTGTCATGACATCCTCAAAGCCGGTTTTCTCATGGGAAGACCCTCTGTTTCTTGACCAACAGCTCAGCGATGATGAGCGTATGGTGCGCGACAGTGCACACAGCTTTGCCCGCGAGGTTCTTCTCCCCCGCGTGATTGCTGATTTCCGTGAAGAGGAATTTGATCCTGCAGTCATGCGTCAGATGGGCGAGCTTGGCTTGCTTGGCCCAACCATCCCAGAGGCCTATGGAGGTGCGGGGGTAAATCATGTTGCCTATGGCCTTGCTGCCTATGAAATCGAGGCCGTCGATTCAGGGTACCGTTCTGCAATGTCAGTGCAGTCTTCGCTTGTGATGCACCCCATTCACGCATTCGGCACAGAGGCTCAGAAGCAAAACTATCTGCCAAAGCTGGCCAGCGGCGAAATGATTGGCTGTTTTGGTCTGACCGAGCCTGATTATGGGTCTGATCCCGGCGGGATGGTTACCAAAGCGGTCAAGGTGGATGGTGGCTACCATCTGAGCGGCGCAAAGATGTGGATTTCCAATGCCCCGATAGCAGATATCGCGATTGTCTGGGCCAAACTCGATGGCGAGATCCGTGGCTTCATTGTCGAGCGTGCAACCGCTGGTAGCGGCTTTGCTACCCCAAAGATTGAAGGCAAGCTGTCACTTCGGGCGTCCATCACCGGCTCCCTTCAGATGGATAATGCCTTTGTACCAGACGACAACATCTTCCCAGAGGTAAAGGGGTTGAAGGGCCCCTTCTCCTGCCTGAACAAGGCTCGTTACGGGATTGCATGGGGCACGCTTGGCGCAGCCCAGTTCTGTTATGATGCGGCCCGCAGCTATGTTCTGGATCGCAAGCAGTTCAACCGACCGCTAGCAGCCAACCAGCTCGTGCAGCTGAAGCTTGCGGACATGCACACTGAAATCAACATCGGGCTGCAGGCCTGTCTTCGTGTTGGACGGCTACTTGATGCTGGCAACTGCCCGCCTGAAAACATCTCCACTATCAAGCGCAATAGCTGCGGGAAGGCGCTGACCATTGCCCGTACCGCGCGTGACATGCATGGCGGAAATGGCATTGCCGAAGAGTATCACGTGATGCGCCACCTGATGAATCTGGAAACGGTGAACACCTATGAAGGCACACATGATGTTCATGCGCTGATTCTTGGCCGTTCCATTACCGGACTTCAGGCCTTTACTGGCTAGTTATGACCAGCGATCAGGGCCGTATTAACGAAGGTGCACTCTCGCACCTGCGGGTGCTTGATTTATCTCGCATTCTTGCAGGCCCTTGGGCCACACAGATGCTTGGTGACCTTGGCGCGGACATCATCAAAATCGAACGCCCACTGCGCGGTGACGACACGCGAAGCTGGGGGCCACCCTTTGTCGACCCGATGACCGGTGATGAAGCGGCAGATGCCGCTGCCAGATCTGCTTATTTCGCGTCGGTAAACCGCAACAAACGCTCACTCGCCATCGATATCACTTCAGATGAAGGGGCCAGGATTATCCGGCGCCTTGCTGAAAGTTGCCACGTTATTGTCGAGAATTTCAAAGTTGGTGGACTTGCCAAATATGGGCTCGATTATGCGTCCTTGGCAAAAGTGAACCCACGGCTCGTTTATTGTTCCATCACCGGGTTTGGTCAGGACGGCCCAGATTCAAACCGTGCTGGTTATGATTTTATGATTCAGGGTATGGGCGGTCTAATGAGTGTGACCGGCGAGCCCGATGGTATGCCAATGAAGATTGGCGTTGCTCTTGTCGATGTTTTGACCGGCACCAATGCTGCAACCGCCATTCTTGCCGCCGTGATGCATGCTGACCGAACAGGAATGGGGCAGCATATCGACATGTCGCTGTTTGATGTGAGCGTGGCCAGCCTTGCCAACCAAGCAATGAACTATCTTGTTGGCGGTACTGCGCCCGGTCGGCTTGGCAATGCCCATCCCAACATTGTCCCCTATCAGGCTTTTGCCACTGCCGATGGCCACATCATCCTTGCTGTTGGTAATGATACGCAATTTGCCAAATTCTGCGCCATCGCTGACCTCGTTGGGCTGGCAGAAAATCCTGCCTATGCCACCAATCGGGCACGGGTCGAAAATCGGCTAACCCTACTGCCCTATATTGAGGCTGCCTTTACAAAGCAGACAACTGACTGGTGGCTGGAACAGCTTGCTGACGCCGGCGTACCAGCCGGTCCAATCAACAGCATCGATCAAGTTCTTGCAGAGCCGCAGGCGCTCCACCGGCGCATCGCGACCCACATCCCAGACAGTGTTCGGAGAAAGGTCCCCACAATCAGCAGCCCAATGCGGATGTCGGCGACACCACCACGCGCCAGCCTGCCCCCACCTAGGCTTGGCGAGCATAGTCGCGAGATACTTCAACAAATTCTGGATATGGAAGATGCCGAGCTCAGCAGCTTGGAGTCAGCCGGCATCATCACCAGCCCTGCGGACTGACATCGAACAGAGATTAAGCTGCTGCCATCTCATTTAGCAGACGACTAAGAAACGCCAGCCCCTGATCAATTTCAGCTTCCGTGATGAATTCATCCGGCTGATGCATCTGCGCCATGCCACCAGGACCGAAGACGACTGTGTCCAGACCGGCCTGCTGGAAATAGGCACCATCCGTTCCAAAAGACACCACCGTCGGTGGTGCATTTGTCCACAGCCTTGCCACAAGATCGGCCGCAGGTGACGGTGCGCGCGCTTCAAGAGGCGGCACGTCGGACAGCATCTCCGTAACAAGCGAACAATCAGGATCTACCGCCTGCATTTCGACAAGTAACACATCTTGTGCAAAGCCCTCTACACGCTGCCGGAGCGTGTGGGGATCGGTTCCGGGAAGCGCCCTGATTTCCCAATCGAAACTGCATCGCTCAGGAATGATGTTACGAGCTTCTCCACCTGTGATGGTACCAACAGAGAGGGTGGAATGTGGCGGATCAAAGGGAGATGATGGATCAGGCGCTTGTGCACATTCGCGCGCCAGCTCTTCAATGAACCCAATCATCCGTGCCGCAATGTAAAGTGAGTTAACTGTACCGGCAGGCCGCGAAGCATGACCTGCCGTACCACGGATATGCGTGACCAGCTCCATCCCACCTTTATGCGCGTTGATGGGTTGCATCTCGGTCGGCTCACCGACAATAGCAAGGGTAGGCCGTGCTCCATGTGCCGCGAGAAAGGCAGGCATGCGTTCAGCCCCAAAACATCCAATTTCCTCATCAAAGCTGAAGGCAAGATAGAGCGGGCTTGTAAGCCGATCTGCCACAGTGGCAAATTCGGGTGCCATGGCAAGTGCCATCGCAAGAAATCCCTTCATATCGACAGCGCCGCGCCCAATAAGCCGACCCTGCTGACGACGCAGAACAAAAGGATCACCCGACCAACCGCTGGCATCAGCTGGCACCACATCCATATGTCCGGACAACAGGATGCCGCCTTCAGATCTTTCCTGCCCTTCAGGCGCACCGATACGGGCCAGCAAATTGAACCGCTGGCCATCCTCATGAGCATCTCTAACACTGGAGATGCCATGCGAGGCCAGATAGGTTTCTATATAGCTAACAATGCCTTCATTGGGGCTAAGACTGACGCTGGGAAACCGCACCAAATTCTGAAGAACTTCGACGGCACGTTCGCGAAGGGGGTGAGGTAAAGATGACGTCATCTCTCAATAACATGTACATGCTGCGGGAAATCACACATCCGCGTGCATCCATCATCACGAACATGCAACGTCTCGCTCAACTCCATGCCCCAGTCCGACATCCACATGCCAAGAATGACATGAATGACGGCATTTTCAGGAATGACTGTGGTCTCATGCGGTCGGATTGACACCGTATGCTCTCCCCAGTCAGGGGCATATGATGCGCCGATGGAGTAGCCGATGCGGCTAGGTTTTTCCAGGCCATAGCGATCAAGAACCCCCTGCCATGCAGCATGCACATCACCGGCAATTGAGCCGGCTTTGAGCGCGCCCATCACGGCCGCCATACCATCCTGCACAGCCTCAGAGGTGCGTTTCACCTCGTCATTAGGGTTGCCAAGATGAATCGTACGGGCAAGCCCGACATTATACCGGCGGTAACAGGCTCCAAGTTCAAACGCGATTGTCTGGCCGTCTTCCAGCGGCGCTTCTGTCCACATCGGATGGGCCGTTGCCGCTGCCTCTCCAGCCAGGATCAACGGATGAATCGCGGTCATATCTCCGCCAAGACCATCGACACCGCGTATCTGTGTTGCTGTGACCTCAGCCATCAGGTCGCATTGCCGAACCCCAACCTGCGCCCCATCCCATGCTGTCTGCATCGCAGCTTCGGCAATGCGGGCCGCCTTCTGCATGATTGCAATCTCGGCTTGGCTTTTAACTAGACGCTGCCAATTCACAAGCAGATCGGCATCAATGAAATCCGCATCAGGCAGGCCAGCCTGCAAGGCTGCAAGCGCACGCGGCGAAAAGTAATAGCTGTCACTTTCGTACCCAATGCGGGCCGTCGCAAAGCCATGATCAGCCATCCAGTCGGCAAGATAGGACATGGGATGCGTATCGGGGCGCTGTACCAGAGTTTCCGGGTAGGCAACGATCTGACTTTCCGTCAGGTAGCTGGTGAATTTGGCTGCGCCAGCATCCATCAGCCTTCCCATCCAGAACGGACCATCGTGAAGATCTACCAGCATCATCTGCGGTGTATAGAACGACCATGCATCATAGCCGGTCAGCCAATTGATATTGGCAGGATCGCCAATCACCATTGCGTCTAAACCACGGGCATTCATCTCAGCCCGCACACGCGCAAGCCGCGCATCATACTCAGATTTAGGAAAGGCGGGCGCCATGATGCTATTTCCCGTCGCGGTAATCGACACCCGGCAAAACGCAGAGCATCTCATACAGAAGATTGGCCGCCAGTAACGCAGTACTGCCTTGTGGATCATAGGGAGGTGACACTTCTACCAGATCGCCCCCTACGAGATTCAATCCACGACAACCACGGATGATTTCCAGAGCCTGAATGGGGGTTAATCCACCAATTTCCTGCGTACCTGTTCCTGGGGCGAATCCAGGGTCAAGGGAATCAATATCAAAGCTCAGATAGACAGGGCCGTCTCCCATGCCAGCCCTGACCTGTTCCATCAATGGCGCAGCAGAGCGATGCCATAACTCTTCCGCCTGAACGACGGTGAACCCCTGCTCACGTGACCAGTCAAAATCCTCAGCCGTGTAGCCTGTGCCACGGAGCCCAATCTGCCAGGTCCGATGCGGATCAATCAGCCCTTCTTCAACAGCGCGCCGGAAGGGGGTACCATGGGCGATTGCCTCTCCAAACATATGATCATTAATATCAGCATGCGCATCGACATGGATCAGTCCTACCGGTCCGTGCTTGCGCGCAATGGACCGCAATACGGGCAGGCTGAGAGTATGATCACCACCAAGGGTCAAAGGCATCACATCATGCGCCAGAACCTCATCATAAAAATCAGTGATCCGCGCCACTGAATCCTTAAGATCGAACGTATTGATCGGCACATCACCAAGATCGCCCACACGAAGAGAGTCGAACGGGGCCGCCCGCGTCCACATATTATAGGGTCGCAACATCACGGATTCGGCTCTTATCTGCTTTGGCCCAAAACGTGTTCCTGGACGATTTGACGTACCAATATCCATCGGTATGCCAATAAAGACGACATCCATGCCCGCGGCATTTTCCACCGCCGGAAGCCGCATCATTGTGCCTGGCCCGGCAAAGCGGGGCATGTCATTACCCCCAAGCGGCTGTGGAAAATCGGTAGGCCGATCAGTCATCACCCTGTCCCCTTATCCCTAAAGCCGTGCTGCGTGCCAGCGCAGGTGATCTTCCATGAAGGTGGAGATGAAAAAATAAGAATGGCCATACCCAGGCTGCATGCGCAGCGTCAGATCAGTGCCATTGCCACTTCCACTGCCGCTCTGACAGGCAGCTGCAAAGAGCCATGGGCGCAAGGCAGCATCAAGAAAGCTGTCCGCATCACCCTGATCTATCAGCATTTCTGGAAAGGTGTGACCATCCTCGGCAAGGGCAACTGAGTCATATTCCCGCCAGCTAGCCTGATCAGCTCCGAGATATCTGGCAAAGGCATCACGCGACAGATCAGCTGTCATTGGATTTGTGATGGGGGCGAAAGCCGAGCAGCTCTTGAACCGGTCAGGATTGCGAAGCGCCATCATCATGGCTCCATGCCCGCCCATGGAGTGGCCAAAAATACTCTGGCGGTTCATATCCACGGAAAATTCAGCGGCAACAAGGTCAGGAAGCTCATCCCGGATATAGCTATACATCCGGTAATTCACGTCATAGGGCGCTTCAGTAGCATCAACATAAAAACCTGCGCCAGACCCAAACTGCCAGCTTTCATCATCAGGCACATGATCACCACGCGGACTGGTGTCCGGGCAGACAATGGCAATACCGAGCTCTGCCGCTACGCGCCGGTATTCCCCTTTTTCCATAACATTGGCATGGGTACAGGTCAGCCCCGACAGATACCACAGCACAGGCACCGGGCCATCATCTGCCTGAGGCGGCATGTAGACAGCAAATGTCATCTCACAGCCGTTCACAGCCGATACATGACGATACACCCCCTGAACACCGCCAAAGGATTTCTCGGTGGAAATGGTTTCCATGATTTGATTCCCGTCAGTCTGGATTAAGCGGCAATGCCGAGTTAGAAGACCACCACAGCGCGGATTGATTCGCCATCATGCATCAGATCAAACCCCTTATTGATGTCCTCCAGAGGCAGTGTGTGGGTGATCATTGGATCAATCTCGATCTTCCCATCCATGTACCAGTCGACAATCTTCGGAACATCTGTGCGACCACGCGCCCCGCCAAAAGCGGTGCCGCGCCAGCTGCGACCGGTTACGAGCTGGAATGGGCGGGTTGAAATCTCCTGACCCGAACCAGCCACACCGATGATGATGGATTCACCCCATCCCTTATGCGCACATTCAAGCGCCTGACGCATCACATTGGTGTTGCCGATACATTCGAAGGAATAGTCGGCACCGCCCCCAGTCAGTTCGACAAGGTGACCAACGAGATTATCACCATGTTCGGCTGGGTTGACGAAATGGGTCATGCCAAACTTTTCGCCCCAGGCCTTCTTGGAGTCATTCAAGTCAACACCAACAATCATATTTGCACCGATCATCCGCAGACCTTGGATGACGTTCAGCCCAATGCCACCAAGGCCGAAGACAACAGCGTTACAGCCAGGTTCGGCCTTTGCGGTGTTGATCACAGCTCCAATACCTGTGGTAACACCACATCCGATGTAACAGATCTTGTCGAACGGCGCGTCCTGACGCACTTTTGCAAGCGCAATTTCAGGCAATACGGTAAAATTTGAAAAGGTTGATGTGCCCATATAATGCAGAATGGGCTTGCCATTCAGTGAAAAGCGGCTGGTTCCATCCGGCATCACCCCCTGACCCTGGGTTGTGCGGATCGACTGACACAGATTGGTCTTGGGATGCAGGCAGTATTCGCACTCACGACATTCCGGCGTATAGAGGGGGATAACATGGTCACCCGGCGCAAGGCCAGTCACACCCGGGCCAACTTCGCGCACAATACCAGCACCCTCATGCCCAAGGATTGCCGGGAACAACCCTTCAGGGTCAGCCCCTGATAGTGTGTAGGCGTCGGTGTGGCAGATGCCAGTTGCCATAATCTCCACCAACACTTCACCAGCGCGAGGGCCGTCAAGATCGACCTCCATGATTTCAAGGGGTTTGCCAGCTTCAAGGGCTACTGCTGCACGAGTCTTCATGATCTTTCCTCCAGGACACCTGTTCTGCGACAGGGAATTACTGACGCAACGATGACATGCCCTTCGGGACGGCACAAGGCCGTTTGCAGTGATGCGACAATGCAGAAGTGCTACCGCTGCTGTGTCTGCCAGTCGGGATGGAAGAAGGGCATGTCATTGGCCCGCGCCAGCGGTGTGCGGCCCAGAATATGATCAGCCGCCTTTTCGCCAGTCATGATCGAAGGCGCATTCAGATTACCATTTGTGATCCGCGGGAAGATTGAAGAATCTGCAACACGCAACCCCTCCACCCCTATGACCCGGCATTGTGGATCAACCACGCTCATTGGATCATCTGCAGCGCCCATCCGCACGGTACCACAGGGATGATAGGCGCTCTCGGCATGATCCCGTATGAAGCCGTCAATCGCTTCATCCGAGGTGGCGTCATCCCCAGGCTGAATTTCAGCGCCGCGATAGGGATCCATCGGTGGCTGCGCAATGATCTCACGGCTCAACCTGATACATCGCCTGAACTCAACCCAGTCATCAGGATGGCTCATATAGTTAAACCGAATTTCCGGGGCTGAACGGATGTCTGCATCACGGATATGCACATGACCACGTGACTTGGATCGCATTGGTCCGACATGAAGCTGGAACCCATGTCCAGCAGCCGGCGCCTTGCCATCATAGCTAATCGCAACTGGCAGGAAATGATACTGAATGTCAGGATAAGCAACACCTCCTGCCGACCGGATGAAGCCAAGCGTTTCGAATTGGTTCGACGCCCCCAGACCGCTTTTGAAAAACAGCCATTCTGCTCCGATGCGGGCCTTCGCCAGAAGCCCCAGATGCTTGTAAAGCGTGATGGGCTGAAGGCAGGCAATCTGAAAATAGACTTCCAGATGATCTTGCAAATTGGCGCCAACACCGGCCCGATCAACGAGAACGTCAACGCCTGCATCTGTCAGAACTGACCCTGGTCCAATCCCTGAACGCTGCAATATCTGCGGGGAATTAATCGCCCCGGCCGACAGAATGATCTCAGCTTGCGCAGTTGCATAATGGCGCTGGCCTCCAAGCATGTAATCAACACCCACTGCACGATGTCCATCGAAGCGGATCCGATCTACAAGGGCGCGGGTCACAAGTCGCAGATTACCGCGTCTCATGGCCGGCTTCAGATAGGCATTGGCAGCTGACCAACGCCGTCCCTTCCACACCGTCATATCGGCAGGGCCAAATCCTTCCTGACGATAGCCATTATAGTCAGGCGTTGCCGTATAGCCGGCCGATTCCGTTGCCTGAACAAAGGCGTGATGCAGCGGATTGTCACGCGGCCCACGGGTAACATGAAGTGGGCCATCTGTGCCACGCCAAGGGGCCTCACCCCCATGCGCAGTTTCCATGCGACGGAAATAGGGCAACACATCAGCGTAGCCCCAGCCCTGTGCACCGGACTCCTCCCAGTGCGCATAGTCGCCAGCATGTCCTCGGACATAGATCATCCCGTTGATTGAGGAAGACCCGCCAATAACCTTGCCTCGCGGACAAACAAGCCGTCTCCCACCAAGACCTGGTTCAGGTTCAGCGAGATATCCCCAATCATATTGTTTCATATTCATGGGATAGGACAGGGCTGCCGGCATCTGGATCAGAGGGCCGGCATCACTACCACCAAATTCGAGGACAAGTATCCGCTTGGTACCGTCCTCGCCCAGTCGGTAGGCAAGCGCAGACCCGGCCGAGCCTGATCCTATAATAATGTAATCATATGTCTCGCTCATGCGGCCATCATCTGAGGAGCCCGCCACCCCGTCAAGGCAGATATGAGCTTGCATCAAACCGTCTCACCAACCCCTGATTTTCAAGGTGCATTTTGTCGGTCTGCTTGTCATAGTCATTCCATGAATATGTTGATTTCCGAGATTGCCCAGAAGCTTGCCAATGGCGAGCTCAGTGCCCGCGACCATCTTGAAACACGTCTAGCTGCCATTGATACAGAGGACGGCAAACGGGCCTTCATAACCGTGAACGCTGCCGAGGCACGCGCTGCCGCCGATGCCATTGATAGCCAACGTAAGGAAGGACGTGCCCTACCAGCATTTGCCGGAGTCACGCTTTCTGTCAAAGACCTGTTCGACGTTAGAGGTGAGGTCACGCGCGCCGGGTCGCGCGTGCTGGACGAAGCGGCGCCAGCCCACGATGATGCCACGGTTGTGGCACGCCTGCGTGCCGCCGGGTTCGTCATTATCGGCCGCACAAACATGACT
>WTJS01000258.1:0-363 GCA_011524735.1 Alphaproteobacteria bacterium
GTAGACAGCAGCAAGACAGCTTGGCAACCTAGTTTTGCATACGCATGCAATTTTATAATGCCGACGACAATAGCGAGTTCGAAATGACTGATTTTCAGAAAGAAAAACAGATAGTTATAGATTACTACTCAGCCTGCGATTCAGCTGACTCAGGTGATCTGCCAGACATCATCGACCACTATACCAGCGAAACCTATCTGTGGCGCGGATTCGCCCCCTTTGATGAACTTCACACCGCTGACGAAGTAGCGACAAAATTTTGGCAACCACTCCGTGCGTCACTTTCATCAATGCAACGTCGACTTGACATTTTCATGGCGGGAGAAAACGGCATTCGTGCAGTCGGCGGTGTCTGGGTCGCAT
>WTJS01000258.1:373-6529 GCA_011524735.1 Alphaproteobacteria bacterium
GGCACCTTATGGGTCTGTTTGATTTGCCCTGGCTTGGCATCCCCGCGACCGGCAAGATCGCCATGCTGCGCTATGCCGAGTTTCATCGGGTTGCAAATGGCAGCATCACCGAAACGGCCATGTATTTCGATATCCCGCATCTGATGATGCAGGCTGGCCTGACCCCCTTTCCGCCGCAGACAGGCGCCCATATGATCCAGCCTGGCCCCATGACCCATGATGGCGTGATGTTCGAAGCCCAGCCCGCAGAGGAAGGTGCCAAAACACTGGCTGCCATTGACTATATGTGCAGTGACATCAAAGATTGGAAAGGCGGCCGCACTGAAAAGCTGACTGACGAGCTGCGCCGCAGCTGGAACGAGGACATGGTCTGGTGGGGCCCGGCAGGCATTGGCGCAACTTATACCATCGAGCGCTATGCAGAACAGCATTCAGGGCCGTTTCGCGCTGGCTTTAAGGATCGCATTTTCAACGGACATGTGTGCCGCATGGCGGAAGGCAATTATGGTGGCTTTTTCGGATGGCCAAATCTGACATTGACGCCTACCGGTGGGTTTATGGGCATGCCAGCCAGCGAAAAACCTGGCGACATGCGGGTGATCGATATGTATCGCCGTGACGGCGACAAACTGACTGAAAACTGGATATTTATTGACCTTCTGCATTTCTGGAAAATGCAGGGCGTAGATATTTTAGGGCGGATGCAAAGCGTGCCGCGCACCTAAGTTACCACTGGAAACCAGGGCCTAACGCAGGTTTCACGCACTCGTTGGTCTTGCATGCCGCCCTCTGGCCACAAAACTGGTTGCGTCAGTACCTTATCAGGTACAGGCTTTGTGCATGGCCGACTTCAGCACGCCACTTTAAGGCCTGCGGCATGGCCAGACCCAAAATCAGAAGCAGGCCGCTCCCTCATGACATCGACAATCGCCTCGTTGACCGTTGACGCACTCATTCAAAATGGTATCGATCAACTCTATTGTCTGCCAGGCGTTCAAAACGACAACTTTTTCAATGCTCTTTTCGATCGAACTGATCAGATCACCCCAATCCATACCCGTCATGAACAGGGCGCCGCTTACATGGCAACTGGGGCGGCACTGGCAACGGGGTCTCCGCAAGCATATTGTGTAGTTCCCGGCCCAGGCTTTCTCAACACGACCGCCGCATTGTCCACGGCCTATGCTGTCAACGCCCCTGTCCTCGCCCTTGCCGGGCAGATACCGATCGGCGCACAAGGAAAGGAGCATGGGCTTCTCCATGAAATTCCTGATCAGTTCAGCGTCTTATCCAGCCTGACAAAATCCAGCTACCGTATCACCAGGCCAGAGGATGCCTTGCAATGCGTCACCGCGGCCTTCAGCGATCTGAACTCCGGTCGCCCCCGCCCTGTTGGCCTTGAAATTGCAGCAAACCTGTGGACGCAGGAAATCAGCGGTTCACTGACATCACCATTGCCTGCCATTGATCCCGTGCCGGACGCTTCATCCATCGAAACGGCTGCAGCGCTTATCAAGGCAGCCAAAGCACCCATGATTATTGTCGGTGGTGGAGGTCAGGGCGATGCCGATCTGATCAGTTCACTTGCCACGCGGATAGGCGCTCCGGTTCTCGCCTTCCGCACCGGCCATGGAATCATTCCGTCAGAATCCGACCACAGTATTGGCATGCCGGTCGGGCACAGCCTGTGGAAACAGGTTGATCTCGTCATCGGGCTTGGCACAAGACTGCAGAGCCAGGTGATGGCCTGGGGCCATGACGAAGATATGAAGATCATCCATATCGACATCGACAAAGCCCAGCTTGGTCGCAGCGCGCCAGCGGATGTTGCTATTCATGCAAAGCTGGAAAATGCGATTCCTAGCCTATTGACCGCGCTTGGAAAAACCAACTTTGACCGAAAAGACTGGATGACAGCCGTTGCGGAAACCAAACGTGCCAGACAGCAGGAATATGAGGCCAAGCTTGCCCCTCAGCTAGCTTGGCTCAGCGCCATTCGTGACGCTCTTCCAGTCGATGGTATTTTCGTTGATGAGTTGACACAGACTGGGTATGTGTCCCGATTTGCGTTTCCCAGCAGCGGGCCGAGACGATTTATATCCACCGGGTATCAGGGAACATTGGGATATGGATTTGCAACCGCCCTTGGTGTTGCTCACGCCCGCCGCGACGTGCCGGTAGTCGCCATTTCGGGTGATGGTGGTGCTCTTTTCACCATTACTGAGCTCGCCACAGCTGTCCATCACAACATACCGCTGACCACTGTGATCTTTAACGACAACGCCTTTGGCAATGTTCGCCGACTGCAGATGGACAATTATGACAGCCGGTTCATTGCGTCTGATCTTAGCAGCCCAGATTTTGTGCGCCTTGCAAACTCCTTCGGGGCACAGGGACTGCGTGCAACCACACCAAGCGAACTGCGACACGCCCTTGAAACCGGGTTTGCCCATAACGGACCCACTGTGATTGAAGTGCCGGTTGGTGACCTGCCATCACCCTGGGAATTTGTCCTGATGCCAAAATGCAGGGGGTGACCGCCTGTACACCAGCCCTACCCTGCAGGATTAAAAGTCGATTGACCGCTTCTAACAAGACCGTCTATCGTTTGTTAACCTAGTAAACAATATTCTGATGGGCTCAGAGGCGGTTATGCAGTTTCATCTCAATGGGTTTCAGGCTGGCGATCCCAACATTCATCCGGACGGCGCCACTGCGAAACAGCAAGATGCGCCGCCTGCCGAAACGGATGTCCTGATTGTAGGCAGCGGACCGGCAGGGTTAACCCTAGCGGCCCAACTTGCCGTATTCTCTGACGTTTCAAGCTGCGTAATGGAAGCGAAGCCGGGACCGATGGAAAAAGGTCAGGCGGATGGCGTGTCCTGCCGATCTATGGAGATGTTTGAAGCATTTGGGTTCGCGCACTCAGTTATGCGGGAAGCTTATTGGGTGAATGAAACAACTTTCTGGAAACCTGATCCGAAAAACCCTCAATCCATTATTCGAACTGGGCGTATTCAGGATGTTGAAGACGGACTGTCCGAAATGCCACACGTCATTCTCAACCAGGCCCGCGTCCATGACATGTATCTCGGTGTTATGGAGCGTGGACCGCATCGGCTTGCCCCATTTTATGCCTGGCGTCTTTCTGAAATTAGCCTTGATGACCATGCCACACATCCAGTCATCGCCCGGTTTGAGAAAACAGACTCAGCTGAAGACGTATCTAGAAACACAACTGGGACAGCGAATGACTGTGTCATCAGAGCCCGATATGCCGTTGGCTGTGATGGTGCAAGAAGCGCTGTTCGAAACTCCATCGGGCTGGAACTTAAGGGAGATGCTGCCAACAAAGCGTGGGGCGTTATGGATGTTCTCGCGGTCACGGACTTTCCCGACATTCGCCAGAAGACCCTTATTCAGTCTGATCAGGGCGGCACGCTCCTGATTATCCCGCGTGAAGGCGGCTACATGGCGCGAATTTATGTTGAGATGGAAACCCTAGGTGAAGGTGAGCGCGCCCGAGATCGGAACATCTCCAAGGAAGACCTCATCCGCGCCGCCCAGGGTATTTTCCATCCTTATCAGTTTGCGGTTCAGGACGTTGTTTGGTGGTCTGTTTATGAAATCGGACAACGTCTGACCGACAGATTTGACAATCTGGAGGAAAGACACGGCGAAACCGACCACCCTCGAATCTTTATCGCTGGGGACGCCTGCCATACCCATAGCCCGAAGGCTGGTCAGGGAATGAATGTGTCTATGGGAGACAGTTTCAATCTTGGCTGGAAATTGGCAGCTGTTCTCAGAAAGCAAAGTGCTCCAAACCTTCTAAAATCCTATTCTGACGAACGGCAATCGGTAGCTCAGGACCTTATTGACTTCGATCAGGAATGGTCACGCATTATCAGCGAGCGCAACAGCGATGATGGTGACACCCCAAAATTCCAGAAGTACTTTGTTCAGCATGGGCGCTACACAGCAGGTGTATCAGTCCGATATAAACCGTCCCGACTCACAGGCACGGACACATGGCAGAACCTTGCCAAAGGTTTTGATATCGGGATGCGCTTTCATTCCGCGCCAGTGATTCGTCTTGCTGATGCGAAACCCATGCACATCGGCCATACAGTCAAAGCAGATGGCAGATGGCGGCTTTTTGCTTTTGCTGGGCGCGATCTGACTGACTTGGACAAGCTGTGCGATTATCTTGCCACCGACCCCGCTTCTCCCGTGCAACGCTATACTCGGGATGGAGAGGATTGTGACGCTCTGATCGATGTTCGTGGCATCGTTCAGCGCGGTTTCAGGGATATTCAGATCACCGACCTGCCCACCTTACTCCGCCCGCAAAAAGGCCAGCTTGGCCTTGTCGATTACGAAAAGGCATTCTGCGCGGATTTGATCTCCGGCAATGATATTTATGACATGCGTGGCATCGATAGGGATACAGGCTGCATTGTCATCGTTCGGCCAGATCAGTATGTCGCACATATCCTGCCACTGAACGCACATAATGACCTTGCCGCCTTCTTTGATGGCATATTGCTGGCGCAATAAGACGGTTGGCAAGGGTAGACACAAAGTCGATCATGCCAGATTGACAGCTACCGGACTTTCATCCATCTGACCTGCAAGAAGATGGTTCATCTTCAATGATAGATCAGCGCGGACGGTCGCATGTTCCGCACTTTCCCAGAGATTTCTGGACTCGTTCGGATCTGCTTCAAGATCGTACAACTCGCCCCATTCAAGGCCCTGATAGATGGTGAACCGCCATCTGTTAGACACGATAGACCGCACACGTGCCGGCCTTTCAAAACCAAGCCGTGCAATCCCGTCATTATATTCGGTCAGAACGATGTCGCGGTGGGTATCGCTTTGCCCTTTCAGCACAGGCAGAAAACTTTCACCCTGCATGCCATAATAAGGGGTCAGCCCAACACGATCCAGAATGGTGGCAGAAAGGTCGATCGTGGCCGCAAGCGCATCACTCTCACGCCCTTCACGCGAGGCCGGATCAGACCAGATCATCGGAACGCGCGTGATTGACTGGAAGGGCAATGCGCCTTTCAGAAGCATTGAGTAGTCCCCCAGATAATCCCCATGATCTGCGTTGAAGCAAATCACCGTATTGTCATACAGCCCATTGTCTTTAAGTGCTTGAACGATCCGGCCAACCTCATCGTCAATCATGGTGATCATGCCGGCGGTCAGCGCCATGGCTTCGCGAAGCTGCTGCTCATCGCACCGCATCGCTGTTTGCAGGGTCAGTTGACCTCCTCCCTGTTCAAACTGCGCATTCATCCAGCGCATTGGAGGTGTTGGATTTTCATGCGATTCATAGGGTAGCGGCACATCGAACTGGTCGGGATGGTACATGTCCCAATATTTACCAGGCGGGTTGAAGGGATGATGCGGATCTGGAAAGGACACATAGGTGAAGAACGGATCGTTATTACCCTCGCGGTCATTCAGCCACTCCACTGCCCTGTCACCAACATATCGTGTTGGATAGAATTCTTCCGGAATGGGGGTCCGGTAAGCCTGAGGCGCGCTATAATTGTGAGGCAATTCGTTAGCTGGATCATGTAGAGCTTTCCAATCCTGCCGATTGGCGCGGAACCATTGCCGATAATGCCCACCTGCCCGATCGCCGTGGCCTGTCACCATATCGACATGTCGGAACCCGAAGTAACGTTCCGGAAACTCAAACCAGTCATCGCTTTGGTAGTTACTTGGGTCTTCCAGAGAATGACGATCGGACTCAGGGAACCGAGCATCCCGGATTAGTCTTTCCTTGCCATCTTCAAGCCCCATCGCCGGCGTTCCTGTGAATGGATGAAGGTGGCTTTTCCCGATCAGGCTTGTGTCATACCCCGCGGCGTGCAGCACGTCGGTAAAACAGACATTGTCGGCCGAAAACCAGCACCCATTGTGACGCAGCCCATGAACTGATGGATATCTCCCGGTCATGAATGATGCTCGATTTGGCATGCAAACAGGAGATGTCACCTGGAAATTTTTAAATCGTGTTCCTGTTGCCGCCAGAGCATCAATGTGAGGCGTTTTTACAACCGGGTGTCCAGCACAGCCGAGCCAGTCAGCACGATGCTGATCTGTCATAATGAACAGGAAATTTGGACGATCTGGTGT
>WTJS01000188.1 GCA_011524735.1 Alphaproteobacteria bacterium
ATATAGCAGATTCCAAGACCGCAGGACTCAGCTGCCACAACAACGTTCTGCGCATAAAGAGCCGCATCAACTGTTGCGATGACAAACTGTTCAGTCAAACCTTCGGCTGGCACGCCACCATGATTACGGCACATCCGCATCGGGCGACCAAGGTCAGCACAGAACACCAGAAATTCTGGTGCCTCTTCCACATATCGCTGCCCCCCTGCGACATCACGAAGTGCCACACGTTTCACTGCATCAGTCACCCGCATGATGGTTACTCCCTGCAGAAAACTTGAGCTTGCCGCAGCCTGACCAGCGGTGACCAGCTGGTTCAGCAGATCATCTCCAACAGGCTGATCGGTGAATTTGCGGATGGAGCGATGGCGGTGCAGAAGATCGAGGGTCGGGTTCATTTCACAGTCCTGAAAGCGTCTTGTGGTTCATTAATAAAGCTATCTGAACCTACAGAACAGACCAGAAAGCTGCCAGCCTCCAAAGACGCGTCGATTTTCGCCATTCCCCTCTATCAAACCCGTTGCTAGGCTCGTGATATTCGGACAGCAGTTCCGAGCGATGTTTATAGGAGACGCTTTCGTGCCGGATGGCAGTCCAAAACCCGAAACCGAACAACGTTCGCTTCGCGTCAAGGTATGGCGTGGCAGCGGCGGCGAAGGCGGATATGAAACCTTTGAAGTTCCACGCCAGCCTAGTCAGACGATCCTGGATGTCGTGACCTGGATACAGCAGCATTCAGATCCCAACTTGACCTATCGCTTTGCCTGCCGGGTCGGCATGTGTGGGTCCTGTGCAATGATGGTGAATGATGAGCCGCGCTGGACCTGTCGCACGCATGTTGACCGGGTATTGAAAGGTGATGAACTTCGTATTGCACCGCTGCGCAATCTACCCGTGATCAAGGATCTGGTTACTGATATGGACCCGTTCTTCGACAAATGGGTTAGCGCTGAGGCGCGGCATCACCCCACCGCTGATCGTCATAGTGACTTTGCCGCCATTACACCTGATGATCCACACCGACTGGAAGCCAGTTCCGGGATTGAATGCATTAACTGTGCGGTATGTTATGCCGCCTGCGATACAGTGGCCGGCAACCCAGACTATCTGGGGCCGGCGGCGCTGCAACGTGCATGGACTTTGTTCAATGATGCTCGCGATGAGGACGGGGATGCCATTCTCGATGCCGTGTCGGGAACGGGAGGCTGTCACAACTGTCACTCCATGGGCAGCTGTGCGCATTACTGCCCGAACGAACTGAACCCGATGACCGCCATCGCCGGGCTGAAGCGGGCAACTGCCAGACGGTTCCTCACAGGCCGCGGGAAGCGCAAGCCATCATGATCGATTTTCGCCTCTACATGCTCCAGCGCCTTTCTGCCCTTATTATGGTACCGCTGGTGTTTGGCCATATCGCTGTCATGATCTACGCCGTGCAGGATGGTCTTACAGCCGCTGAAATCCTTGGCAGAACACAGGGTAGCATCATGTGGTTTCTGTTCTATGGCAGCTTTGTTGTAGCGGTATCCGTGCATGCCGCCATCGGACTTCGCACCATCATCTCGGAATGGACAGCGATGCCGATGCGCCTGGTGAATATTCTGTGTTGGTCCATTATGGCTGGCCTTCTGCTTTTAGGTGGACGCGCGGTCCTTGCTGTTACTTGGCTTGGCCAGGCGCCAGGGGTGCTATCATGAACCGCGCCGCAAGACCCGTCCGCGGACACCCCCTGTGGTTCGCCTTTCTGGCACACCGGATCTCTGGCATTGCTCTGGCTCTGTTCCTGCCGCTGCATTTCTGGGTTCTGGCGCTGGCATTGACAGACGCTGCAGCGCTTGATGGGTTTCTGGTATTCACTGACCTGACCGCAGTCAAAATAGCTGAATTTGGCCTGGTGTTTCTTCTGGCGGTCCATCTTTTTGGTGGCATGCGGTTAATGGCACTGGAATGGTTGCCATGGTCACCACCACAGAAGTCACTGGCTGCAGCCAGCGTCGGCATATCCGTTTTTCTCTCCGGCATTTTCTTTCTTCAGGCCATCTAGACGCCAAACAATCAGGATTTTTGGAAAGGCACCATGACAGTTCAGCTTGAAAGACATGACACCGATATCTTGATCCTTGGGTCCGGAGGGGCAGGCCTGTTTGCAGCCCTGCACGCTCAACAGGCAGCACCCGAAGGCACGAAGATAACGCTGGCCGTCAAGGGACTGATCGGCAAATGCGGCTGCACACGCATGGTGCAAGGCGGCTATAACGTCGCGTTGGGTGGTGGTGACACTGTCGAGCGTCATTTCATGGACACGATCAATGGCGGTAAATGGCTTCCCGATCAGGACATGGCGTGGCGGCTTGTCAGCACCGCAGTCGAACGCATCCATGAGCTTGAAAATGAAGTTGGCTGCTTCTTTGATCGCAATCCAGACGGTACGCTTCACCAGAAAGCCTTCGCAGGCCAGACAGCTGACCGCACAGTTCATAAAGGTGATCTGACCGGCATCGAAATCATCAACCGCCTGATGGAGCAAGTCCTTAGTCGGCCCATCGAACGCATGCAGGAACATCGAGCCATTGGCCTGATCCCGTCCAAGGATGGAGACGGGCTTGCTGGGGTTTTGATGATCGACATGCGAAAAGGATGCTTCCGGTTCGTGCGAGCCAAAGCCGTTCTTATGGCAACCGGTGGTGGGCCAACCATGTACCGATATCACACCCCGTCAGGCGACAAGACCATGGACGGGCTGGCAATGGCGATGCGGGCCGGGCTAGGTCTTCGTGATATGGAAATGGTGCAGTTCCATCCGACCGGACTTCTTGCCGGCGACAACACGCGTATGACTGGGACTGTGCTGGAAGAAGGGCTCCGCGGTGCTGGCGGCATTCTTTTGAATGGGGATGGACGCCGCTTCATGTTCGACTATGACGACCGTGGTGAACGTGCCACCCGCGACATTGTCAGTCGGGCCATCTATGATGAAATGCGCAAAAGCAACACAACACCGCAGGGTGGTGTGCATATTGCCATGTCGCATCTTGGCCCTGACAACGTATCCCAAAAGTTCCCGGGCATGGTGAAACGATGCGCCGATTGCGGATTTGATTTGGCAGGTGGCAAGGTCGAGGTTGTACCGACCGCACATTACTTCATGGGCGGCGTTATGGTTGACGTCGACACCCGCACAACGATGGATGGGCTGTATGTCGCCGGCGAGGATGCTGGCGGTGCGCATGGAGCGAACCGCCTTGGCGGCAACGGCGTTGCAAATTCAACCGTCTTTGGCGGCATTGCCGGTGACATGATGGGCTGGGATGTGTCCGGCAGGTCACTGCGTGAGGCGGATGAAACCATTCTTGCCGCCGAAATTGACCGCGCCATGCATCCTCTTGGTAAGACAGGTGGCAATGTGCACGAACTGCGTCGCAAGCTTCAGGACGTGATGTGGGACGATGTCGGTGTGATCCGCACTGCCAGCGGCATGAACCGCGCTCTTGTCGCGTTGGAAGATATCGACGCGGAACTGATGGACACCGGCGTTTCGGCAGACAATCTCGCCTTCAACCTGACCTGGCATGATTGGATGAATTTGCGGTCGCTTCTCGATATTTCAAAGGTCATCACCCAAGCCGGACTGGCGCGGGAAAACTCACGCGGGGCGCATTTCCGTGAGGACTTCTCTGAAGTGGGCGATCTCAACAGTTCCTATTTTACACTGGCTCAGATGCATGGCAGCAATCTTGAGGTGACACGAGCCCCCGTTGCCTTCACCATTGTAAAGCCCGGGCAGACCATACTGCCCGATAGTGAACCTGACACGTTGGTTGCGGCAGAATAACCAGCAGGAGGCACGACCATGATCCCACTTGATGCGATTGAGGCCACCGCCAACACCCTCATGGCGAAGGCAGCCATTGAAATTCCCGATGACTATCTGGCCGGACTTCGCGCTGCAGCCGATAGCGAGGATGGCGACCTGTCATCATTTGTGCTTCACGCCATGCTGGAGAATTACGCCGCCGCCAAGGAAGATGGTAGGGCGATGTGCGGGGATACAGGCACTCCGCGCTGGTACGTGAAAATGGGAAATGAATGCCGCATTGAAGGTGGTCCGGTCGCTCTGGAGGCAGCTCTTCGTCGGGCGACGGCGCAGGCAACCGCAGACGTCCCTCTCCGTCCGAACCGGGTCCACCCCCTCTGGCGAACCGACCATGACAATAATGTTGGAATTGGCGCGCCAGAAATTGAATATGGGTTTGAGCCTGAGGGCGAATGGATCGATCTGATCACCGTTCATAAGGGTGGTCTGTTTGGAACAGATTACAGGATGCTGTTCCCTTCAGACGGCATTGAGGGTATCAAGCGTTTTTATCTCGACAGTCTCGTGGCTTTCGGTAAGCGTGGCCTAGCCTGCCAGCCTGCCATTATTGGCATTGGGCTTGGCGGGGCAAAGGATGCCTGCATGGTGCTCGGCAAGCGTGCCGCATGCCT
This sequence comes from Alphaproteobacteria bacterium, assembly GCA_011524735.1. Classification (GTDB taxonomy): domain Bacteria; phylum Pseudomonadota; class Alphaproteobacteria; order Puniceispirillales; family Puniceispirillaceae; genus UBA8309. The sequence continues at coordinate 4,486 of WTJS01000188.1, forward strand.
TCGTACAGTTGGCAATCGCAACAGCGACCCCCGCATCGCCGAGCTTGAAGAGGAGTTGAAGGAGCTTGGCAATTCCATTGGCATGGGGGCCATGGGGTTTGTCGGAAAAAACATGGTCATCGACTGCAATATTGAAGTCGGATACTGCCATACTGGGGGTATGCAGATGTCTGTACACGCATTCTGCCTGTCCTCCCGCCGTGCAGTTGCCCGCATCCATGCCGATGGGCGGGTTGAATACCGCACCGACCCAGACTGGTTTACCCCTTACCAAAGACGGGAGACTGTGGAATGGGACCTTCCCACAAGCCGCGCGAAATCCGCCTGAGCACAACGCCAACGCCAGAAGCCCTGGCAGAATTGAAGCTTGGCGACATTGTCTATCTTGACGGGCTGGTCTATACGGCGCGCGAAGGCGTCTATATGCGTGTTCTGGATGACGGGGCGGATCTGCCCATAGACCTGCCAGACTTAAGCATGGCAAACTTTCATTGTTCTCCTGCCGCCAACATCCGTGAGGATGGAAGCCATGATCTGGGTGCGGTAACCGCGACAGCCTCCTTCCGATTTGCCAAATGGCTACCGCGCTGGATTGAACAGGCAGGGGCAAGGCTGATTATCGGCAAAGGCGGGATGTCATCCAAAGATTACAAGGATTATTTCGTGCCGCATGGCGCGGTGTACCTGTCAACGGTCGGATATGGAACCGGTGCTTTGCTGGGTCGCGGCGTTCAGGAAGTGCACTCAGTGCACTGGAACAAAGAACTGGGCATGGCGCAGGCTATGTGGGTGATCAGAGCCCACCATATGGGCCCGTTCATTGTGGCTTCGGACCAAACCGGCGAATGTCTGTTTGAACGCGAAAATGCGAAAATTTCTGCGAATTTGGAAAAAGTCTATGAAGGCACCCGGCCTGCTGTTCTGAAGCGACTTGGCGAAACCGACGACCGTAGCGACGAGATGATTGGGTAGTCGGACCTGCCGGCATTTTATCCACGGCGTTACCGAAAGGCGCTATTCAGAATAACCGTTGGGATTTTTCACCCGCCAATTCCACGCATCGGCACACATGCGATCAAGATCACGGTTAGGTGACCAGCCAAATGTCTCACTAGCCTTTGACGCATCTGCAAAGAACTCAGCAATATCGCCTGCGCGACGCGCCACAACCTCATAGGGTATCTGACGGTTGGAAGCGCGTTCAAAGGCAGCTATGACTTCCAGCACGGAATAGCCACGCCCAGTGCCGAGATTGAATGTGCCGACGCCGGTGTGGCGCACTGCATATCCAAGAGCGGCGACATGACCATCGGCAAGATCCTCGACATGAATGTAGTCGCGAACACCGGTACCGTCGGGCGTCTGATAATCATCACCAAATACCTTTAGATCTGGCCGTTTGCCGGCGGCTACGTCCAGAATATATGGCATCAGATTGTTGGGAAAGTCGTTGGGATCTTCACCGATCAGGCCTGACGGATGGGCGCCAATGGGATTGAAATAACGCAGGAGCACCGCTGAGCGGTTTTTACCTGCCTTGTCCCAGTCATGGATCAAGTGCTCAATGAACAGCTTTGTTCGGCCATACGGGTTTTCAGGCGCCAGCCTGTGCTGTTCATCATACGGCAGATATTCCGGATCACCATACACGGTAGCAGAGGACGAGAAGATGACTCTAGACGTGCCAACCACATCCATGGCACGCAGCACATTCACAGCACCGAGGATGTTCTTTTCATAGTAGTGAAGTGGATCGGCAAAGGACTCGCCAACAGCCTTCAACCCTGCACAATGGATCACAGCACCAGGCAGGACTGCGGCAAAAACATCGTTAAGCATGCCAGCGTCGCAAACATCCACGTTATGACATTCCACGACATCGTCAATCAGCTCACCTAGACGCCGGACACAGGCTGGTGAACTGTTGCTGAAATTGTCAATGATGACCGGTGTGTGGCCACTACGGTGCACTGCCAAGCAGACGTGGCTTCCAATGTAACCAGCACCGCCTGTTATGATGACTTTCACTAAAGTTCTCCTAATCCACGCGAAAAATCATCGTGATAGCGGACAATGTCATCCTCACCGAGATAAGAGCCCGTCTGAACCTCGATCACGACAAGCGGCTGATCGGTATCGTTGGCAAGCCGGTGCTTGTCGCCAACATTGATGTACACAGACTCGTTGGTGTTAACCTGCTTTTCACGTTCATTGATTAGAACTGTTGCAGTCCCCGCAACGACAACCCAATGTTCTGATCTATGTTGGTGGCTTTGCAGTGAAAGCCTAGCCCGAGGATCCACATGCAGCCGTTTGACCTGATACCCCGGCGCCACGATCAGGCTTTCAAACCATCCCCACGGGCGATAATCTTTGGTATGTTGATGCGCCTGGGGCACACCAGCTTTATCAAGAACAGCTACAATCTCGCGAACATCCTGCGTGCGGCTGGCATTCGCTACCATGATGGCGTCATCTGTAGCGACGGCGACGATACCGTCAAGCCCAAGGCCCACGAGCCGGGTTTGGTCATTGGTTGACCATAAGTTAGTATTTACACAGTCAACCGCAGTCACTCCGCCCCGAAGGCGGTTCCCATTTTTGTCAGCCCCGTCAACAGCAAAGACAGAATTCCAGTCACCAAGATCTGACCAGCTACCCGAGAAGGGTACACAGGCGATGTCATCGCATTTCTCAATAATCGCATAGTCAATAGATTCGGCAGGTACCAACTTCCACTTTTCCGCATCAGGGCGCAGGAACGAATCATCGCGTGTCATATCAGCGATTGCGTCCTCGACGGCGGCCAGCATCTCTGGCTGATGAAGCTCTGCAAGAGCAAGAAGCCGATCAACACTGACAAGGAAAATGCCTGCATTCCAGAAATACCCTCCTTCAGCAAGCATCTGTTCTGCCTTAGCCACCGCGGGTTTCTCGTGAAAGGCGCATACGTCTAGAACAGCACCGCTAGAATTTTCAGTCTGAATGTAGCCATAGCCCGTCTCGGGCCCAGTCGGAGAGATACCAAAGGTCACCAGCTTGCTATTCTGCGAAGCTGTCATACCTGCATTTATTGCCTCGCTGAACCCAATATGATCGGGGATCAAATGATCAGATGGCAGGACAAGCATATGTCCATCATGTCCGTTGGCCTTTAAATGCAGCGCCGCCATGATAATTGCTGGTGCCGTATTGCGACCAGCCGGTTCGAGGAGCACCTCACATTGCATACCGAGGTTGGCCGCCTGTTTTAAAACATGAAACCTGTGAGCCTCGGAAGCCACAATAAGCGGTTTGTTGAAGTGGCCTTCACTAATACGCTGCAACGTCAGTTCAAATAGGTTGCCATCACCGACAAGTGGGGCGAACTGCTTTGGCAGACTTTTCCGCGAAAGAGGCCAGAGGCGCGATCCTGAACCTCCACAAAGGATCACGGGAACAATAGAGTGATGTGTATTCATAAGTTGACTCAAATAAAATTAATGCGTGACCGTGCCAACAGAATGACCGACACTAGAGCAATGGCAATCTAACTGAAAAAAACAAACTATAAAAGAAGGCCAAGCCTTAGTCCGCGCCAGGAGAGACAATATAGAATGCCAAATTCCTTTGGTTTCCACAGCCGCATGGGTCGAACGAGCTATCCAATATTGATCAGCGCCATGCTTTTAACAAACCATTATGTTTTTCCCAAATATCCGACTTTGAAAACAACGGAGTTCTTACTTTCGGTTGTCATGATCGGCATTTATATTCTTTGCCGAAAACTCCTCCATCACCCTCAATATGACCGACACAGACCACAGATTGACTTTGTTGAAAAAATTATTGAGGTCTATATTGGTGTCACAGTGATTGCCTCACTACTTCACGTCATGATTGTCTCATTATTCGGATAGCTCGATTTTTCAATCAAATAATCGTCTCTAGGATCTCAGTGCGCTTTCCTCTAGGCTGTCGATATAAATGATGGGAGCGTCAAGGTCGTGGATAAATACAAGCCAACGTTAATTAAAGTTTTATGGGCAGCAGCAGTCGGTTTTGCCCTGTTTCGTATTGTCACTGGCAATAATATAGGGCTCAGCGCGATTGAAGGACTGATGATCTTGATCGCGGCGTTTGTGACTCATAAGACATTAGATTTACTGATCCCAAACACCACAGCCGTGGACGACTGACCGAGGCAACGCACAATTCATCGTAACCTGACAATCCGCAGGATCTTAAAGAGCAATAGAATTGTTGCAAGCACCGGCAATCAAATATCTCGAAGACAAAGACAGTAGGCATCTCGACAACTAGTTAATGCCAGACTCCTTTGCGCCTAAGGACGTAGAAGCAAGTTTTCCATATAATCAAGATGTCAAACGCCAAGGATTGACGCTCTAAATACTCATGGTCAAAGCGAACTTTTTCCTCTAGTGAAATGTCGTCACGCCCATTGATTTGCGCCCAGCCAGTAATCCCTGGGCGTAGTCGGTCAACACCAAGGTCCGAACGCATCCGGTTCAACTCATCCTGGCTGACCAAAACGGGGCGCGGACCAACAAGGCTCATGTCACCACGCAGAACAGAAAGCAGCTGTGGAATTTCGTCAATGCTGGTTGTACGGAGCACGCGACCGAGTGGTGTGATATAAATCTCCGGCTTTTGCAGATTTTCGGTCGGCTCTTCCGGAGTATGCACATACATTGTCCGAAATTTGGGCATCATAAATGGCTTCCCTTTGCGCCCTACGCGGCGTGACCAGTACAATGCTGGTCCTTGGGAACCCAACTTGATCATTATTCCAACAATCGCGCAAGGCACCAAAAATATAGCAAAGGCGACAACAGAAATGAAAATGTCAAAGCTACGCTTCATGGTTTTCATTAGCTAAGATGACGAATAATACCAAAGTTAAAAATGTGATGTAACCGATAACCCAGACCTATCAGGCTGTGCGACTGAAAAAGCAAAAAGACCCCTGAAAAACTATAGTCTCAAATCACACTGATCCTTGGCAAAAAGATGCTTCAGGTCATATGTGATAACACCCGCCACCCCAAACGACTTGATCTTGTCTATACCCATATCCTGGAATAGTTTGTGTCCAACAGCAATGACGATAGCCTCATACTTGCCCGTCTTAGGCATAGCCTCCAACTTGATGACGTCCTCATTCAAGCCTTGCGGCTCCGTCACCCACGGATCATAGACATCAACCGTCAAGCCATAGCTGAGCAATTCCGCAACCACGTCAAAGACCTTTGAGTTCCGAGTGTCGGGGCAATTTTCTTTGAAAGTTAGGCCCATAATCAACACACGCTTACCGCTGATGGTGCCAGATCGCTGCAAGACAGCTTTCACCAGAGTTGACGCTACATGGCTGCTCATAGAGTCATTAATCCGCCGACCAGCGAGGATCATTTCTGGGTGGTAATCAAGCTCCCTCGCCTTGTGGGTCAGATAATAGGGATCAACGCCAATGCAATGACCACCGACCAGACCTGGCGTGAACCCAATAAAGTTCCACTTTGTCTTCGCCGCGTTCAACACCTCTTCGGTGTCTATTCCCATCCGATCAAATAAAATAGCCAGTTCGTTCATCAATGCAATATTGACGTCTCTTTGAGTGTTCTCAATAGCCTTAGCGGCCTCAGCGACACGGATACTGTTGGCCTGAAACGTTCCAGCTGTGACGATAGAGCTGTATAACTTATCAACAATTTCAGCTGCTTCAGGGGTTGATCCACTGGTGACCTTTACAATACTTGTGATGTTGTTGGTCCGATCACCGGGATTTACCCGTTCGGGACTGTACCCAACGAAAAAATCAGTATTGAATTTCAGCCCCGAAACAGCCTCCAAAATGGGAACACATTCCTCTTCAGTTGCACCTGGGTACACTGTGGATTCATAAATAACGACAGAACCTGGTTTGATTGCCCTTCCGACCGTCTGAGAGGCTGCAATCAGGTGCCCAAGGTCTGGCCGCTTGTTCCGGTCGATTGGTGTGGGCACTGTGATCACAAAGACATTAGCCAACGACAGACGTTGGTTGTCATTTGTCAATTCAAGTTTGGCAGATGCCTTTAGGGCGGTCTCTGATACCTCTTTCGTTCGATCATGCCCTGCTCGCAACTCGTCAACACGTGAACCATCAATATCAAAACCAATGGTCGCGTATTTTTTGGCAAACTCAACCGCCAGAGGTAGCCCCACATATCCGAGGCCAACCACCGCAAGCTTGGCATCATCAAGTGAAAGATCAAAAGACAAAATCACCTCCGCGGAACTACTCAATTCCAATCAGGTCGAAAAGATCAGGCTGATGCGACACGGTTGCGATAGTCATGAACAGCAAGAGCAAGACCTTTGTCCAGCGGCACTTCAGGTGTCCACCCCACCCTTGTGAGTTTATTCACATCGAGCATTTTGCGTGGCGTACCATCCGGGCGGGAATGATCAAACAGCAGTTCACCCTCGAAACCAACCGCCTGCTTAATTTTTATGGCTAGATCTCGGATTGAAATTTCACTAGTGGACCCGACATTGATATGCGACTCCATGGGCAACACCATGTCAGCAAACATGGTGGCAGGCAAGTTCATGACTTTCACCGAAGCCGCCGCCATGTCATCGACATACAACATGTCACGTAATGGCCTACCAGTCCCCCAAACCTCAATAGCTCTTAAACCAGTACGCTTTGCATCGTCCATGCGCCTAATTAATCCAGCCACCACATGGCCGTTGTCAGGGTCATAATTGTCACCGACCCCATAGAGATTTGTTGGCATGACAGATCTATAATCCACGCCATGGCTGGCGTGATATTGACGATTGTAACTTTCGCACATTTTGATGCCGGCAATCTTAGCGATCGCATATGGCTCGTTCGTCTCTTCCAGTTTGCCGGTTAACAAGGCTTCTTCAGCTATAGGCTGGTCGGCCACCTTTGGATAGATACAGCTTGAGCCCAGAAAAAGCAGCTTTTTAACTCCAGACAGAAACGCCGAATGAATCACATTTGTCTGAATCATCAAATTTTCATAGATGAACTCAGCTGGGAATTCACTATTGGCATGAATACCCCCAACCCGCGCTGCACAAAGGTAAACCTGATCAGGTTTTTCTCTCTGGAAAAATTCGAAAACCTGGCCTTGATCAACCAGATCCAAATTGCTGCGACCACAGGTGATCAGATCATGCTGCTGTATGCCAGAAGCCAGCAAATTACGGCAGATCGCTGAACCAACCATGCCTCTGTGGCCAGCAACAAATATTTTTTCAGAGGTCATTTCTGCACTCTATTGCTCATCCGACAGCAACCCACAACAGTCGAAAACATCACGACCTTCAAGCAGAGTTAGGCTCGCCGAGCTTTTGAACGCCGAATGTGCAACAAGACTAACAATGACATCAGCTGCCGGGACGGCCTCTTCAAACGGGACCGTCACAACTGAAGGGCTGTTATCCAGCATTGGGTCGACGGCCATAGTTTCGATACCGGCATCGAGGAAATGGCGATACACGCGCAGAGCTGGCGCTCCCCGCAAATCATCAACATCCGGTTTGAAGGCAACGCCTAGACACGCGAGTTTCGGTTCACGGCCAAGCAAGCCCCTTAATTCGTCTAGCTTGTTTTGGATCCGGTTGATTACCCAGTCAGTCTTTTCGTCATTGGTGACACGAGCCATCTTGATGATCCGCGCTTCCTTTGGGCTCCGTGCAACGATGAACCAAGGGTCAATCGCGATGCAGTGCCCGCCCACGCCAGCACCAGGTGAAAGGATGTTGACACGGGGATGCCGGTTGGCGACTCGGATCAACTCCCAAACGTCAATGCCATCTTCATCGCAGAGAATGGAAAGTTCATTTGCGAAAGCAATGTTAACATCACGGTAGCTATTCTCGACAAGCTTGCACATTTCCGCAGTCTTGGTCGGTGTCTCGAGGACTTCACCTTCAACAAAGCTGCGGTAGAAGTCCACAATCTTGCTGCGGATCGCGGTATCGTTACATCCCACGACACGGCTATTATTGATCATTTCAACCATGATGTGACCAGGAAGCACCCTTTCCGGACAGTAGGCGACTGTAACACGCACATCCTTAGGAAGCATTGAATCAAAACGTTTCTGCAGTTCGTCCGTAGCCCCAACAGGCGAAGTTGATTCAAGTATGACGATGTCACCGTCCTTGACCATTGGTGCAATCCGGTCTGCGGCCGCATTGACATAACTCATATCTGCCTCAGCCCCGTCATCGCTCAGATGAACAGGTGTCGGTACACAGATCATGAAAATGTCGCTTGGTGGAACCTCGGTGCCAGCAACCAGCAGCTTTCGATTCACCACATCGGCAAGCTCGGCATCGAGATCCGGCTCCTGGAAATGCGCCGCACCGGAATTTACTTGGCGGACCACTTCTTCACTGACATCTACACCGGAAACATAGTGACCGGCCTTAGCTACAACCACCGCCGTAGGCAAACCGATATAACCGAGCCCAACCACACAAACTTTCAACTCAGACAAAAGACTTCTCCGCAAGATAATCAGCGATCAGAGCAGCAGCATTGCCGACGCCAAACGGATTCTGAGCATTTGCCATCCGTGAATACTCGGCTTCATCGTCAATCAATGCGGTGACATTATCGTAAATACTCTCGACCTTTGTGCCAACTAACCTTGCACAGTTAGCCTCCACCGCCTCCGGCCTCTCGGTTGTATCTCGCATCACAAGCACCGGCTTACCAAGACTTGGCGCTTCTTCCTGAATACCCCCGCTGTCTGTCAGTAGTATCCGAGCATTAATCATCAAATGGACAAATTCAAAATATCCGACTGGCTCAATCAGCCTAATGTTTTCGATATGTCCAAGAAGGTCATAAACAGGCTTGCGCACATTCGGATTTAGATGCACCGGATAAATAATGTCCACACCCGGACGATCTGCTGCAATCCTCGAAAGAGCCTGACAAATGTCTTTGATACCCTGACCAAAATTCTCACGCCGATGCCCGGTGACAAGGATGTATGGCTTTTGTTTCCAATTATCACCCAATCGGCGGTTTAACCCTGCTTCAATCTGACTACGAAAGTTTGAATCTTCAGCCAACTTGTCACGGATCATGAAAAGCGCGTCGATCACGGTGTTACCGGTCACAACAATACGCTCCGATGCGACACCAATACCAGCTATGTTTCGGCGGTTCAGGTCCGTTGGTGCAAAATGAATATCGGCAACGTTTGAAATCGTCATCCGATTAAACTCTTCCGGGAAAGGCAGCCACGGATCACCAGACCTGAGGCCAGCTTCCACATGACCAACTTTAACTTGGTGGTAGAAAGCTGCCATCGATGTTGCCATCGCAGTCGTGGTATCACCGTGCACCAACACGATCTCTGGCTTAACCTCTCGGATAATGGTTTGCATACCCGTCAGAATACGCGCGGTCAACGAGGTGAGATCCTGACCTGGGCGCATAATATTAAGATCAAAATCCGGAACGATTTCAAAAACAGAGAGCACTTCGTCAAGCATCTCGCGATGCTGACCGGTGACACAAACCTTCACGTCCAGTATGTCGCGCTTTGCTTGCAGCGCCTTGACAACCGGTGCCATTTTAATTGCTTCGGGACGGGTTCCAAAAGCGACGAGCGTTCTAGATTTCAACTCTTCAATGCTCCAAGACCACAGCAACGCCCGGTGGTTATATCAATTAGTGTGCGAATCGCCATGCATAAAAATTAATGTTTCATCATTTATGCCTATTTTGATTTCAGGAACAAGCATAGCTCCAAGGCTTTCATAAAAGTGCTGTGCATTTTGCAAAGCTCCGCCTACTCTTATGTGAAACTGTGAAACTCCCCGATGCTCAAACCAAGACACAAGGTCGTTATACAGCACCTTTCCTATTCCCTGTCCTCTGCATTCCAAAGAAACCGCAATGCTGATGAGTTCAGCAGCAGGCAATCCTTGCTTTAGATCAGACGCCACTCCCAAATGCCGCGCAACCGCAAACATTTTACCCAACTTTTGGTATAAAGCTGGATCAATAATCAATTTGCTGCCAATTGAGAATGCATGTGATAGCAGTGCTCTTATCTGCGCTTTTCGTGTGATTGATCCGGCGACAAAGCCTGCCAATCCGTTCTGGTCATACTTGATGATGACGACACATCCTCTACTGCAGTCTAACGCTCGATAAATCGCAGCCAGCGTTTCGGTTTTGAGCGATGAAAGAAAACCATAGGGAAGAGATTGCTTATGTAGGTCTGCAATTTGCAGATATCTATCACCGCCAGTCATGATGCTGACCGGATCAACGCTTCGATGTCTGGCGGGGCTTTGGGAAGGGTTTTAATGCAAGAATGGATCGCATTGGTGTTGGGATTAACCACATACCACACCGTCAGAAAAATCAGCAAAAAATAAAGGCCAAGCGACTGGTTCTCCACATACCAAGCCTCCACCTCTCCCTTATATCGCATGATTTGCCCACTGTAGATTTCCGCATTTTCAGAGGCGGACGACGATGACAGCATCTTTTCTTCGGAACGAAAAATAATCGATCCGACACCGGAAAGGCCTGGTCTCACCGTCACAAGCTGCTGCTTGGCAGAGGTGCTAAACGCATCAAAACACTCATTTGTTTGCGGCCGCGGCCCAATGAGGCTCATATCACCAATAAATACATTCCATAGCTGCGGCAATTCGTTGATTTTGGTTCGCCGAAGAACGTGACCAACCGGCAATATCCTCGGGTCTCTGTCGAGGGTAATTGTGCCCGTGCCCATATTTGGGCTGTCTTTAAGCATTGTCGCAAATTTCAGGATACTGAAATACGCACCATTAGCCCCCACTCTCCGCTGCCTGAAGAAAACCTCCCCCTCTCCAGTGAAACGAAGGATGCAGGCGATCACAATGAAGAGCGGTAGTAGTGCAACCAGCGCCAGCAAAGAAAACAACATGTCACAAATTCGAATCATCCGATCACATTCTCTGATCAAGATTCTTTTTGGCATTCGAATGATTAAAAGATGGCAGATGCCGGGCAAAAATATCGATGATCTGCGGTTTGGAATACATCTGTTCAGCCTGCAGTCTATCCAGATCCGCAATGATAGCCGGCACGTCAACGCTGGCGCCCTGCGCTGAGGACAGCATAACATCGATATCCGTGAATCGATCCGTGATGACCACCTCCTCTTTAGTAGAAAACTCTTCGCTTTCCTTCTCACCAGTGGTGTCTGATACAAAAAAATGGCATGGCCATTTATTTTGGGAAATCAGCGCCTTGGCATGAGTGCGAGCTTCAGTTTCAGTTTCAAACATGACAGGCTCATAACCTAATAGATTGAGCAGATTACAGACTAAGTCCTGCAGATTAACCGCTTCATCAACAGGATCTAGACTTGGCAAAAACCATTCTGCATTTTCTCCCAGCAGACACGAAAAAAGGCAAAGCTGCCCCGATTCAGCATGGGTCATAAACATTCGGGAAATGTCATTAGGCGAAGATATTGGCTGCTGCTTAGACAGCCTATGAAGCATACCGTATAGAAGTGACCCGTCCGAAAAGGCGACGTTGGCAAACCGGGCTGAAGACACAGTGATTCGTGAGCTTGCTTCGAGGAGTAGATGTTCCATCACAAGCTTGCTTGCTCCCATCAAGTTCACTGGATTGGCCGCCTTGTCGGTGGATACAGCGAAAAACTTTCTGGCTCCAACCGCATGAGCGGCCTCGATGGTCGCCTTCGTGTAGTGGATGTTGGTGTTCAGCATTCGGAACAAGGAGTACGGATCCTTTTCGCTGCGCACATGTTTCATCGCACTTAGATTTAGCACGTAGTCATAGGCATTAAATTCTTTGATGAAGGCCATGAAATGGGGGGATCCTGCGTCGATAACGAAGGTCCGAAAGTCACAAGTGACATCTTGTGTGCCTGACCGAATGTCACGCACAACCTCAACCAAATTATTCTCACTGATATCGACAACATGAATGCATTCAGGATCACGTTTCACGATTTCCTTGGTGACAGCGTGACCAATTGAACCTGCACCGCCGATCACAAGAAAGCGTCGTCCCTCCACAAGCCCTTTCAGTTGTGAGTCCATTGCCTTGAGATCGGCAACAAAGAGCGGGCTTGTTCGTCCGATAGCTTCAAGAAGCTGCTGTTCTGATACGCCGGCAATCATGACTAAGACATCCTTACACTTGAAGGCAGGTTTACCACCCGATCCTCTAACCATTTGGACACTTTAAGGCCATCCGTCTGGCAATGTTCAAACATGGGCAATGACGACATCAATCGCCACATTGGGCGCAGCATTACCCCATGATGGTTTGCGTAGTCGAGCAATGAATCGCGTTCAGACCTGTCTTTAACCAAAAAAGTAGTCAGCCAGTTATTTGTCCTTGTCCCCAACCTCGGCTTGACAGTTTCATATCCACAAGCTGACAAAAACCTATTCCAAGCTGCTTCGATTTCACGTTTCTGGCCTAACATTGTCTCCAGACGCTCTAGCTGCGCTACACCTAACGCAGCATTGAGGGCAGGTAACCGGAAATTATACCCAACCATGTCGTGATCGAAGTACCCTTCGCCTGTAACCTTGGCAGTAGTGGAAAGATGCCGAGCGAGAGCCGCAATGTTGTCAGAATTCGTAAAAATGGCTCCGCCGCCACCTGTAGTCACAACCTTATTGCCATTGAAACTCAGTGTCGCAACATGGGCTTGAGTTCCTACATGCCCATGTTCGTCGTAACTTCCCAAAGCCTCGGCCGCATCGTCGATCAATATCAACCCCCACTCATCACAGATAGCGCGAATTTCTGATGCTCTGCCGGGGAACCCAAATGTATGCATGGGAATGACGGCTCGAATAACCCGGCCACTCAACCTATTGACAACCTGTCCATTCTCACGTGATGCGTTCTGCTCCAGAAACTGCCTGAGGCTCTGGGGACTCAAGCTCATCGTATCTTCATCAACATCAACAAAGACAGGCCATGCTCCTGCATAACGAATGGCATTACAGGTCGCCACAAAGGTCACGGACTGAGTGATGACCTCGTCGTCCACCTGCACACTAGTTGCCAGCAATGCCATATGCAGCGCCGCAGTTCCGTTGGCCATTGCAATTACGTGATTTACACCGGTGATATTTTTCAGCTGATCTTCAAATCGGTCTACATACACACCGACAGACGAGACGAAATTGCTATTTACACAGTCGGTCAAATAGGAAATCTCGTTGCCTTCAAAAACTGGTCTGTGAAGCGGCACAGAGCCAACGCCGTACAAGTCATGCGCGAATGAGACAAGCTCTTTGAAATTAAGCCCTGAAGTCGTCATCTTGTCATTTATCCAAGTTAGCCTAACGTTCTGCTGAGGCCACCATAACTGAATCGACCCATTTTTCTGCTAGCATATCACGATCAAACAAATTTTTTGCGACAGCTAGGCTCGCATGTGACATTGCCGTTAACTCAGGTGAACCTGAAACAAACCCCGCGAGACGAGAGGCCAGCATTTCTGGGTCATTGGGACTGACTGCAAGACCACATTCATATTCGTCCAACAAACTCGCAACCCACCCTGGATAATTGACCAGAACCGGCAACCCACAGGACAGATAGTCGAAGAACTTGTTTGGCGAAGTCGCATCATAGAATGCCGGAATGTCCTTCAGGATCTGAAGTCCAACATCGGCTGTTTTAAGCATTCCAAACAGTGACCGTTTTTCCATTGGGTCCAGAAAAATCACGTTTGACAGTCTGGCCGCACCCACTCGATGAAGCAGGTGTGCTTTTTGACCACCCTGACCAATCAATACAAACTTGATGTTTTCCACCCCACTCCGATGAAGGATTTCCGCTGCATCGATAATGGCATCTAGCCCATTGGCAACCCCAAACGTGCCAGAGTACACCGCCATCAAGTCTGTATCCGACACACCATCTGGTCGTTTTCTCATGCTGCACTCACGCGCCAGATCCAAATCGCTTCCATTTGGCACAACCGAAATGGGGCAGGCAGGGCGACATAGACCACGCATGGCAGTCGCCATGCCTTCAGACAGGGCGATCCCTACATCTGCGTGACGATGAATGATACGTTCCATCCCGCGCATCGCCACAATCAGAACAGGGTTTGAAATGATCCCCATCTGGATTGGGAATTCAGGCCATAGATCACGAACCTCAAAAACGAACTTCCTGCGACGAAAGATCTTGCCGATCACTCCGACCCAACCCACAGTCAGCGGCGTTGAAGAGCAGACGACAATGTCAGCCCGTTGCGTCAGCACAATGTAAATCCCGAAAATCATATATCGCAAAAACGAAATCACGCGAGACAGGAAGGACTGACTATTCGAATATTGGATTTGTGTTTCTATGACATGAATGCCATCCACGACACCAGATCGGACACCTCTTCTGAACGACGTCTTGAGGCCCGATGTTCCGCCCATGTAGTTACCGCAGACCATGGTTACGTCACACCCACGATCGATCAGCGCCCTAGCCATTTTATAAGAGCGTACACCGGTAGATCCACTAGGCGTGGAAAAATGCTGGTGAAAATACAGTACCTTCATTTTACCACTCTATTCTGGTGGTTAATGTGGCTGCCTTGCTAACAGTCATCTCAAGGCGCTGACAGCTGCGCTGTTCAAGATAATGCGGCGCAACTTGCCGCTGCACCATGCCTGCATCTATCATATGCCCAGTAGTCTTTATCATCATAGATTTGAGTGGTCCGTTGTTGCTCATTAAAACGACACCCTGACGACACCGCTGAACAGTGAAGGTCTGGTTGGGCAAATTCCAACCTATCGTCGCTCTTTTGCAAAACCCTTCGATGCTGTCAGTCACTTCCAGACTTTCACGCTTTAAACAAACACGTCGATGGTGGAGCGCACCACGGAAATCTCTGTATTTGACCCCGAATGTAAATTCACTGTCCGTGAATGCAGCGGGCAAAGTGATGTTTGAGCTTGGCCATGAACCATAGAGAAACCGGCTGATATGCGGCATCTGATCACGGTCATCAAACTCTATACTATTGTGACACCGAACACCCTTGAAGCTGTCCCCACCGGGGCTAGCATAGGAATATGTCCCAGCATCACCCAGCATCTCAGATCCATCGGCCCACAACCCAAGATGCAGCAGGTCACTCTGGCCCGGTCTGAACTTGAACCGAGGATACCTCAGGAAAATCGTGACTCGCTCCTGTCTTGCTACGAGAAACCCGGTCTTGTCTGCCACAAACAACCTAGATGCCCCTTTGGCAGGTTTCTCGGAAGACAAGCCGAGCCAACCTAGATAGTCATTATTGGATCCTGTCGACACAAAAAATGGACGGTCGAGAAACAAGACTGACGCCAGTTGAACGGATGGCCGGTAATCATCAGTGGACGCAGGGCCAAGCCGCAGTATCTTCGCTCCATCATTTGATCCCAGAGACGGCGCGCGTCCATGACTCTCGATCACGTGGTGCCCCAGCCATTGCGTAGCTTTCTGACACGCTGACCACCAGTCCTCGCCAGGTTTTTTTACCGCCGCATGATCTGCCCAGATATCTACCAACGACATACTGTCAAGGAACAGGCGATGATAATTGGTTGAATATTGAGAGAACCCTCCATCCTCCCCAACCAATATCCGGCAGTGTCGATTGAGAATTCGTCGTCCCTTTTGCGCCCATACCGTCCCCTCAGGAACACCTAGCATAGACAACCAACTGCCACCTATGAACAGTGCGGCAGCTTCGGATGTTATGTGGTTGTTTCGTTGCGCTGATGCATAGAACGTAGTTGGTGCGATCCGTTGCAGATGCATCTTGATAAAATCGGCAAGCCCCGGACCCGGTTTCACTTTGTCACCTAATACAAGGGCCGCTGTCGCTAGGTTAAGTACACGCAAGGAGGCTTCCTGAGCACATTTCCAATTTGCTCCTCGATAGGGGACGTTTTTATTTCCCCATTCCAGGACAAGCATATTGAGCCTAGCAAGTGAGGCTTTGTCCTTTTGACATGCATACAATTGAGCAAGATAAACGACCTCATCCAATCGCGACGGCTCCCAGACGAGCTTGATGTCCCCTATTTCCGAATTGAAATCAGGAATTTGCCACCAAGGCAAATCATTGGTTGCTTCTTTGGCTGCGGCAGCAGCGGTCAGTCTGGGGTCATCCAGTGCCATGTGTCCGAACATAAGTGGCGCCAGTGCTGGCGCTGGCAAGGCTCGGTGATGGTAACCTGGGAGAGCAGTGTCAGTATTTTCGAGAAACATCTCACCGGCTGGAAGCACTGATCTTATGCGGCATACGGGATGAAAGCCGGTCTTCAACGCGAGACGATAAAACATAACACTCAAGCAGGCACCGAGACCGATGCGCCAGAATGTCAGCAATTTTGACGCAAGGTTGGCTTTCACTTGCGCAACTGACCAGCGAGATTGATTGAGGTCATAGCAACGTCTACAAGCTCGTCTTTCTCTATCAAGATACGTCCCTCTTCAACACAAGCAAGAAATTCCAGCACAAATGCATTCTGCCCTTTATCCTGCCTAAATAGACGCTTGGCTGAAAGCCTTGGCCAGCCATACCCCTGCAATCGCTGGAAATTGTCAAGCTGAAGGACTCGCCCTCCCGAGAACACCTCAATACGTTCTTTGGGAAACGAGGGGTGCCCATTCGCCAAATATAGGATCGTGCCAAGCGAGCCATCTTCAAAGGTGATCTGGATCGATAAGTTTTCTTCAGTAGCCGCTGCCACTGACGAAGGACTCATCTGTAATACCCGGGCATCCTTTATTCGGTCACCCACAAGATAGCGCATGAGATCGATATAATGGCAGGCTTCACCAATCAGACGCCCGCCACCGATGGCAATGTCTTGTGTCCAATGGTCGGCCGGCACATACCCGGCATTCATTGTCATCACCATCTGTAGGGGCTGACCAAATCCGTCTAGCACTCTCTTCATCTCGAGAATTTGTGGTGCGTAACGCCTATTATATCCGACACAAAGTTGAGGCGCCCCACTTTCCGAAGCGTCAGATGCGGCACTCTGCAACGCAGTCAGCACACCGTCTAATCCGATCTGATCAATCGCCAGAGGCTTTTCAACAAAGACATTTTTGCCCGCGTGCAATGCCTGCGCTGCAAAATGAGCATGGGAGTCATGCTGGGTCACAACAAAGACCGTGTTTATCTCATCACTGTTCAGAATATCTTGAACATCACTGGAAACATGACTGAAGCCGAATTTCTTCCCTGTGACGGCAGCATTGACCCCACCGAGGGAAACGAGTGTGTGCAGTTGAGCATCGGCTTTTTTTAGAGCAGGTATAAGCACCCGACTTGCATAATTGCCTGCCCCAACCACCCCAACAATTGGCTTTGAGGCCTGAAACAGGTTGTTCTGGATCGTGATGGATCGTGATGGCTGTAAATCCGCCTCACTATCCTGATAGTCAAAAAGAACGCCAAGAGCATCGTTGGCTTGCCCCAGCTCCCCATACACTTCAGGCGCTTTTTCAAATTCATGTCGATGCGTTATGAGCGGCTCAACGTCTAAATCACCAGTTCCCAAAAGTTGCAATATCGCTTCGAAGTTTCGCTGTGCTGTCCAGCGAACAAAACCAAAGGGATAATCTTGGTTCTGATCCTCATAATTCTTGTCATACCGACCTGGTCCATAAGAACAAGACACCGAAAACGATATTTCCTTTTCATAGAAAGGTTTGCGATCAAGATCCATGCCGGCAACGCCGACAAGGACCATCCTGCCACGCTTGCGAAGGAACTCAGCACCAAGTTTTAGTGGCACAGATGAGGTGGTGGCCGCGGCGATAATAACTCCGTCACAACCTCGACCTTCGGCAAACTTATCAACAGTGGCGATCACCGCCGCTTCGTCGTCCACTTTGCATGTTTCTGCGCCCATCTGACGACAGAGTTGCAATCGCTCTTCATTCCTGTCCAGCGCGATCACCCGGCACCCGTTCGCCAGAAGCAATTGCACTGTAATCTGCCCAATCAAACCAACGCCAATGACAACGAAACTCTCACCAATAGTCGGTTTCGCAAGCCGAATGCTTTGCATGGCGATTGAGGCTACCACCGTAAAAGCAGCTTGATGCGAGCTAACACCATCTGGAACTCGAGCACATAGGTTGCCAGAAACAAGGCAGTAATCGGCATGTGGACCGTTCGCCGCCACCCTATCGCCAACTTTTAGGTGCTTCACGTCGGGCGCTACATCGACAACTGTCCCCACGCAGCTATAGCCAAGAGGGATCGGAGCATTGAGCTTAGATCGGACAGCGTCGACGGTGGTCAAGAGACCATCTGTCTGCATCTTGCGCAGAACATCCTTTACACGCTCAGGCTGCTTCAGCGCCTTACCGAGCAATGAGGCTTCACCAAAATCGACAAGCATCATTTCAGTGCCCATGGAGACCAAACTACACTCGTTTCTGATCACGACCTGACCAGCGGCTACACTTGGAATCGGAACATCAGCCAGATATGGCCCGCCTTTAGAAAAATTTTGCAGTAATGCCCGCATGCTATCCTCCTAGCGCTCCATCCCAAACTTTTCAAACCACTGTTGAATACACACTAACGATAGGATGCTATAGCTGGCGTCTATCTTCCCACTCTTGTTCCGATGAACAAGCTCTTCAACAGCCTTAGGATCAAAAATACCTTGGTCACGCAATTTATCGGGTGATAGCGTGTCGGTCACGAAGGGGTGAAGCTCGCCAGTAATCCATTCACGCAATGGGAAGCCAAATCCCGTCTTGGGCCTGTAAATGACCGACCTTGGCAGAACAGGCTCCATAGCTTTTTTCAGGAGCCATTTCCCAATGTTACCGCGTTGCTTCATGTGGTCTGGAACTCGCCTCGACCATTCAAACAAATCCACATCGAGGAACGGCACGCGAACTTCTACACCAGTGGCCATTGACATTTTGTCAGTATAAAGAAGGTTGTGATCTGTCAGAAAGAATCTTTGATCAACTGCAAGTACTCTTTGCAAAGGTGTCACGTTCTCAGGCATGGATGCCAGAAATTCACCAATTGGTGACCGTACAAGCGTATCAGTGGCCGTCGACCTGAAATCATCGCAAAAAAGCCGCGTAAGCTCCTGCTCAGGAAGCCATCGGAACAGGCCTTCCACGCGCCTGTCTGCGCTTTGCAAAGTTGTACCTAAAAGCTTGGAGAGCCGCCGGGCAAACGGTGAGGTTGACCTACTTCTGGCCACCATTGCGTTGGCCAGATGTAAAAGCGGGCTTGGGATCCAATCGAGCTTTTGCATTACATTGATCGCCAGGTGCCTACGGTATCCCGACAAAAGATCATCACCGCCAACTCCAGATAGCAACACCTTGGTGCCCATCTTTCGGGCCAAACGCGAAATGAAAGTGACACTCAGTGCTGCTGGGTCAGCCAATGGCTCCTCAAGCATCGAAATCATATTTGGGAGCTCATCCCGAAAGTCGTCTGCCGAAACATCGACAATATGCAGAGGCACATCCAAATGCTTAGCAACTTTTTGAGCGTAAGGCAGATCATCTGCAAACCCCTCACCGCTCCCGAACCTTGCATTGATTGTGAAGCACTGGATATCTGAATCGAGTTCGCGTGCTTGGGCAACAATAGCACTTGAATCCAGCCCTCCAGACAAGAACGCACCCACCGGAACGTCCGCCGCCATTTGACGATGCACAGCCCTGCGCAGCTGTTCACGCAATTCCGCAATAGCCTCGGTCTCGGTCAAATCTTGCCTTGTATTCACAGGCACAAACGCCGGATACCAACGATGCTGGCTGATCGGCCGCTCCGTTTGGCAACTGCAGGATGAAATGCGAAGAAAACAACCTGGATCCAGCTGACGGATCCGCAAATCAGGGGTTCCCCCCCCTGGCGCCCAAACAAAAGAAGGATAAAGCGCCAACGAAGCAATATCAGGCTCGACTTCCCCAACCAAGAACGGAGACAATGCCTTAATTTCACTAGCGAAGCAGAAGACGGTGTCAGTCTTGGAAAAATAAAGCGGTTTAACACCGAAGTGATCGCGGCAAATGATTACCTCGTCAACCCGCGGGTCCCAGATGGCAAGTGCGAAAATGCCGTTGAGCTGACGAAACATGTCTGTGCCGAATTCCAGATAGGCTCGCAGCACAACTTCCGTATCGGATGAACTTGTGAATTCGTGTCCTTGTTGCCGGAGTTCAGACTGTAATTCACGGAAGTTGTAAATTTCTCCATTGAACGTCAAAACCACCCCGGTGGCATCATCCACCATTGGCTGAGAGCCTGCAGAGCTCAGATC
>WTJS01000248.1:0-3537 GCA_011524735.1 Alphaproteobacteria bacterium
AAGAAGGGGAAGGTTCAGACGATCTGCGACCTCCTGCCAGACCCTTCCATCGGATAGAAGGCCGGGTAAGAAAAGTGTTCTCATCCTTGTTACTTCTCTCCGTCGTCCTGCCCGATCTTCACATTCACCAGTGCCTGCCTGCCTTCTGTTTGAATGGCGTCGAGCGCACGGGCCAATGCCCCCGGCAGGTCCTCGGCCATCTCCACTGTTTCCGCGTGACAGCCACATGCCTTGGCGATGGCAGCATAGTCAGGTGCGGGTGTGAAAGGCACGGTCGGCACCACATTCGCCTTGGCTGCCGCCCCGTCTGGATAGACGCTTATCGTCGAGTTGCGCACCGCGTCCCAACCACCATTATCCAGCACCACTGTAAGCAGCGGCAGCCTCTGTGCCTCGGCGACCTGATGACAGGCAACCGGATTGGCGAACATATAGCTTCCATCCCCCACAACACAGACCGTCAGTCGATCACGGTCTGCGAGCTGGAAGCCAAGCGCCGCCGGAAGTGCCCATCCCAGCCCACCAGCCTGGGTGTTGCCAAACCACTGGTTAGGTTTCCGAGTGTCGAACATTGGCTTTGGCCCGCCACGCTCGGCGATGACGGCTCCGTCACCAAGGATCTCAGACACGCATTTGGCAACCCATGCCTTGTTGGCAAGACCGGTCTTGCCGGCTTCGGCCTTGTCGGCAATCCGGCTGAAGAACTTGTCGTGTCGCACTTTGATCTGAGCCTGACGTTCTGCGTTCACGCGTCCCGGCAAGGCGGCACGAAGGGCCTTGAGCCCCGCCAATGTATTGGTCTGAATGGCCTGCGTGGTGCGATAACCTCGAACAGGAACCCGCGTAAATAGCGGGTCAGGACCGAGATGAATCACCTCTGCGCCATCGGCTGGAGACACTTTGCTCTCGATCCACGCGACGCTGGCATCGACAACCAGCACAACGTCTGCGTCAGGGAGGTGCGCGGCGATATTCCCGCCAACATTGTTGGGGTGACTGTTGGCAAGCAGGTTTCGGGTCACAAAGACCTCGCATATGGCGATGGAGTTCTCTTCGGCTATCGCCATGATTTCCGCGCCAACCTCACCATCAGTATCACCGCGTGAGCAGATGATGAGCGGATTCTTTGCTGCAGCCAGACTGTCAGCAGCCTGCTTGATGGCATTCAGGTCTGGCTGTGGTCGGGACGGTGCCACCTGCGACGGCTCGGCCGGCATATCAGTCAGTTCGCATAGCGGTTCACGCGGCAATGACAGATAGACCGAACCCTGCGGTTCCATGCGCGCAATGGCGCAGCCACGGCTGACTAGATCAGCCGCATTCTCGGCATAGCGCAGCTCATAATCCCATTTCACAGTTTCGCGAACCATGGCGGTCTGGTCGAACATTTCCTGGCCGTACTGGATCGGTGTCTGGCGGCTGCCAAGACGGCTGCCTTCGGTCAGCGGATTACGGCCCGACATCATGAAGATGGGCACATTGTCAGAATGTGCGTTCAACATCCCCATGACAGCATTTGCCAGCCCGACATTCACATGCACGGCAGCTGCCTGCATTTTGCCGGTCGCCAGGTAATAGCCGTGTGCCATGGTGACGACGACATTCTCGTGCGCACTTGTCACAGGTTCCGGAATATCATCCGACGGCGCACCTGCGAGCGCCTCAATGATGGGCGCGAAGTCACTTCCCGGATTGATGAACAGATAATCGACGCCGTTCGCCTTCAGGGAACGCAGAATCGCCTCACCCCCTGAAATACCGGTTGAAGATGTAGTTTCAGGCGTCGCGGTCATGCCTTGTCTCCGAATATTCGGGTAGTGATGGTCTGCGGGAGGGAACAGAATTCCAGGCTGAGCTGTCCACCCTGGTCGCCTACCCCGCTGATCCCGGCTCCTGCAAGCGGGCTGAGCAGGTCACGAAGCTGCCATGAATTAATCCAGGCATGCCCAACCCGAATGCGCGGCGCCAGCCTATGAGCACGGTTGATGTCCTGGGTCCAGATTGATGTCGACAGGCCGTAGCGCGTGTCATTTGTCAGTGCGACAGCTTCATCCTCTTCATCAAAGGGCGCCACATGGATTACCGGACCGAATGCCTCTTCCTTCACAAACGTTGCCGTTTCGGGAAGGCCAATCGCAACAGATGGCTGAACAAACGCTCCAGCATCACGAGTGTCACCAAATTCGGGAATCCCGCCACCGGCGACAAATTCACCACCAGACTGTTTAACCGTATCGAGCAGGCCGACAACCTTGTCACGGTGCCCGCGGCTGATCAGCGGTCCGATGGAAAAACCGTTATGCTGCTGATCCCCGACGATGATGTTATTGGCAACCTCAGCCAGCCGACTGATAAATTCATCGGCGCGCGAGCGGTGTACATAAGCGCGTTCCGTGCAGAAGCAGATCTGACCGCAATTGAAGAAAGCCGACCGGGTCACACCCTCGATCACCTGATCCATATCGGCGTCTTCGAAAACCAGCGCCGCGTTCTTGCCGCCTAGCTCCAGCGACACCTCGCGAAGCCCATCCGCGGCAGCCTTCATGATGGCCATGCCGGTGCCACTTTCACCCGTAAAGGTTATGGCATCAACATCAGGATGCGATGTCAGGAAGCCGCCAGCCGAATTTGGGCCGAAGCCATGGATCAGGGAAAAGGCACCATCTGGAATATCTGATTGCGCCACGACTTCAGCCAGCACTGTCGCGGAGGATGGTGTCTCTTCTGAAGGTTTGAGAATAGCGGCATTACCCATGACGAGGGCAGGCGCCACTTTCATGCAGGCCATCAGGAGTGGCACGTTCCACGGGCAAATGGCGCCTATAACACCTTTGGGACGGCGTGTTGTGTACCAGAAGGCACGATCGCCATTTGGCGTGTCAAAGTTTCTTGTTCGGGCCTCGAGGCCACGCGCAAGATTGGCATAGGCGGTAAATAGTCCCGCGGAACGTGCGCCGTCAAAGGTCCGCGCCTGCCAGTAGCTTCGTCCGGTGTCTGCGACCTCGGCCTCGACAAGATCATCCACGCGGGCCATCAGCCTGGCTGCAAAATCCTCGATGATCGCGAGCCTGCGGACTTGCGGCAAATCTCCCCATTCCGTTGACCTTTTTCCTATGGACACGGCCCGTCCCGCAGTGACGGCGTCATCCACCATCTGTTCGGTCGCCTCATGCACCGTGGCGACGTGGGATCCGTCAAATGGACTTGTCTTGGCGAATGTCGTCTTGGATTCGACCCAGGTGCCGGCAATGAAATTTTTTAGCTCAATGGTCATGCCAATGCTCTCCTTCTGGCGGCAACACGGTGGAACAGCACGAGCGCAACCGACAGCATGAACGCCGTGACATTAACGGCCGCATCCGGATGGATCAGCGCAAGACCCAGAACGGCACGGATCGCCACCTCGACTGGCGCAAGCCTGAACAGATCGAAACGGCTGCTTGCCGATGCCAGCATGTAGATCAGCGCCGCAAGCCTCACCAGCAACCAGGCAAAACCGAGGAACGACCAGTCGCCACCTGCCTCCGAGACGATCAG
>WTJS01000248.1:3637-6483 GCA_011524735.1 Alphaproteobacteria bacterium
GATAATCACAATCGTCAGATAGGCCGGCAGGGTCGGCATTCCCATTCCCAGGATCAATGCCGAAACCGCGGCAAAGATAAGTGCGATTAAAAGATGATCGCCCGCATTTGCATTGATGACTTTGGCAAATTCAAGAGGGAGCCCGGTCGCACCAAGTACGGCAATGATCATGCTGACGGTACCGATCGCCATCAGCAACCGCCCGAAGGTCACGCCCCCCTTGGCGAAACTCATCGCAACCCGTATCGGCTCCTTGCGCATATCCGGGTTTAAAAAGCTCAGAAACAACAGAACCGTCAGCGCCAGCATTGCCGATCCGGCGGGCGAGAACCCGTTGATCAACGCCAGCACCACAATCGAGATTGGCACCACGACAAGGATCAGATTGATCCAGTCCTGCATGGCAATGGGATCGATTTCCTGGCCATCGCCAACTTCAACCCCGAGCGACCGTGATTCAAACACCACGGAAGAGAACAGAGACGCATAATAGGCCAGCGCCGGCACTATGGCCGCGATAATGATCACCAGATAGTCAATGGAAATGAAGTCAGCCATTACCAGCGCGGCGGCGCCCATGATGGGCGGCATGATCTGTCCGCCGGTAGAGGCAGTGGCCTCGACACCGCCGGCGAATGAAGGCCGAAAACCCCGGCGCTTGATCATCGGAATGGTAATCACACCGGTGCCGACGACATTGGCCACAGCCGATCCCGATACGGTGCCGAACAAAGACGAGGCCATAATGGCGGCATGGGCAGGGCCTCCCCTGAAGCGGCGCATCGCATGGAAGCTGAGCTTGATCATGGAGCTGCCGCCGCCGGTCCCTTCAAGCACCGCACCCATGATAATGAACGGGAAGACGGTGTTGATCAGGATTGCGAGGATGTTGCCCATGACACCGTCGCCGGTGTTGTACCAAAGCTCGGGCGGCGTATCCTGTTCAAAGTCCATGCCTGCATGGCCGAGAATGCCGGGAAGCTGTTCGCCAAAGAAAAAGTAGAGTAGTGCCAGCGCACCAACGGTGGCCAGCGGCACGCCCCAGATTCGCCAACAGAAATAGAGAATGACAACGCAGGCGCCAACGCTCACCCAGGCATGGAAATTGGAGAAGAAGAAAAGCCCTTCATCCTCAATCTCGCGCACAGTGCCATTGAATGACCACAGGGCAAAGAAGGCGGCGAGGATCAGGCCAAAATTGGCCATCGTGACCAGCAGGCTGGATTTGCTGAACTTCGAGACGGAAATGCAGGAAATCAGAAGGCCGAACGCGAAGACCGAGGGGTGAAGGTCAACCGCCCTGATGACACCAAGCGAGGGAAGCGGCCCCCAGTTCGGGACAGCGTTCAGGAACCCGAGAGAGGCGAAGCAAAAGCCCAGCAACAGCAGGATCTGCTGTTTCCGTGATGAAACGGTTTCGGATGCCTCGGCCATTATTTGCTCGCAGAGTTAAAAAAACATTGTCGGGGGCCGGCCTGTGTCTGCCGCCCCCCGTCAGAGTCTGGACTAGAAATCAGCCGCCACGAAGGTGGTCCGGCACATCAACGCCGACTTCCTCAAAATACCGCAGCGCACCCTTGTGCAACGGAGCGCGGAGCGAGACAAAGGCGTTTTCCAGCGTCAGTGGCGCAAGACCGGCACTAACGGCATGAGCATCATCGAGATTCTCAAACATGGCCTTGGTCAGATCATAGGCTGTCTGCTCGTCCATGTCCTTATTGACGCTGACAAACATCACATAGGCCGAGACATAGAGATCCTCGTCATTGTTCGCCTGATTCTGGTATGTGCCGGCCGGCATATTGTCGGCGGCATAACCCGGCGTCTCGAGATATTTATCCCATGCAGCTGTCCCAAGAACATCCTGCGGGATGCCGAGAAGGCGGAACTTGTTTGCCGAACCGAATTGGTCGACAGCTGCCGAACCCATTGTGCCAGGACGCATGAAAACATCAAACTTGCCATCTTCCCATGACTGGTTTGCGGCGCTCCAGCCCAGCTTGACGCCCTCATAGTCATCACCGTTCTTCATGCCGGTAATGGCCTTGATCAACGCCTGGGTCTGGCCACCGAAGGATCCGGCAGGCGGTCCGATGAAGACGCGCTTGCCACGAATGTCCTCCCATGAATTGACATCGCTCTCGGCATCCACAATCACATGGACATGACCGCCAAGGAACGAGAACAGCGAACGGACATTCTTCGAAGCGGCGATGGCCTCATCAGCAAGTTTCTTGTAGGGGCCCTTGCCGACCTGCATCTTCGCAAATGCGCCGGCAGGTGTGCTGGCGATGTCAATCGTGCCAGTGGCCACTTTGAGGGTTGCGCGCGTCAACGTCTGGTCAACATTGACCCGAACTTCGTGATTGTCGGCGACATATTTCGAAAGAAGCTGGGGTACCAATGCCGACAGACCGGCAGCTGAGCCGCCTTCAGCCTTCAGAGTCTCGGCAGTTGCCGGTGCCGATGCGGCGGCAAACAGCAGCGCGGCAGCAGATAGAGTTCTCAGTAATGCCTTCATCTTGTCCTCTCCTTCAGGTGCAAAGCCATTCCGAGAACCTTGACTGGTTTCTTTGTTATATGTGAAATGATAAATTCATCGTCAGATATGCGTTTGCGCATAGGTGAGGAATACTGATGATCGATGTGAAACATTTGGCATGGCTTGCCGAGATCATTGAACTCGGGTCCATGTCGCAAGCTGCCGAGAAACTCAATGTGACACAGCCGACCTTGTCGCGGGCCATTCAGATTCTTGAAAGCCAGGCAGGCGCAAAGCTGCTGGAGCGCGAGAGATACGGTGTCAGAGCAACCGAGCTCGGCCTGCAGTTGTACGAAACGGCAAC
>WTJS01000247.1 GCA_011524735.1 Alphaproteobacteria bacterium
ACTGATCCCAGCGGCAGATCGGGAAGTGCTTACAGCAGACTTATCAGGCAACCCGCCACCGCTGGTGGCGCCGATGGCCCGATGAACCACGCTGACGACACCTGGTTTTGTTCTGCGGCAGATCCTGGCGCGAGACATTTATTCAGGCTGTTACGGACTTCGGTTGGCAGGCCCCAGGTTGACCTGCATGTGACCACTTTCAGCATGGACAGGGTCAGGCGGCTATGCAAGAAGGAGGACAGAAATGGCTGGCGTCGTGGTGGATCTAAAAATGAAGAACGAAGACAAGAGTAAGGCTCTTGAGGCTGCTATTGGGCAGATTGAAAAGGCTTTTGGCAAAGGGTCGGTAATGAAGCTTGGGCAGCGCGACTCCGTCGTAGATGTTCAAGCCATTTCAACCGGGTCCCTTGGGCTGGATATTGGGCTGGGTATTGGCGGATTTCCAAAGGGCCGCATCATCGAGATCTACGGGCCGGAATCCTCAGGCAAGACAACTCTTGCGCTGCACGCTGTTGCCGAGGCGCAGAAAGAAGGTGGAAATTGCGCGTTTGTCGATGCGGAACATGCGCTTGACCCGGTCTATGCCCGCAAGCTCGGCGTTAATATTGATGAATTGCTGATTTCACAGCCTGATGCCGGTGAACAGGCGCTTGAGATCGCCGACACGCTTGTCCGGTCAGGGGCGATTGATGTGCTTGTTGTTGACTCAGTAGCAGCGCTTGTTCCACGCGCTGAACTTGAGGGTGAGATGGGCGACACGCATGTAGGTCTGCAGGCCCGTCTGATGAGCCAGGCCCTGCGTAAACTGACATCTTCCATTGCACGAACCAACTGTCTGGTGATTTTCATCAACCAGATCCGTCTCAAGATTGGTGTGATGTTTGGCAACCCAGAAACAACAACTGGTGGTAATGCGCTTAAATTCTATTCTTCGGTGCGGCTGGATATTCGCCGGATTGGCGCGATCAAGGACCGAGACGAAGTTGTCGGTAACCAGACCCGCGTCAAAGTTGTGAAAAACAAGGTTGCTGCACCATTTCGTACCATTGAATTCGACATCATGTATGGCGAAGGCATTTCCAAGTCTGGCGAACTTCTGGATCTTGGTGTGGCTGCCGGCATTGTCGAAAAGTCAGGGGCTTGGATTTCCTATAACGGTCAGCGTATTGGCCAAGGACGTGAGAATGCGAAGAATTTCCTTCGCGAAAACTCCGCTCTTGCCGATGAGATTGAGGCAGCGATCCGTCAGAATGCTGGCCTGGTCGGTGACCAAATGCTGGATCAGTCGATCGCGGGCTCGCCTGAGGCGGAGGTTCCGGATTCTCCGGATGAGCTGCCATTGCCTGACAAGGGCTGATGATCGCCATAGCAGGCATCTCTTTACACCATAGCAGCCCCGCCAATCCCTTCGCATGACTTCGCCATGCTGACAGGTTGGTGGGGTTTTTCTTATTTGCCTCCCTACGCCAGTGGATAGGCAAAGCCCTTAATTGCACGATGTTTGGCTGGACAGATAACCTGCCTGACGCGTAAAACAGGGCGCATTCAGACATGTTTAAGGCGCATTCATTCCGATCAGCGCTTTTTCACAGGATTACGCAAGGGCATTATTGATGAGCAGCGTTAACGACATTCGCCGGGCTTTCCTCGAGTATTTTGGCAGCCATGGCCATGAAATCGTGTCTTCCAGCCCGCTGGTGCCACAGAATGATCCAACGCTCATGTTTACCAATGCTGGCATGGTGCAGTTCAAGAATCTGTTTACCGGTCTTGAGACACGCGATTATCAGCGCGCTGTGACGTCGCAAAAATGCGTGCGGGCAGGGGGTAAACATAATGATCTTGAGAATGTTGGTTATACCGCGCGTCACCATACATTTTTCGAGATGCTGGGTAATTTCTCTTTTGGTGATTATTTCAAGGAACTCGCGATTGAACTGGCTTGGAACCTGATCACCAAGGAGTATGGTCTGCCAAAGGACAAGCTTCTGGTCACCGTCTATCATGAAGATGATGAGGCGGCCGATCTGTGGAAGAAGATTGCCGGGCTTGGCGATGACAAGATCATTCGCATTGCGACTTCAGATAATTTCTGGGCAATGGGCGATACGGGTCCATGTGGCCCCTGTTCCGAGATTTTCTTCGACCATGGCGATCACATTCCTGGTGGGCCGCCCGGCTCACCCGACGAGGATGGGGACCGGTTTATTGAAATCTGGAACCTTGTCTTCATGCAGTTTGAGCAGACGGTCGATGAACGTCTGCTGCTTCCAAAGCCGTCAATTGATACCGGCATGGGGCTGGAGCGGATTGCAGCGGTGCTACAAGGCAAGCATGACAATTATGACATTGATATGATGCGGGCGCTTGTCGAAGCGTCGGCAGATGTATCGAACACCGATGCTGATGGTGAGAAGAACGTGTCACACCGGGTTGTTGCCGATCATCTCCGGGCGACATCTTTTCTGATTGCTGATGGTGTTCTGCCGTCAAATGAGGGACGGGGATATGTGCTGCGCCGGATCATGCGCCGTGCCATGCGCCACCTGCATCAGCTGGGATGCAAGGATCCGGTAATGTACCGGCTGGTGCCAGCACTGATTTCGGAGATGGGAGAGCAATATCCTGAACTTGGCCGCGCGCAGTCGTTGATCGCGGAAACTTTGAAGCTTGAGGAAGGGCGGTTCAAGGAAACACTCGGCCGAGGCCTTCGTCTTCTGAACGAAGAGGTTGAGGGCAAGGCGTCTGGTGGGACGCTGGACGGGCAGACAGCCTTTAAACTCTATGACACATATGGCTTCCCGCTGGATCTGACGCAGGATTTCATGCGGGGCTATGGCTGGTCCGTCGACACGGCCGGGTTTGATGCGGCCATGGCCGAGCAGAAGGCCGCAGCGCGTCGGGCTTGGAGTGGATCGGGCGACAGCGCAACAGAAACCATCTGGCTTGATCTTGGTGAGCGTCTCGGTTCAACGGAATTTTTGGGATACAGCTCGGAAAGTGCTGAAGGTCAGGTGACGGCACTGGTGATTGATGGCGCCGAGGGCGAGAGTGCACCGGCTGGCACCGAAGTCGCTGTCATCGCCAATCAAACCCCATTCTACGCCGAATCAGGTGGCCAGCAGGGTGATACTGGCCAGCTCCTCTGGGATGGTGGCAGCGCCGCAGTGACAGACACCTTCAAGACCCCGGCAGGAATGTTTGTTCATCGTGCAAAGGTAACAGAAGGCACACTTGCTGTTGGCGAGGCTTTGCGTATGGACATTGATCACGGTCGTCGCCGGCGCCTTCGGGCCAATCATTCGGCAACACATCTGTTGCATGAGGCGCTTCGCCACGTCCTTGGCGACCATGTGGCCCAGAAAGGCTCGCTAGTTGCTCCCGATCGGCTGCGTTTTGACTTCTCGCATCCGCGAGCCGTCAGTAGCGTAGAACTTGCCAAGGTTCAAGATATCGTCAATGACCGCGTGCGGATGAACAGCGATGTGTCGACACGGATCATGACGCCGGATGCGGCTATTGAACTTGGCGCATTGGCTCTGTTTGGTGAGAAATATGGCGATGAGGTTCGCGTTGTTCAGATGGGCGGTGACAGCGGTGTGCCCGGTCGAGGCGCATGGTCTGTCGAACTTTGCGGCGGTACACATGTCAATCGTACGGGTGACATCAGCCTGCTGAAGATTGTTTCGGAATCTGCGGTTGCTGGTGGTGTCCGCCGGATTGAGGCGGTAACCGAAGCTGGGGCTCTGGAGTGGATGGATGCGCGTGAAAGTGCTCTCATGCAGGCTGCCGATATTCTGAAAGTGGCTCCAGAACAGCTGGCTGAACGTGTGGCACGTCTTGTTGAAGATAACCGCAAGGCGGAGCGTGATATCTCGCAGCTTCGGCGCAAGCTTGCTGCTGGCGGTGCTGGCGGTGATGCGCCGACTATTGTCAATGGGGTGAATTTCGTTGGCAGGCTGTTGGAAGACACACCAGCCCGCGAGCTGAAATCCATGGCGGATGAAATTAAGACAAACCTGTCAAACGCAGTAATCTGCCTTGTCGCAACCGAGAATGGCAAGGCGTCCATCGTTGTGGCGGTAACATCTGATCTTGTGGCAAGCCGGAGCGCGGTCGATTTGGTCAAGGTTGGGTCAGCTGCACTTGGCGGCGGTGGCGGTGGTGGACGCCCCGACATGGCCCAGGCAGGAGGCCCTGATGCCACAGCTGCGCAAGCAGCGATTGATGCGGTGTCTGCCGCTTTGGCGTGATCACAGCAGGGTTGATGAAACAAGTAAGGCCCGGGTGACAATCACCCGGGCCTTTGATGTTTATGGCACTGATCTGTCCGATCAGACGTTCATAGCTGCCTTCAAATTGTTGTCCAGCGCATCAAGGAACTGATCTGTTGTCAGGAAAGCCTGTTCCTTTGAGATCAGAAGCGCGAGATCCTTGGTCATCTGGCCGCGTTCGACAGTTTGGATGCAAACCTTTTCAAGTGTTGCGGCAAATTCCGCAACATCGGGTGTGTTGTCGAACTTGGCGCGATAGCTGAGACCACGGGTCCAGGCAAAGATCGACGCAATTGGATTGGTCGATGTTTCTTTGCCCTGCTGATGCTGGCGATAGTGACGTGTGACGGTGCCGTGGGCTGCTTCCGCCTCAACTGTGTTGCCGTCCGGGGTCATCAGCACTGACGTCATCAGGCCAAGTGAGCCAAAACCCTGCGCGACTGTGTCAGACTGGACATCGCCATCATAGTTCTTACAAGCCCACACAAAGCCACCATCCCATTTCAGAGCACAGGCAACCATGTCGTCAATTAGACGGTGTTCATAGGTGATGCCTGCATCACGGAACTTGTCTTCAAATTCGGTTT
Organism: Alphaproteobacteria bacterium; assembly: GCA_011524735.1. Classification (GTDB taxonomy): domain Bacteria; phylum Pseudomonadota; class Alphaproteobacteria; order Puniceispirillales; family Puniceispirillaceae; genus UBA8309. The sequence continues at coordinate 4,862 of WTJS01000247.1, forward strand.
CGAAAACTTCCTCAAACAGGTCCTTAAAGCGGCCGTCATAGGCTTTCATGATCGTGTTCTTGGTTGACAGATAGACTGGCCAGCCAAGATCGAGACCATAATTCATGCAGGCTCGCGCGAAACCGCGAATGGATTCGTCGAGGTTGTACATGGACATGGCAACACCGCCATCAGGGAAGTCGAAGACTTCGCGTGTTTCAGGCGCGCTTCCATCAGCCGGGGTGAAGGTCATCGTCAGTTTGCCGGCACCTTTCACCACGAAGTCAGTGGCGCGGTACTGATCACCGAATGCGTGACGTCCAATGACAATCGGACGTGTCCAGCCCGGCACAAGGCGTGGCACATTCTGACAGATGATCGGCTGACGGAAAACGGTACCGCCAAGGATGTTCCGGATCGTGCCATTTGGCGACCGGTACATTTCCTTCAGATTGAATTCTTCAACGCGCGCTTCGTCAGGGGTAATGGTGGCGCATTTCACACCAACGCCATATTCCTTGATCGCATTTGCGGAATCGATGGTGATCTGGTCATTCGTCTCGTCACGCTTCTCCATGCCGAGGTCATAATATTTCAGATCGATGTCAAGATAAGGGAAGATGAGTTTGTCTTTGATTTTCTGCCAGATGATGCGGGTCATCTCATCGCCGTCAATTTCGACGACAGGGGTCTTTACTTTAATCTTGGACATTGACCATTCCTTCATGTTTCAGCGGCCGCAACGACATCGCGATAAGGGCGTCACAAACTGCAGCCAGTTCGTTGGCAAAGCCATCTTCGTGGCTTTTCACGGACCTGCTTGAGAGGGAAGGCGCGTCATGACACCTCACAGCGACGCGCTAGAGCAACAGGTTTGCGCTGTTGTACTTTCGAACCCATTCTGGTGCAAGGCAAATGGTCATAAACTTCTGCCCGAGGCGCTGAGTGGAGCCTAGCTTTGCAGGAGGGTCTTCAGGTGAGGAGCGACCTCATCGACGCTGTTGGCTGTCTCGAAATGATCAAGATGATCATGATGCATGAACCCTTCATCAATGACATGAGTCAGCATCGCCAGAAGATTGTCCCAATATCCCCTGACGTTGAGGATAATGACTGGCTTCTTGTGAAGGTCGAGCTGTCGCCAGGTTGTGATCTCCATGGTCTCGTCCAGCGTGCCAAGCCCGCCAGGCAACACAATGAAAGCATCGCTTTCGGCATACATCATTTCTTTTCGCTGATGCATGGTGTCGATAACATGAAGCTTGGTGACGCCTTCATGGCCAATTTCGATCTTATCCAGGAATTTTGGAATGATGCCGGTGACATGGCCGCCATGGTCTATGGCACCATCAGCCACCCGCCCCATCAATCCACTTCTTCCGCCGCCATACACAACCCCCATCTCTTGTGCTGCTATTAAACGCCCCAGTTCATATGCGGCTTCGGCATAGGCGGGGTTGCGACCGCTGGCAGCGCCAGCAAAAACACAGATTTTTTTCATTTAGAGGCGGTATCCTGTCATTGAAACAAACTATTGATAGGATTACGCTGGAAACCATTGAACGCCAGCGAAAAGGTGTCTGACCGTGCGTTTCCTGACTTATATCCTTGTTGGTGCCGGGG
>WTJS01000118.1 GCA_011524735.1 Alphaproteobacteria bacterium
GTGCGCAATGCAGGCTATCGCCCGGGTCAGGACGTCGACCTGTCTTCGCTACGCGTTTTGTTACCCACCGGCTCACCTCCGTCCTCTGAGGCCTTTGATTTTGTCTATGACGGAATCAAACCAGATATTCAGCTCAGTTCGATTTCTGGGGGAACCGACATTATTTCATGCTTCGTTCTTGGATGCCCGACCCAGCCCGTCTATGCCGGTGAAATTCAGACGCGAGGCCTTGGTATGGCAGTTGCGGTAATGGATGAGAATGGCAAACCGGTCGAGGGTCAGCAGGGGGAGCTTTGCTGTGTCAAACCCTTCCCATCCATGCCAGTAAAGTTCTGGAACGACCCGGGTGACGAAAAATACAAGGCCGCCTACTTCGAACATTTCCCGGGCATCTGGCGCCATGGTGACTGGGCAACCCTGACAGATCGCCATGGCATAATCATCCACGGCCGTTCTGACGCGACGCTCAACCCCGGCGGAGTGCGCATAGGCACTGCTGAAATCTATCGTCAGGTTGAAGCCTTCGATGAAGTCGAAGAAGCACTGGTTGTTGGGCAGAACTGGGATAGTGATATCCGTGTGCTGCTATTCATCAGAATGTCTGCAGGATGTGACTTGGATGACAAGCTGACGGCAGCAATCAAAACCCGCATACGTGAGGGGGCGACGCCCCGTCATGTGCCGCACCACATCATCGCCGTAGCGGATATTCCTCGCACACGGTCAGGCAAGATCACTGAGCTAGCCGTTCGCGACATCATCCACGGACGCCCGGTCAAGAACACTGAAGCGCTCGCTAACGCTGAAGCACTGGACAACTTCCGCAACCTGCCCCAGCTGGCTGAGTAGCAGGACCTTAGAAATCAGCCGTTCTGGCGGATTAGGGTCTGCACAGCACTGCTGTTGGCAAAGCTCTTACGAACTCGCTTAAAGGCCGGTAAGGCAAGCATAAGCTGCGTGGTTTCCGCCTGCTTCAACGCGGCTTCATCACCAAAATCATCCACTTTCGATGGACTGCACAGATGCGCAAGATAGGTATGCTGCGCCCCCACCTTGTCTGCAACAGACTGAAAGCGGGCCTTTGACCCTACCGGCCATTTTTCCCGCAAAAGGGTAAGGATGACAAAGTTGGCATCTGCACCAAGAACAACATCCGACTGATCCGCGAGGTAGGCATTAGCGATAGATGTCATTGCTGCGCGGTAATCTGCGTCATCGGCAAGGGCCTCACCTCTGTCCTGATCAAGCCAGTGACCAAGCAAATTAATCCTATCAGCAGCATCAAGCCCCATAAGGCGCGGGTGTGGAGCGCCATCATGTGAGGACGGATCAATATCAACAATATCGGTTTCGCCCATAAGGCGGATCATCGTTGCAGTCATGGGTCACCTGAACTTTTTGAAAAGCGTTGCCATATCGTGTTCGCGGGTTTTGTACGCAGGTCTCCACCCATGTTGCAACCGCACAATTACGGGATTTCAGAATTAACCAGCCTTCACCCAGTCTCTTGGCCTTGAGCAGCGGCGGCCTTTGACCGAACAAATTCGCGCCATGCGATGACAAGGCAGCTGGTTAGCACGACACATCCTCCAACTATCTCGATTGGTGACATAACCTCGGCAAATACAAGGAATCCAATCAGAGCTGCGAGCGGAATCTGAAGGTATCTAACCGTTGTGACAACGACAGCCTCCGCAAACTTAAACGCCGATGTGATACTCAGCTGAAGACCCGTTGCGACCATGCCAAGCAGAACCAGATCAAACAGAACTGGCTGACTGACAGTCATCGATATTCCAGGATGCAGAAACACAAACATAAACAGCAATACGCTGCCAGATCCGTTGTACCAGACAGCAAGACTGAATGGATGATCTGTCCTGCCAAGGCGGCGCAGCAATATGGCAAGGCCAGCACTTGCCATCGCACCTAGGACACCAAAGATCACATAAATAGAGAAACCACCATCAAACGGATCAGTCAGCAACATAACGCCAAACATCCCGGTGATTACCGCACTCCAGCGATAAACCCCAATTCGTTCACCAAGCAGAAAGGGCGAGCAGATTGTCACGAAGATCACCGAACTCTGCAGGAGAGCAGTCGCCTGCCCCAACGGCAGCAGTCGAACAGACAGGAACCACAACGCCATGGCCGCGCAGCCAAAGCAGATCCTGACCATCATGGTTCTCTTTGCATTGATGTGAAACGCCTTACGTCCTCGAACGATAAGGGCAAATAGGATCAGCCAAGGAGACGCCAGCATAAACCTGTACATAAGCAAGGTCGCCAGCGGAATTTGATCGCCAATATTCTTGATGATGAGACTTGTGCCGACAGCAAAGATAACTGTCATCAAAGTCAGGACGATTCCAATAAAGGATTTTGGTATGGGCAAAACGGATCTCTAAAATAATGTATACCTAGCTTAGGCGTCAGACATTCTCGTCGTCATGCACTTTTTCAGCGATGGTGGCATTCCATCTCAAAAACCCCTTTTCTCATTGGTGCAAAAGCCTATCTTATAAAGGCAGGTGCCAGCCTTCCGCATCAAGACCAAAGGACATGACAATGAAGATTACCCGTTTCGCCTCAGCCATTGGCACCCTGGGCCTGTTTAGCGTACTCACAACTGCACACGCCGGCGTAATTGAAGACCGCAAAGCTAATTTCAAAGCAAACAATGCATCTATGAGGGCCATTGGCGCCGCGATCGGTAGCGGTGACTTCGCTACCGTCAAATCTGAAGCAGAGAAAATTGCTGCATGGGCGATGGTCATGCCAGACTACTTCCCTGAGGGCAGCGGGGGTGCCGGTACCAGCGCACGACCGGAAATCTGGTCAGATTTTGTAGGTTTCAAGGATGCTGCTGAAGCCAATTATTATGCAGCCGAGGCGCTGATTAACGCCGCAGCCAAGCAGGATGGTGACGCAGCGCGCGAGGCACTTCAGGCCATAGGCGCTAGCTGCAAGGCCTGTCACCAAAAGTATAAAAGCTGGTGAAGCGCTGAGCTCGCGTATTTATCGCAACTCTATTAATACCAGGCCGGCCGCAGAAGGGGCAGCAGATGCGCTGCAATCTGCAGGCCGGCCATCAGCATCAACCCCGCCATAAGGCGTGAGGTGGTGATACCGCCATCCGCACCAATGGCCTTGTTTGCCGGCTCCGCTGCCTTGCCAGTCACCATGGCCTTTGTCAGCGGCACCTTTTTGCGGAATTTGTAGATAAGAATGGCCGCAAAGTGCAGCAGCACAAGGAAAAATAGAGCAGGCTCTACCATGTGATGGATTTTCGCGAACACATCTGCTTGTCCCGGCACCAGATGGGCCAACGGCCCATCAAACAGAATGCCGTCGGTAGAAAACATGCCGGTTGTCGCCAAAAACCCCGTTACTGCGAGCAGAGCGACAACTGATAGGGCGGCCAGAGGTGAGTGTCCGACCTGACGGGGGGCATCTTTTGCCGGTTTGTCCCGCAACCAGGAGATCACTCTCACGGGTGACTTTATGAAGTTGCTAAACCGGGCATGATGACCGCCAATAAAGCCCCAAATCAGCCGAAACGCCACCAGCGCCAGCACTGTCAGGCCTGCCCGCTCATGTAGGTCCATGCGCCCCATCTTGGCTGTAACTACATTCCCAATTACAGCGATCATCAACCCCCAGTGAAACAGGCGCAGCGGAAGATCCCACACGACCAATCGGTCCGAAGATGGCGAAGACATGCATTTCCCCAGTTATTGACAGCTTCTTATCTTTAGCAGTGAAGTTATGATTTTTCCATTCCTGAACAGCAGGATAAACGAAGGTTTGCCATCACATGGCTGCCTGATACTCTTTGATCATGAGCCTGATGCAGCAAAAACTATTTCACGATGCCGGACATGGCCACGGAGGCGCCCTCGCCGCTCTGTCATCGCTTGATCCGGATGTCAAAATGGCATTGCAGCAATATGGCCCTCCCCCCGACAGATCACTCCCTGCGACCTATGAAACACTGGCGCGCGCCATAGTCGGCCAGCAGGTTTCACGTGCGTCTGCGAGCGCAATCTGGCGCAGAATGGAAGACCATGGCTTTCTGGAGATGGATATGGTGGCCCAGTCAGACCCCAAATTCCTGATGAAAGCCGGCCTGTCACGGCGCAAGGCAGAATATCTGATTGGAATAGCAGACGAAATATGCGCTGGCAGACTGGACATGAATGAGCTGGCGACGCTACCCGGTGAGGAAGTTCAGAAACGACTTGTGCAGATACGCGGTGTAGGAGCCTGGACTGCCGACAATTTCCGTTTATTTGCACTTACTGACATGGACGCATGGCCAGCAAACGACGTGGCCTTGCAAGAAGCGATGCGCATTTTAAAGTCTTTGAACGCCCGACCAACAGCAACAGAAATGGAACAGTTGGGGGAAGGATGGCGCCCATATCGTGGTGCTGGCGCTCTGGTGCTCTGGCATCTCTACGGTATCGAAGTTCGCAAAACATCTGTCGCAGATATATGAAGACCGCGTCATGGCTGATTAACCAAACAGGTCACCTTGCCGAGTATCATTGGTTTTCTTTGACTGAACTGAGACGGAATGCGCCCGATTTTCGGCTGCCAGCGCTGCCTCATCAAGTGGCGTCACAAGTTCAGGATGATCTTCAGCAACACGGCCAACAGAAGGTCCAACACGATACCAGTTGAACCAGTCTGATGGTTGGGCCACACAAAGTCGGCTAGCATCAGCTGCTGTACCAGTTAACCATGGCTGCCATGACGCTGGAGGCAATACCAGCGGCTGGCGATGATGGATGGCTTTCAAGTCCCCGTTTGATGCCGCGGTCATAATGACAAAACGCTGTTCTTTACCATACGGCAGGACCAGTCCTCCAAACACCATCAACCCACCGTCTGCAAGCTGAATGTGCCACGGCTTCTTAGGTTCAGACCATTCATACCAGCCGCTCGCCACAACAAGGCAACGATGCCGTGCGAAAGCCTGTGAAAATGTTGGCTTCTCAGCTGCTGTTTCCATTCGAGCATTAATCAGAAAGCTCCGACCTTCGGCTGAAGGTGGAAGCCCCCATTTGGGCATAATCGCCTCGGGCTGCAGCCCGGTCTGATGGATCACCAATGCGCTCTGCGATGGTGCCACATTCCAACGCGGCTGAAGATTATCCAAAACCGTTACGCCAAACTTACGCATCAGTTCTTCCGGTGACGCTGTATTCGTGAAACGCCCACACATGATCTTCTTTTCGCCCGCCCTGAGATACCAACCGGGAGGATATTGCGCCCATTCCAAATTTGAATCCAGAGTGGCAAAGACCGAATTTGTCTTGTTGCGGCCGCCATCACTGCGCTACACCGTCGCCATGGCCCATGATAGTGACACAGGCGATTGCAACGGCAGCCCCCTCTGCCTGACTGTTGATTCATCATCCATTTCCAAAGCGGCACAGTTACTGGCCGCAGGACGACTTGTCGCCTTCCCAACGGAAACGGTTTACGGTTTGGGAGGCGATGCGCGCAATGCTGAGTCAGTTGCCGCTATCTTTGCGGCAAAGGACCGACCCTCCTTCAACCCGCTAATCAGCCATGTCGCTGACGCAGAGGCAGCTTTTGCACTGGGGCAGAAAACACCCCTTGCTATGGTTCTGGCGGATGCATTCTGGCCCGGGCCGTTGACATTAATCCTACACCGACAGGCAGACTGTCAGATTGCCATGCTAACAAGCGCGGGCCTCGACCGGATTGCGCTGCGCGTGCCAGCCCATGAAGCGGCACGCGCACTTCTGAGGGAATTTGGTGGCCCAGTTGCTGCCCCAAGTGCGAACCCGTCAGGGCGGATAAGCCCTAGCCGGGCAGACCATGTTGTGAACGGGCTTGGCGACCGGATTGACTTGGTGCTTGATGGCGGTCCCTGTGAAAGTGGGGTTGAGTCCACTGTTGTCGACTGCAGCGGCGACAAGGCCGTCATATTGCGCCCTGGCGGAGTCACGCGTGAACAAATTTCCGCTGCCCTGACCAAGGCCGGGCTTACGCTTGTGAACAACCAAGCTGACGGCTCCAAACAGGACATGGTTAGCCCCGGCATGATGCAAAGCCATTATGCGCCAAACTGCACACTGAAGATGAATGTGTTAACTCCGTCAGAAGGCATGGAATTAATTGGTTTTGGCGAAGTATCGGGGGCAGGCATGCTGGCCTCAACCCTTAGCGCCAGTGGCAACCTTGTCGAAGCTGCCGCCAACCTGTTTGATAGGCTGCACGCAGCAGATGCAACGGGAGCAAGTGTCATAGGCGTTGCACCCATCCCAACGACAGGAATTGGTGAAGCTATCAATGACCGATTAAGCCGGGCTGCGGCTCCGCGTTCCTGATATCCAATTATATCAGTCAAATCAGCGAAGCTGCGGCGTTGCTTCGGTTGCCCAACCAGCATGCTGTAGC
>WTJS01000017.1 GCA_011524735.1 Alphaproteobacteria bacterium
TCACCAAGAGCCATCACCAAGAGCCATCACCAAGAGCCATCACCAAGAGCCATCATCAGACGTGATGGCTCACCCTGATGGGGTGTCACCCTGGTGGGGTGTCCCAAACGGCCTGCCTGTGACCGGGGCGGGAGGCGTTCAGGCCGACAGACCGGCCCACCCCTAAATGTGCCGCAATGCAGGCCGGTCCATCACACCTCACAACGGCACGTCGCCAAAGCGGACAAAACTGATATTGAACGTGCAGGCGCCCACGCCCGGAGTGGCCGCTGCATTCACGCTCAACGTGCCGCCGAAATACAGTTCATTCGACCTCTCCGGGACGATCAGACCGGCCGCCCTCGAGTCATTATACGCCTGTGAAAGAGTCAGGGACACATTGGCTGGGCAGACCGGGTCGGCGAATTGCCAGCTATACAGGTGTCTGGGGTTCGCATTGTTAAAGGTGACCCGTCCCGCTCCAGTGTTTTTATTCCTGATGGGGTTGATCTCATAGGTGGCTGTGCCCTGTCGCGGTATATTCCGCTGGCCGAACTGGATCGGCTGCGCATCGGTCAAGGTGACGGGGGGCGTTTCTATCAGATTGAATGTCGAGCTTGCCTGAATGTCCGCCGCCGAGGCGGTAAGGCTGGGTGAGGATAGAGCGCCAAGGATGCTCCCGGCAAGAAGCAGTGTGTTGAGACTGCGGATTGTTCGAAATGATGGGGACATGGTGGGTGGCCTCCCTATTCATCGTTGGCACAGGTTCGTGGTTGGCATAGATTCGTAGTGGTTGACACAGGCATCTTGGTCTGTGATCGACGGAATGTTTTGAAGCCGCCGTCGGTGGTCTGACGATACGGTGGTGGTCTGTCGATGGCGGGCAAGACACTTTCCCTCAGGCGGTCTACATGCGCCCTATCATGCGTCCGGGTCACGCGAGTCCTCCATTCCGTGTAAAGACAACATTGAAAGAGCAGACACCCGGTCCCGGCGCTGCGCTTGCATCCACCTGCAACGTTCCACCCAGATATAGTCTGGTTGTGGAATCAGGAAGATAAAGGGTGTATTGAGCGGCTGCTCCGCTGAGAAGCCGATTCTCATTTGATAGGCGTTTTGTCACCGTGAAATTGACCCCTGGCGGGCAGACCGGCGGCGAGGTGGTGATGTGATAGAAATTTGTTTGAGTGTGTTGGGCGTTGGTTGTGATGGTTACCGATCCAGGGCCATTATCTACGTCAAGCAGCGGGCTAACCTCATAGGTGGCTGTACCAGTGGCGGGAATGAAACGTCGCCCGAAAGTGATTGGCGTCGAGTCGGATAAGGTCAGGGATGGCAATGTGTGCAGGGTGAAGGTGGCCCTCGAACCAATGTCCGCCGCCATGCTGGACAGGGCCGATCCTGCTAGCGATCCGCCAAGGATGAGTCCCTGGACCAGCAAATTGAGAGTTTTCTGCATGATTTTCCCCTGCCTTTGATGCCGCTCTGCCTTTGGTTCAGAAGGCTATGTGACGTCGGAAACAGTTAAATTTTCGCTTACGCATTTTGACATTTCATACAGCTATTAGATTCATTTTTTGGTCTGCCTGCAGGGGTGGCCGACCGCATGGTCGCTCTAACCTTGCCGACGGGGCGGTGGTCGGGGAAAAGGCAGTAGTTTCAACGCTTGTTCAGAAGCTGACCTGTCCTTATGGTTTGGTCTGAGAAGCTAATCAGGGGATCGAAGGTGATGGCGGGTCTGTTTGGGACTGACGGGGTGCGCGCACGGGTGAATACCGGTGCCATGACGGCTGAGGCGATTGTCCGCGTGGCGTTGGCTTCTGGCCGCTGGTTTATCGACAATAACCCCGAAGGCCGCACCGGCAGACCGCTTGTCGTGATTGGCAAGGATACCCGCGTGTCCGGCTATATGGTCGAGGCGGCACTGGTTGCCGGATTCACCTCAATTGGCATGGACTGCCGTCTTCTCGGCCCGATGCCAACCCCCGGAGTCGCCTTCCTCACAGCCTCATTAAGGGCCCATCTCGGAGTGATGATTTCGGCAAGCCATAATCCGTTTGAGGATAATGGCATCAAGCTGTTCGGGCCGGATGGCTACAAGCTGGATGATCGGATTGAATCTGAAATCTCGGACCTTGCGGCCGGCTCCATTGAACTGTCGGAACCGGCAAATCTTGGCCGTGCCAGCCGCATGCTGGATTCGGTCGGGCGCTATGTCGAATTTGCCAAATCTACCCTGTCGACGGATGTCAGGTTTGACGGTCTGAAGGTGGTTGTCGACTGTGCCAATGGCGCGGCCTACCGTACGGCACCCGATACGCTGTCCGATCTTGGTGCCAAAGTGGTGAAGCTTGCCTATGATCCGGACGGGTTCAACATCAATCAGGATTGCGGGGCCGTGCATCCTGCAACGCTGGCAGCCGCGGTGGTGGCACATGGTGCGGATGTGGGCATCGCCCTGGATGGAGATGCCGACCGTCTGATCATTGCCGATGAGACCGGGGCCATCATCAATGGTGATCAGGTACTTGCCTGCCTCACGCGATGCATGCATGAGGCGGGCACGCTCACCGGCGGTGGTGTGGTCGGAACGCTGATGACCAATGGCGGGATCGAACCCTTCCTTGCTAGGCTTGGCCTATCGCTGGAAAGGACCCGCGTTGGTGACCGTTATGTTCTGGAACGGATGCGGGAACGCGGCATCAATCTTGGGGGGGAATCCTCTGGCCACATTCTGATGACGTCGCTATCCACCTCTGGTGACGGTCTGATCGCGGCGCTGCAGATGCTGAATATTCTGGCAAAATCAGATGCTCCGGCCAGCCAGGTCTTTCAGGTCTTTACCCCCAATTTCCAGAAACTGGAAAATCTGCGCGGCATGGAACGTGAAATCCTGACGCGGCCCTCCGTGACCGAAGCCCTGGCAAAAATTGAAGCCGGCATTGACGGCAAGGCCCGTACATTGGTGCGTCCATCAGGCACGGAAAGCCTGATCCGGGTGATGGTGGAAAGCGCGGATGAAGCGCTTCTTGATGCCACCATGGATGAAATAATTTTGCTCTTGAAAAAGGAAGCTGAAACTTCATTGTAAAAACAGTGCCTTAGTCTAGGGCAATATCTTTCACTCTGTCTTCGTTTCCGCTGTTGACCCTGCTGGGGCAGCTGGCCCATCTTTTGGGTGGGCCGTCACCCCCCAACGGGTGGCAACATGATTGACGAGGGCGCAATGTTTGCCAAAGCCAAACCGGCCGTGAAGCCGGTATCGCCGCTGTTTTCGACGGGACCTACCCGCAAACGGCCAGGATGGACCCCAACCGCGCTGGATCAGGCCTCTCTTGGCCGCTCCCACCGCGCCCCGCTTCCTAAGGCCCGCCTTGGCGAATGTATTACGCGCATTCACAGCACTCTGAACCTTCCCGATGATTATATCACCGCCATTGTTCCCGGATCGGACACAGGCGCGGTTGAAATGGCCATGTGGTCGCTTCTTGGCGCACGCGGTGTGGACATGCTGGGCTGGGAAGCGTTTGGCAACACCTGGATTGGTGATGCGGTAAAGGAACTCAAACTTGACCCGCTGACCTGCCATAAGGCGGAATATGGCGATCTTCCTGATCTGTCGAGGGTCAACTGGGATCATGATGTGGTCTTCCCATGGAATGGCACCGCATCGGGTGTCCGCGTTCCGGATGGCGACTGGATTCCGGATGACCGGGCTGGCCTTGCCATCTGCGATGCCACCTCGGCCTGTTACGCGATGGATATTCCCTGGCACAAGCTTGACGTCATCACCTTCAGTTTCCAGAAGGCGCTTGGCGGCGAGGGCGGGCACGGCGTCATTATCCTGTCGCCGCGTGCGGTGGAGCGGGTGAACACCTACACCCCCGCATGGCCGGTGCCAAAGCTGTTTAAGCTTCACAAGAAGGGCAAGCTGGATGAAGCGCTGTTCAAGGGCGCGACCATCAACACACCCTCCATGCTGGTGATTGAAGATGCGCTGGATGCGCTGCGCTGGGTGGAATCTCTTGGCGGTCAGGCTGGTACAATCGCGCGGGTTGATGAAAGTTTTGCGCATTTTCAGGCCTGGTTGAAGGACACGCCTTATTTCACCGCCCTTGCCAGCGATCCGGCGACCATGTCGCAGACGGCGCTGTGCATCACCATCAGTGATGACTGGTTTCTTGCCAATGATCCGGACATCAGGTCCGCCATTGTGAAACAGATGCAGGCGTTGCTTGAGGCGGAGAATGTGGCGGTGGATATCGGGGCCTACAGGGATGCGCCAACCGGGCTTCGGATATGGGGCGGCCCGACGGTTGACCCGGATGATATTCGGCATCTGCTTCCCTGGGTTGACTGGGCCTATGAAGCCATACGCGCCCAGCATCAGGAAGACGCTGCCTGACCGCCACCAGTTTATGCCGTCGTCGTCCCCACAAATGCGGCGATGGCACCACCCCTTTTCCCTACTCTTGCTTAACAGATCATCGTGATATGCCGGATTATCCTGATACTTGCCCCGGCGAAGGAGACCAAATCGTGCCAAAAGTTCTGATCAGTGACAAACTCAGCCCCGCTGCGGCGGATATCTTCCGTGACCGCGGCGTTGACGTTGATGTGAAGCCCGGTCTGGCGCCAGACGAGCTTGCCGCCATCATTGGTGACTATGACGGGCTGGCCATCCGGTCGGCGACCAAGGTGACGGCCGATATTCTGGCAAAGGCGACCAATCTGAAGGTTGTCGGCCGGGCGGGCATCGGGGTCGATAATGTCGATATTCCGGCGGCCACCGCCAGCGGCGTTGTGGTGATGAACACCCCCTTTGGCAACGCCATCACCACGGCGGAACATGCCATCACCATGATGCTGTCACTGGCCCGCCAGATCCCGGCGGCGAATGACTCAACCCAGGCTGGCAAATGGGAAAAGTCGCGCTTCATGGGCACCGAAATTACCGGCAAGACGCTTGGTGTGATTGGCTGCGGCAATATCGGCGCGATTGTCGCCGACCGCGCGCAGGGGCTGAAGATGAAGGTGGTCGCCTTTGACCCGTTCCTGACCCCTGAGCATGCGCGCCGCATCGGGGTTGAGAAGGTCGAACTTGACGAACTTCTTCCCGTCGCTGATTTCATCACGCTGCACACACCTCTGACAGACCAGACCCGCAATATCCTGTCGGCCGATGCGCTGAACCGGACAAAGAAAGGTGTGCGCATTGTCAATTGTGCGCGGGGTGGGCTTGTCGATGAACTGGCCCTTCGGGCGGCGATGGAAAGCGGGCATGTTGCCGGTGCCGCGCTGGATGTGTTTGAGGTGGAACCTGCCAGGGACAATCCGCTGTTTGGCATGGAGAATTTTGTCGCCACCCCGCATCTTGGTGCCAGCACCACCGAGGCGCAGGAAAAGGTTGCCCTGCAGATTGCTGAACAGATGGCCGATTATCTGGTCAAAGGAGCTGTGACAAACGCGCTGAACATGGCGTCGGTATCGGCGGAAGAAGCCCCGATTCTGGGGCCCTATATGGGGCTTGGCCGCAAGCTTGGTGCCTTTCTGGGGCAGGTCGACTCCAGCGGGCTCAGCTCCATCAGCATCGAATTTGACGGCAAGGCGGCTGGACTCAACCCCGACCCGGTGGTGGCCTCAACCGTGGCCGGGCTTCTTGGGCCGGTGATGGATTCGGTGAATATGGTGAATGCCGCCGCGATTGCCGCCTCCAACGGCATCGCCGTGTCTACCGTGCGGCATGACCGCCGTTGTGATTATGAAACGCTGCTGCGGGTCACAGCCATTTATGATGGTGGCACGCGCACCATTGCCGGCACGCTGGTTGGCGGTGACAAGGCCCGTATTGTCGAGGTACAGGACATCGCCATTGAGGCCGATTTCCCGGAACGGCTGCTATATCTTCGCAATTATGACAAGCCTGGCTTCATTGGCGATCTGGGATCGCTATGTGGCCGGCATGGCATCAACATCGCCACCTTCCATCTCGGCCGCAAGGAAGCTGGCGGTGAAGCCATCGCGCTGGTTGAGATTGATCAGGAGATGGACGCGTCGACGATGGGCGAGCTTCGTAAGCTTGATCAGGTTGTCCGCGCCGATCTGCTGCAGTTCGGCTAGGCGCCTCGGCCCGTCATCCTGGCCAATCATCCTGGTGGCGCAACCTTGCAGTGGGGCCTGTTTTTGGCTATGACTGACGCCGCCCGGCCTTTCCCGGCGCAGCCATTCCGCCATAGGCGCAGCCATTCAGCCATAGGACATATGATGACAAACGTAGCCGTGATCGGGGCCCAGTGGGGCGATGAGGGCAAAGGCAAGATTGTTGACTGGCTTTCCAGCCGCGCCGATGTGGTGGTCCGCTTTCAGGGCGGGCATAATGCCGGCCATACGCTGGTCATTGACGGGGTTGAATATAAGCTGTCCCTGCTGCCGTCCGGCA
>WTJS01000270.1 GCA_011524735.1 Alphaproteobacteria bacterium
TCATACAAAGACTGGAATGGGATGGCACAAAATTTGTTGATGCCAGTGAGAAAGTTCAGCAGATAAATCCACAGAGGCAGGAGGGTGAAACCATGCCAGATTGGTGCACACTTCTGTCTTTCGTTGAATGGAATGGCGCCGATTACATCACCTGCAGCAGTTTTTCACCTTTTCTGCAAGGCAGGCCCAAAATCTACATGCGTGACGGTGAAAAGATCATAGCTGTTCCCAATGATAAGAAATCTGCTTCTTTCCACGAATGGACCAACAGAGAGGTAAACCCAATCAGGCACGGCGACCAAACAAAGCTTGTTGCATGGGATTTTCAGCCTGGCAAACACCCCGTCAAAGGTGAGGCCTGGGAAGGCATCCTTATCAATGTGATTGAATATCGCCCCTGATCATGAAAACTCTCGCTCAGGGCGTCGGCTATTGTCCGGAAAAACTTACGTAAACAAACGAGACGTTTGTGGCCTAAATCCTGTCAAACCAACCGCATCAAACCTTAAATAACATCCAATTCAGGAAACCGCGCCTTGCCCAAGATTCATATCCAATTCACCTTGTTCTCAGCCTTCTATTCCCCACTGATTTCCACAATGACCGGAAATTTTCTGTCAGAAGAAGGTTTTGAATATGAATGGAGCGTTGCTGAGCCAGGAGTGTCTGCCCTCGAGGCGCTGGCTGACGGCAGTGCGCAAGTCGTACAATCCACCATCAGCCAGGGATTCTCTTCTCTGGAAAGAGGTGATGCGCCACTGGCACGACATTTTGCGCTGGTCAACAACATGGACGGATTTTTCATCACGGGACGCGATCGCGAAGACAGTTTCAGCTGGGCATCTTTGGAGGGCGCTGAAGTGCTTGTGCATCACGGTGGCCAGCCGATGACAATGTTCAAGTATGCGTGCCATAAAGCAGGTATTGATATCTCCAAAATCAATATTATTGATGCCGGCAATGCCAATGAAATGGACGCCGCTTTCCGCAACGGACAGGGACGGTACATCCATCAGCAAGGGCCTGCTCCTCAACAGCTGGAGGCTGATGGCGTTGGCTATATTGCAGCGGCACTTGGCCCCATGATTGGCGCCTGTGCTTTTTCCAGCTTGGCCGCCTTGCCTGACTGGCTGGAATCCGATGATGGCACGGCCTTCTGCCGGGCCTATGCCCGCGCACGTCGATATATTTCGTCAGCACCCGCTGCGGAAATAGCATCCTCACAGAAACCTTTGTTTCCCGGAGTTAGTGAGGCAGTTTTGACGCAGTGCATTCGCGCCTACCAAGAAATGGGATGCTGGCCAACTGACATGGTGATTTCCGAAGAAGGATACCAAGCCATGCTGGATATATTTGACTTCGACCAAAAAATTACCAAACGACACGCCTACGACACAATATGCTACCGGTGATGCCACGATACCATATTCTGGAGAGCACCACTTCTGACAGGGCAAGGCCGATCAGCAGGGCACCTGCAGTTAAAGGGCACGCTGCATATATACGACATCCAGCCAGGTCGCGAATTTGTAGCCTACCTGTCTTGCAATTCCGACTTCACTGAACCCCATCGCCCGGTGCAGCTGGATAGACCCTGCATTCTCGGAATCGCCAATCACTGCCATCATCTGCTTAAATCCCCGCGCGCGGCAGGTGGAGACAAGCGCAGACAGCAATGTCCTGCCAATCCCCTTGCGCGCATGCTGATGATGCACGTAAACCGAATCTTCGACCGTAAACCGATAGGCTGAGCGCAGATTATAATGGCTGGCATAGGCAAAGCCGAGCAGCTGAGCATCTTGATCTTCTGCAATCAGGACCGGACACTGACGCTCCAGAAGCTGCGACAGGCGGCGTTCATACCCCTCCGGTGAAACGGCCTGTTCTTCGAAGGTTGCGGTTCCGTGCAAAACATAATGATTATAGATTTCAGACATCATGGTCGCGTCGGCCAGGCTAGCTGGCCGCACATTGATATTATCCGCCAGTTTTGCACTCCTTTTTGTCACTGATAATTCTGTTCGAATAGGTTCAGACTCCGGTCGACATGTCCACCCACATTTTCAACAGGCCCTGGCTGAAGAAGCCAGATGTCCATTTGTCATCTTTCGATAGCGCCGCCCTTTTTCGCATCTCCGATGCCAACCATATTGCCAATATTGGACTACTTTGTCTTTGCCAGACGACGGCATGCGTCTCCAGCGAGCATAGTGTCAGGGTTCAACCGACGCACCTTGGTCAAGCGATACAGACAGTACATCTTGGACAGACTGTTGGAAGAGGTGGTGCAGTTACTTCAGCAAACCGCCTGAGACCATGTATGAGAACAAATAACTCTCAACAGTGGAGAGATTATTATTCACGGAAACAAGCTGTGGAATCAGCATGCGCGCTTCTGTTTCGGCAATAATATTATTCTTGTCCGATCCGTCTGGATTGTTTTCAGCAAAATCAAAAGCCTCTTGTGGCGGCGGACTGCCATCTCCATCGGCTTTCTTGCGGCCGCTCTTATTTAGATTTTCATCCAAATCAAACTCGGTCACCACTGTCTGAGAGAAACTTCCATCTGGATTTTTATTATAGGTGTAGAAAGTATGGTGGCCGGCATCTCCTGATCTCGGATGTTCATGAATCATCAACATGTCCCCGCCACTCAGATAATAAGACGTAAACATTGTGTCGCCATAGCCCCCGCCCGAGCCAATGGCTAAATCCTTAAACTGGCTCTGCATGCTCTGAAGTTGCGCCAAAAGGTTCTGAATCTGCCCCATGTCATTGGCAATGAGATGGTTCAGGTTCTGTTCCAGCATACGCTCAACCTGGCTGGAGCGCAGGTTCCGGATCCGATTACCGTTGATCTGAGACGCAAGTCTTTTAGCCAGTTGAACGCGCTGGCCCAGGTTCCGACTTTGAGCAATGTTACGCATCTTTGAACGCAAGTCCGGATCGATATTCAGCCGCTTAGCCTGCATGCCTGAGCTGTTTTGTACTAACTGAACCGAACTGGCATGGGCAAAACCACCGACATTAAAAACCATGACCACCAGCGCTATCACGGCGAGTTTGGCTGTACCGAATTCAAAACCCTTGGAAACCATCATCTCTCTCCCTCAAATTCTCCCAAACGATATAAATCTTAACCTACCATCCGCCTCTAACAAGCCCCTCTTGCAAGAGGACCAGATGGATTGCCCTGCACCCCACCAGGGTCATCCACTTTTCAACGGCAGTGCCACCGGACTGCGGAAGTTGGAGGATGGCACCCAGTCAAGCTGGCCTTCAGCAAGCCGGAATGGCGGCATCTGTGCCAGAAAGACATTCATGGCGCGCTCCATGACCATACGGGCAAAGTCATTGCCAATGCAGAAATGCTTACCGGTCCCAAATCCAAGATGCCCCCTTGGGTTGCGGTGAAGGTCATAGCGATCAGCGTCCGGAAACTGACGTTCGTCGCGGTTGGCTGACCCATAAGCCAGCACAACAAAGTCGCCCTTGCGCATATGCTGACCATGAAGCTTCACATCTCGTGTCAGCACGCGCTTGAAACGCTGCGCCGAGGTATTGAAACGTAGGGATTCCTCGATGGCTTGTTTCATCAGGGTGGGTTCCCGCCGGACTGCGTCCTGCACATCTGGCATCGTGGCGAGATTCATCGCAAATATGCTCATGAAACTGGAGAGAGATTCGACACCTGCGACCACAAACATGGCCGTGGTCAGGACAATTTCGCGCTCACTTAAGGCGTCGCCGTCAATTTTAGCCTCAGCAAGCTTGGTGATCAGAT
Source organism: Alphaproteobacteria bacterium (assembly GCA_011524735.1). GTDB lineage: Bacteria > Pseudomonadota > Alphaproteobacteria > Puniceispirillales > Puniceispirillaceae > UBA8309. Next base: position 3,785 of record WTJS01000270.1, read on the forward strand.
CATCTGCAGGGTCGCGACGCCGCGTCGCCACTGCGTCACGCAGAAAATCTGACACTTCTGCAAAAGCTTCATTCATTTGCGCACTTCGCCCCTTCGACTTCTTGTCCGTCGAAATGGACAGCACAACCTTTGATCTGATCTCGGCCGGATCCTGTTGTGGTAGGCCAAGCATGTGCAAGATCGTATCCACCGTAACCCTGCTGGAAAAGGACCGCACAAAATCGAAACTGGCCTGAGCTGAACATTCGCCGACCGCATGCCTGGCAACTGACCCGGCATGGTCTATGACTTCAGCCAGGTTTTTTCTGGCAAAGGCATGATTGGCAAGGCGTCTGAGACGGTCATGACGCGGGGGGTCAGTGGTGCCAAGCGTGCCGCCTGAGCGCCCTGGAATTTCATCAATCAGATTACCACTGAGAGAGGAGTATGTTTCCCAGTCTACGGCTGCGCTGGCTACATCTGCATAGCGCGACAAAAACCAGAGGCCGGCATGCTCGCTCCAGTAACAGGGAAAGTCGTCACGAAGACGCTGATAGGCTGGAAAGGGATTGGCATCAATATCCGTGCTGTAAAGTTCAATCGGCTCTTTCATAACCTGATCCTACGCCCCACCGAATCGAAACCCCTAAAACAGCCATCCCGGCACACTGGAAATTGAGTGGTGTCCCTGAAATTGGACAACGCCTTCATATCCAAGGTTTCGACCAAAGCCACTATCCTTGAAGCCGCCGAATGGTCCCCGAAAATCCTGGGCTGTCGGCCCGTGACCATTTAGATATGTGTAACCAGCCTCCAGCTGACGCGCGATGGTCAGCGCCCGATCGCGATCCTCCGTCCAGACCGATGAACACAGCCCATAGCGTGAATCATTGGCAAGCCTTATGGCTTCCAGCTCGCTGTCAAATGGCATGATCGGCAATGCCGGGCCAAACTGTTCTTCAGCTACAATGTCGAGACGTTGATCTGGATTGAAAATAAGGGCCGGCTTCTGAAAATAGCCATTCCGATAGAGTGCCTCGTCAGGAACCTGTCCACATTCACGCACCTCGGCACCACTTGCACGTGCCTGCGCAATCATATCTGTGACCGTCTTCAGCTGTTTTGCGTTGTTCACCGGCCCCATGTTCGTTTCTGGCAGCAGGCCATCTCCGACCACCATGCGGTTGCAGACTGAACTCAGCCCGTCAATCACCTCATCATAACGTGAGCGGTGCACATAGAGGCGCTTCAATGCCATGCAGATCTGCCCCGACGACATGAACGTGCCGAGATACATGTTCATGAAGGCTTTGTCGTCCAGTCGGGCATCAGCGCAGACAATCGCCGGGTCATTACCACCAAGTTCCAGCGTGACAGGAGTCATCTGGTCGGCCGCTACCTTCATCACATGCTTACCGATCCGAACCGACCCGGTGAAATTGACAAAGCGCACCAGCGGATGCCCCACCAGACGATCACCGATCTCGGTGGCATCACCCGTCACGATGTTGATGACACCTGGGGGAAACATCTCGGCAATTTTCTGCAAGGTCATGCTTGGTGCCAGAACAGACAGTTCTGACGGCTTGACCACGACCGTGTTACCCGCCATCAGCGCCTGCGGCAGCTTTGCGCCGAGAATCGACAGCGGCCAGTTCCACGGGACAATCAGCGTTGCCACCCCCCGTGGCTGACGGGTGATGATGGTATCAAACGGTGGACCATGTTCTATCTCGTCGCGTTCCAGCCTGTCAGCATAGGCTGCAGTCGTGCGGAACCTGTCACCTAGGCGCGACACCTCAAGATGCGTCTCCTTGATGATCTTACCGTGCTCACGGCAGAATAGCCGTGCCCGCTGGTCAACATCGTCCTGACCCGCCTCAAGATAATCGGCAACCTGATTCAGCTTCGCCGCACGCTCAGCATAGCTAGTCCGCGACCATGCCGGATAGGCAGCATGCGCAGCCTCAACCGCCGCATCGACATCGGCAAAGGAAGACAGGGCTGCATGGCCAACCAGTTCATCAGGGCGCGCTGGATTATAGAGTGAGTAAGTCCTACCGCCTTCGGCTGGACGCGCAACACCATCAATATAGTTTCCCGTCGTGACTGGGGTGTCATTCCCCGCTGCGCCAAACATGGTCTGCTCCCTCACTAAAGCTGCTTAGCTTTCTGGTGCCGCCTCAGGATGTTTTGTCGGAAGACGGTTTGCGATCCCCGTCCACGACCCCACTCATACCATCCTCAAAGCTGACTCCAAGATCCTCTCCGATCTTGCGAAGGGCGGGGAGCTGCACAGCCATATCCATGATTGAGTCCAAAGCCTGGTTCACCGGTGGCTTGTCGCCACGCTCACCAGCACCACTCGCCGACCCATTCCGGTCAAGAGCGCCGCCCGTGATGTGATGAATCTTGATAGAGTCGATTTTTTCAGCTGGCCGGACCATCTGCTCCACAATCTTTGGCAAAGCCTCAAGACGTGCCTTGTCACGGGCGAGGTCGATCACCTCAGGTGACATGGCATTCTCAGCCTCATTCATCGCGCGCGCATTGTCTGCCTTGATTGCCA
>WTJS01000228.1 GCA_011524735.1 Alphaproteobacteria bacterium
GTCATAGTGGTACCCACCGACACCCGAATAATGTAACGCCCGCCATGAATAGTCTGCGTCAGATAGACGGTACCATCGGCATTTACCCTGTCGACAAGCTGTGCATTCAGCGCATCAAGCGCCGCGCCATCCTCCATACCGGGACGACGAATGCGGAAACTGAACAGACCAAGGCGCGCCGGTGAGGTGATTTCAAATCCGGGCGTGACTTCAATCCGTGTGGCCAGCTCTGCCGTCCAGGCAACATGATCGCGAATGATCTTCTGCAGCCCCGATACGCCGTAGCATCGAATGACGAACCAAAGCTTCAGAGCGCGGAACCGGCGCCCAAGCTCAATGGTCATCTGCGAATAATCAGTAACCTCATCAGCATCCTGCGTCACAAGATAGGCTGGGGTGATCGACATGGTTTTCTTCATATCCTCAACTGACCGGATAAAATGTACCGAGCAGTCAAAATTGGTCATCAGCCATTTATGCGGATTGAAAACCAGCGAATCTGCATCCTCAATACCGGCTGCGAGATCGCGAAATTCTGGACAGATCAGGGCTGACCCGGCCCAGGCCGCATCCACATGTGAATACAGTCCCTCGGCCCGCGCAATCGGCAGAATGCGATCAAGCCGGTCGCTGACGCCAACACCTGTTGTGCCGAGCACCGCCACAAGAGCGCACGGCAGATAACCGGCCGCACGATCCGCATCAATTGAGGCCTGCAGCGCATCAGGGCACATCGCGCCTTCATCATCGGTTGCCACCCGCACCAGATTTTCCCGCCCGATACCGGCCAGATAGACGGCCTTTTCAATTGAGGAATGCCCCTCTGCCGTGGCGTAGACGCGCAGACGTTTCTGCCCAAACAGCCCTGTTTCCTTGGAGTCCCAGTCCAGCGCCTTGTCCCGCGCCGTCAGAATGGCCGACAGCGTCGCCATGGACGCGCCGGTCTGGATGATCCCATGCCACCCTTCGCCAAGCCCCATCATCTGGCGCAACCAGTCCAGTACACGAACTTCCATTTCAGTGCCCGCAGGCGCGGTCTGCCACAGCAGACAGTTTGCAGCCATGGTGGCGGTCAGCCATTCCGCCAGAATCGACGGTGGACTGGTATTTGACGGGAAATAGGCAAAGAAGCGCGGGTGCTGCCAGTTGGTCACATGCGGCACAACAAGCTCTTCAAAGTCGGCAAAGACATCCTCAACAGGCTGTGCGTCCTGGGGCGGGGCCAGTGGCAGACTGTTCAGCACCTCTCCCGGGCGCGTCTGCGGGCGAACCGGTCGTGACGCCAGCGAGTCCAGATATTCGGCAGACCAGTCAGCGGCCTTCTGCCCCCAATGTTTCAGATCATTGTTTTCCATTGATCTCTCCCCTGCTTTCTGCGTTCTGTGACGACCGTCGCGCTAGGAACCTGCGGCCAGGAAAATGGCAATATCTCCAAGATTGGTGCCTGTTGGCGGCACTTTGACCAACTGATTGCGGGCGCCGAGATAGTGATAGGCATCATGCGCTGCCAGTGCGGCTGACGCGGCCTCTGCGTCAAAGGCATCATCCGAGGTGATGATGGCGCCGGCCGCATCCGTTGGCCCGTCCCGTCCGTCAGTGCCCCCAACCAAGGCAAGCCAGTGCGCCGGCGGGGCATCCATGGCGTGCATGGCCCTGGCAAAGGCAACCACCATTTCCTGCGCGCGCCCTCCCTTGCCTGTGGGCGCCTTGCCAAGCTGCACCGTTGTCTCACCACCGGTGACAGCAGCAACGCCCTGTGGCGTCGATGCCGCCGCAACAGATGCAGCCAGATTAGTGGCACAGTCTGTTGCATCTCCATCAAGTTCCGCCACATCAAAGCCCGTCAGACCCGGCAGGCCAGGCAGCAGGGAGTCACGCGCTGCGCCGCGACACAATTCATTACTTGCCAAAAGATGCGTTGTGACCAGCCCTGCTTCAGGATCGGTGGGACGAAGGGGCATATCCACCTCACCCGCCGCAATACGGTCAAGATGCGTGGCAACAAAATCCAGCTCGTCCAGCCGGTTGTCCCGGATCATGCTTATGGCCTCGGCCAGGGGCACGGGATCGGGAACCGCCGGACCGCTGGCAATGGATTCAAACCTGTCCCCCGGCACATCCGACAGCAGGAATTGGGTGATCCGCGCTGGCGCTGCCAGACGCGCCATGCGCCCTCCCTTCAGCCGCGAAAACAGCCGCCGCACGACATTCATTGCGTGGATATCCAGCCCGCTTGCCAGCAGCGCTTCGTTCAGCAGCTGTTTCTGGGCCAGAGTGATGCCGGATGATGGTGCAGGCAAAAGGGCCGATCCCCCACCGCTGATCAACAGCAGCAGGTGATCGTCTTTGGTCAGGCCCCGAAGCAGGTCTTCCACCTCAACAGCCGCAGCCAACCCTCGGGAATCGGGCACTGGATGCGCACTCGCAAAACAACGCAGCCCGTCAATTTCGGCGAAACTCTCATCATTGGTCACGACAATTCCGGGTGCATTACAGCCGGCATCCCTGACCGCCGCTGCCATTGACGCCGCTGCCTTGCCAACTGCCAGAATGGCAGTTGGCGCAGCTGTCAGAAGATCCATGGCATTGCTGGTGACCCCGGCCGGATGGCCTGCGGCAAGCGCCCGGTCAAAGGCGGTCAGAGCCGCCTGCCGCCAATGATCGGTCTGCAGGCCGTCCGCCACCCTGTCATCCCCAGCAGACGGCATCACACCACCTGATCAATCAACGGATTGCCAGCCGCAAAGGCACAGGCATTTTCCACAACCTTCATGCCCATGGCGACGCGGGCCTCAGCGGTGGCCGAGCCCAGATGCGGCAGCAAAACCGTGTTTGGCGCCGCCAGGATCGCCGGATTAATGGCTGGCTCTCCCTGATACACATCAAGGCCAGCCCCGCCAATCGCCCCAGAGGTCAGGGCCGCCGCCAGCGCATCTTCATCAACCACATCACCACGAGCCGTATTGATCACATAGGCATCAGGCGACATCGCGGCGATGGCTGCGGCATCCAGAATATTCACTGTTTCCGGCGCCGCTGCGCAATGCAGGCTGACATAGTCACTGTTGGCGCACAGCTCAGCTACACTGTCGACCTGGCGGCCATTCACCCCGGCCCCATCAGCAATGGTCGACCGGTTGTAAAACAGGATGTCCATGCCAAACCCGAAATGCGCACGATGCGCCACAGCCTTGCCGATCCGGCCCATGCCAATGATCCCCAGTCGCTTGCCCGTCATCGACCGACCGACAAGATGGGTTGGACGCCACCCCGCCCAGTTACCTGCCCGCACTTCGCGCTCGCCTTCGCCGGCACGGCGCGAGAGCATCAGCATCAGGGTCAGCGTCAGATCGGCCGTGGCATCGGTCAGCACACCCGGGGTGTTGGAGACGCGAAGGTCATGTGCAGCGGCGGCCTCAAGATCGATATGGTTCACGCCAACACCATAATTGGCAATCAGCCGGCATTTGCCACCTGCCGCTGCCGCGATGATGTCGGCGTCAATTCTGTCGGAAACCGTTGGCGCTGCCATGTCATGCGACGCAAAGCCTTCGATCAGCGCCTCCTTGGACAGGGGGGCGTCAGCCTCATTGAAGGTAACGTCGAAATGTTCAGACAGGGCTGCTTCGGCAGGCGCGGCCCACCGGCGGGTGACAAAGATGCTTGGCTTGGACATGGTCTATCTCTCAATTTTTGAAGTCTGGCCTGCAACGCGCTGGCCATATCTGGATCCCCCACCCCTGAATAGCAGAAGGGCACCGCCGAAGCGATGCCCTCCAGATTTTTTCATTGATCGATCCTGTGGCGATCAGCCCCCTGGCAACCAGCCACGGGCGCAACCGGGGATTAACCGGGGATCTTGCCGATCACACCTTCGACATAATAATTCATGTCATTCCACAGATTACCGTCATGGTAGGACTCGCCGTCCTTCAGAATGACGTTGCCAGCATTGTCCTTGTAAGGACCGCTGAAGATGTTGTAGCCACCGCTGACCTTGGCGGCAGCAGCTTCAGCAGCAGCAGCCACATCGGCTGGCATGTTCTCAAACGGAGTCAGAACCAGATAGTCGTCCGCCAGGCCAAGCCAGGTGTTACCAGCAAAGTGGTCAGGACCTTCACCAGTTGACCAGCTGCCATCCATCATCGCTTCAATCTGGCTGATGTAATATGGCGCCCAGTTGTTTACCGCGCTGAACAGCTGCGCCTTTGGCGCGAAGGCCTTCATGTCACTGGACTGACCAAAGCCATGAACGCCGGCCTTCTCTGCCGTCTGCAGCATGGCCGGGCTGTCAGTGTGCTGGGCCAGAATGTCGGCGCCTTCGGCAATATGCACCTTGGCGGCGTCGGCTTCCTTGACCGGGTCATACCAGCTGTTCACCCAGATCACCGACACTTCGGCCTTCGGGTTCACCGAACGCATGCCAAGAGCAAAAGCGTTGATGCCCTGGATCACTTCCGGAATCGGGAAGGAGGCGATGTAGCCAATGCGGTCAGACTTGGTCATCTTACCAGCAACGACACCCTGAACATACCGGCCTTCATAGAAGCGGATGTTACCAGTCGCCATGTTTGGCGAACGCTTGTACCCGGTCAGATGGACGAATTTCACATCTGGAAATTCCTTGGCAACCTTCAGAGTCGGATCCATGTATCCGAACGAGGTTGTGAAGATCATCTTGTTACCCTGACGGGCCAACTCGCGGATCACGCGGGTCGAGTCTGGACCTTCCGGAACATTCTCGACATAACTTGTCTCGACCTTGTCGCCGAAATGCTTTTCGACATCCTGACGCGCAACTTCATGCGCATAGGTCCAGCCGTGATCACCTGGGTTGGTAAGATAGACAAACCCGACCTTGACCGGGTCCGCCACAGCCGCGCCTGCTGACGCCACCATGGCAGCGGCTGCAAGAGCCGCAGTTCTGAAGAACGTTTTCATGTTCCACTCCATTGTTGAAAGACCAAAATCAATCCACCACCCGCCTATTTGCCAGCGTGGAAAACGCGTCCCAGGCAGGCTGGGAAATTCGCCAGTGCGAATTCTCTGCTTCTCGAAATCACCACCAGCACGACGATCGTCGCCACATAGGGAAGCATCGAGAGAAACTGTGATGGGATCGTCCATCCGCGCGCCTGTCCAGCAAGCTGCATGATGGTGATCCCACCGAAAATCAGGGCTCCAATCAATACCCGCCAGGGCATCCAGGAGGCAAAAACCACTAGCGCCAGCGCAATCCAGCCGCGCCCCGCCGTCATACCTTCAGCCCAGTGCGGGGTCAGAACCAACGGCAGATATGCACCGCCCAGTCCCGCCATCATGCCACCGAAGAGCACTGCAAGCAATCGGACTCCTAACACCGGATAGCCAAGCGCATGCGCACTGTCGTGATTGTCGCCAACGGCCCGCAAGACAAGACCGGCACGGGTGCGTTTCAGGAACCAGGCCACTAGCGCCACCATCACCACCGCCAGGTAGGCCATGATGTCATGGCTGAACAGTAGGCGTCCTACAACCGGCAGGTCGGACAGCATCGGAACGGCCAAGGACGGCAGACCATCAATGGCGTTACCGACCAGCTTGGCGCCCATCAATCCGGACAGGCCGGTGCCAAAAATTGTCAGCGCCAGACCGGTGGCGACCTGATTTGTCGCCAGCCCTAGCGCAAAAATAGCAAAGACACCAGCCGTCATCGTCCCGGCCACCGCCCCAGCCAGAATACCAAGCGTCGCGCTACCAGAGATGAAGGTGGCGGCAAAGGCCGACACCGCGCCCATCAGCATCATACCTTCAACACCCAGATTGAGTACGCCGCTGCGCTCTGCAATCAGCTCGCCAGTCGCGGCGTAAACCAGCGGCACAGAGGTCAGCAATACGGTCAGAATCAGTTCTTCCAGCATGACGCCCTCCTAACCACGCGCCCGGCGCAGGTGAAGCTGCACATGAAACCGGTTGAAGGTTTCACCCGCCAGCAGCATGAACAGCAGAATGCCCTTGAACACCCCGGTCACAACCTTCGGCATGGCCAATGCAATCTGTGCCGAGTCGCCGCCAAGCTCCGCCAGCGCAACAATCAGACCGGCCGCGATGACAGCCAGCGGGTTCAGGCGCGCCAGGAAGGCGACGATGATGGCAGTAAAGCCGTATCCAAAAGAAATATCAGGCTGCAGCTGGCCGATATTCGCCGAGACTTCAACCATTCCAGCAAGCCCAGCCGCCGCCCCCGACATCGCCATCACAATGATGGTAACAAGGGTTGGGCTGAAACCAGCGAAGCGGCCCGCCCGCGGGGCATCACCCATGACCTTAACCTGAAACCCGAGCAATG
>WTJS01000159.1 GCA_011524735.1 Alphaproteobacteria bacterium
CCCCCGTCATTACCCAACGGGTCCGACCTGCCAAAGCAAAGCGTGCCACTTTGTATAGAAGCCCCCATGGCCTGTAAACCCAAAAATCAAAGGCTAATGAAGGTTTCCTGAAAGCGCTCTATTCAACCAGTTGACGCTGTTCCATCGCGGTCATCACCGCCGTCACGGATGACACTGTGGAAGGCACAAAACAGGTTGCGATCATCTTGATCCAGCATGTTGGTGTCAGGGTTCCGGCTAGGGCATCACCTTTCAAGCGTTCCGCAATGCCCAGGCTCCATATATCTCGACTGTAATCTGGAAGTTTCCTGGTGAGGCGACGCAGCGAGACATTGAGACGCTGATCGAGGGGAACATCGCCCGCTTTACGAAAACGCTATCGCCAAAAGCGCTCACATTTTCTGGCAAACGGATGATGTATCTTAAAACCTAAAATGATTTCCGGTGTCTCGCTCGATCACCTAGGATTTCAGTGAGTTCATTTTCCGAACGACACTTGCCGGTACAAAGCTGGAAATGTCACCGCCATACTTGCTGACCTCCTTGACGAAACGGGAAGCGACAAAGTGTTGATGCTCAGCCGCCATTAAAAACACCGTCTCAAGATCGCCATGTAAGCGCTTGTTAATACTTGCCATTTGAAATTCTATTTCAAAGTCAGAAACGGCGCGAAGACCTCTAACAATTATCGATGCCCCCTGTTCTCGTGCCAGGTCAGTCAACAGGCTTGTAAAGCTCAAAACCCTAATGGGGGTCGTAATTGTCCCGTCCTCATTGAGGCGTTTCACTTCCTGCGCAACAAGCTCGGTACGTTCTTCAACCGTGAGGAGCGGTCCCTTACCAGCGTTTGCCGCCACCGCCACGATCAGTTCGTCCCCAAGCTTTGAGGCACGTTCGATGATGTCAATATGACCAAAGGTCAACGGATCAAAAGTGCCCGGGTAGATAACAATCCGGCTCATTCGCTCTCGCCTCCAGAGGATGAAGATGCCTCAGCGATGGGATCGGTGTCTGATGTTTCTGCGACTGGCGCTTCATTTGTTTCAGCGCTTTCTTCATCACCAACTTCATCGTCGTCATCCGCATCCTTGATCAGGCCGGCTGACACAACCTTTTCTTCTTCATCACTCGACACATCAAACAGACGCACGCCTTGAGTCTTGCGGCCTGCCACTCGAATGGAGTCGCCCTCACCACCATGAACACGAATGCGGATAACCTGACCATGGTTTGTCACCAGCATCAGCTGGTCTTCTTCAACAACTGTAAAGCTCGCCATTACGCGACCATTACGGTCGCTAGTCTCAATGTTGGCGACCCCCTGTCCCCCGCGCCCGGTCTGCCGGTAGTCAGATACAGGGGTTCGTTTGCCATATCCATTTTCTGTGACTGACAACACAAACTCCCGCTCAGCGTCCGCAATAATCGACATTGATACCACCGAATCATCGCCGAGAAGCTTCACACCGCGGACACCTGTACTGTCACGTCCACGGAAAACGCGCACAGCATCAACGGCAAACCGGATGGCTTTACCGTTACGGGTCGCCATCGACAGATCATCACTTTCATTGCATGGCGCTACACCCACAAGCTCATCACCATCAGACAGCTTCATGGCAATCTTGCCATTTCGTTTGATATTGGTGAAATCGCTGAGCCTGTTCCGCCTGATATTGCCAGACGCAGTGGCAAACATCACATGAAGTTCTTCCCAGCTCGCCTCGTCTTCAGGCATTGGCATGACCGTATTGATGGTTTCATCAGGCTCGATGGGCAAAAGATTGACCATGGCCTTTCCAAGTGCCTGTGGCGCCGCCTCAGGCAGCCGATACGTCTTCAGCTGGTACACCATGCCCTTCGATGTGAAGAACAGGATTGGCGTGTGAGTATTCGCTACGAACAGACGGGTGACGAAATCCTCGTCACGAATTTTCATGCCAGCTCGGCCCTTGCCACCACGACGCTGCGCTCGATAGACAGACAGCGGCACCCGCTTGATGTAGCCACGATGGCTGACTGTTACGACCATATCCTCGCGCTGGATAAGGTCTTCGTCATCCTGATCTACAAGCTGGTCGGAAATTTCGGTCCGGCGTGGGCTATCGAGGCGTTCACGCGCTGCGGCCAGCTCTTCGAGAACGACATCATTTACCCGGGAAGACGAGCCTAGAATATCAAGATAATCAGCTATGCGGTCTGCAAGCTCGCGCGTCTCATCGGCAAGTTTCTCACGTTCCATGCCGGTCAGTCGTTGCAGCCGCAGTTCCAGAATGGCGCGAGCCTGCGCTTCCGACAACCTGTAGTTGCCATCGACAACTTCATGACCTGGATCGTCAATCAGCGCTATGAAACTCTCAACTTCAGCGGCAGGCCAGTCGCGGCCACACAGCTCATTCCGCGCTGTTTCTGTGTCAGGCGCACGCTTGATCAGCTCAATAACCTCGTCAATGGAAGCCAAGGCGACCATCAGACCTGCCAGGAGATGAGCCCGGTCACGCGCCTTGCCAAGGAGATAGATCGATCGGCGGGTGACGACTTCGCGACGGAAATCACAGAAGGCACTGATGACGTCCTTCAACCCCATCTGCTGCGGGCGACCACCATTCATTGCCAGCATGTTGACTGGGAAACTGGTCTGCAGCCGTGTGTGGCGATAAAGCTGGTTCAGCACAACATCGCCCGATGAATCCCGCTTAACCTCCACGACAATGCGCATGCCTGTACGGTCTGATTCATCGCGAATGTCAGAAATACCCTCAATCGTCTTTTCGCGAACCAGTTCACCAATCCGCTCAAGAAGCTGGGCTTTGTTAACCTGATACGGAATTTCGTGAACAATGATGCTCTCGCGATCACGGCTGTCGGTGACAACCTCCGCTTTGGCACGCATGATGACTGAGCCGCGCCCACCCGTATAAGCATCCCTGATCCCAGCGCGCCCCATGATCAGCGCTCCTGTCGGGAAATCCGGACCTGGTACGATCTGGTTGAGTTCTTCCACCGTGATACCAGGATTCTGGATATAGGCCTCACAAGCGGCGATAACTTCGCCAGGGTTATGTGGCGGAATGTTTGTCGCCATGCCAACCGCAATACCATTGGCGCCATTCACCAACAGGTTGGGATACTCCGCCGGCAGAACCGTTGGTTCCAGCTGCGTTTCATCATAGTTGGCTGTAAAATCGACAGTATCCTTGTCGATGTCGCGCAGCAGGCTTTCAGCAGCACGGGCCAGTCGAGATTCGGTATAGCGCATGGCTGCCGGCGGATCACCATCAACAGAACCGTAATTGCCTTGCCCATCAACCAGTGGCAGGCGCATGGAAAAATCCTGCGCCATCCGTACCATCGCTTCGTAGATCGAGCTGTCACCGTGAGGATGGTAGTTACCCATCACGTCACCAACGATACGAGCTGACTTACGTGGTGGTTTTGACCAGTCGTAATTTCCCTCCATCATCGCGTAAAGAATGCGGCGATGAACCGGCTTCAGCCCATCACGAACATCGGGAAGCGCTCGTGATACAATCACGCTCATAGCGTAATCAAGATAGGAATTCCGCATTTCATCCGAGATGGAAATCGTCGGGTTCTGCGGCTCTGACGGCGGTGAAGAAATATCGGTCACGAAAGTCTCATATGCAGTCCGGCAAAAAGGTGCCGTAATCACAATATCTATACCACAAGGACCAGTGAAACCTCAAAATATTGTTACATGCAGGGCACAATATTGATGCCTGTCCGATTCCACAGGGATCGGCACCATGATCATTAAACAAAAAACCCGCCAACGATCTGCATTGACGGGTTAATTACGGTTCATATCATTCTGATTTAGAACGGAATATCGTCATCGATGGCATCGCCGCCATGCATTGGGGGCGGGCTTGCTGGCGCAGTTGATCCGCCGCCCATGCCGCCTTGTGACATGGCTGGCTGGCCTCCGCCATAGGAGCTGCCGCCCATGCTGTCGCCATAACCGCCACCAGCACCTTCGTTGCGACCACCAAGAAGGGTCAGCTCACCACGGTAACGCTGCAGCACCACCTCGGTTGTATATTTTTCGACACCCTGCTGGTCTGTCCATTTACGGGTCTGCAGCTGTCCTTCGAGATAAACACTGGACCCCTTGCGAAGATACTGTTCGGCAATCCGACCAAGATTCTCATTGAAAACGACCACTCTGTGCCATTCTGTTTTCTCACGGGGTTCACCGGTATTGCGATCTTTCCATCTTTCGGATGTCGCAATCGACAGGTTAACGATTTTGGCGCCGTCCTGGGTGCTCCTAACCTCAGGGTCACGCCCGAGATTCCCAACCAGGATCACCTTGTTCACACTGCCTGCCATGGCCGATTAACTCCTTCGAAAGTCGATTTTGGGGAAAACGTACAAAAAGCACGGATAAGGCCTTTAGATTACCCAGCAGGATACACATGTGACAAGACAAATCCGTGTATCGTTCCACCAAGGGAACAGGTGTGGCAGCGTCGTTATTTCGCTGGCAGTCCACTCTCCCGCTGATTATAGTCGCGCCATGCCAAATGAAACCAAGAAAACGCCGCCAGCCCGCTCCTCAGCGGCTACCAGCGGTGCCAGTGATGCTCTGCTTGCAGACATTCATCCGCCAGCTCAAGATGCCGTTGAAACGCGTGCTGAACCCCGTGTCATAGCGATCCGTGGCGCCCGCGAACATAATCTGACGAATGTGAATATCGATCTTCCGCGCGATCGGCTGGTCGTCCTGACTGGTCTGTCGGGGTCAGGCAAGTCTTCTCTTGCGTTTGACACCATCTATGCAGAAGGACAGAGGCGCTATGTTGAGTCGCTATCTGCCTATGCTCGCCAGTTTCTTGAAATGATGCAGAAGCCGGATGTTGACCTGATCGAAGGGCTATCCCCGGCGATTTCCATCGAACAGAAGACAACTTCCCGTAACCCCAGATCTACCGTAGGCACAGTCACTGAAATATATGACTACATGCGCCTTCTTTGGGCACGCGTTGGCATTCCCTATTCGCCTGCCACGGGGCTTCCCATCAAGAGTCAGACTGTCAGCCAAATGGTGGACATTCTTCTAGGCATGGAAGAAGGCACACGTTTGTATCTTCTGGCTCCGGTCGTTCGAGGGCGGAAAGGTGAATATCGTAAAGAGCTCGCCGAATATCATCGCAAAGGGTTCAGCCGTGTTCGCATTGACGGCGAAATATATGATCTTGATGACACACCAACGCTTGATAAGAAGCGGAAACACGATATCGAGCTTGTTGTCGACAGACTGGTGATCAAAGGTGAGGCTGACGAGTTAGCCACGCGCCTTGCTGACTCACTGGAAACGGCCCTTGGCCTTACAGATGGGCTCGCCTTTGCAGACAATGCCGATAGCGGCACACGCACGGTTTTTTCTGCTAACTTTGCCTGTCCCGTCTCCGGCTTCACCATTGACGAGATCGAGCCACGCCTGTTTTCCTTCAACAACCCGTTTGGCGCCTGCCCGTCCTGTGATGGTCTTGGGGTTAGCAGTCATTTTGACGAACAGTTGGTCGTGCCAGACAATCGACTGACACTTCGTGGGGGGGCAATCGCCCCTTGGCAGTCAAGTAGCTCACGATATTACATCCAGACGCTTGAGTCGCTTGCGCGGCAATTTAAATTTTCCCTCGATATGCCATTTGGCGAACTGCCTGATGACGTCCAGTCCATCATCCTGCATGGATCAGGCAAGGTTCCGGTAACGATGGAGTTTGACGATGGCATGCGGTCTTACAAGACCACCCGCCCGTTTGAAGGGATCATGCCTAACCTCGCCCGTCGGTATCGTGAGACCGATTCAGCCTGGGTGCGGGAAGAAATGGAGAAATACCGGGCAAACCATAACTGTGATTCCTGTGGAGGCAAGCGTCTGAAGCCAGAGTCGCTGGCCGTAAAGGTTGATGCACACGATATTTCAGATATTGCGCGGCTGTCGATTGGTGAAGCGCGCGACTGGTTTGCGGCTCTGAGTGAAAAGCTTCAGGGACAGGAATCTGAGATCGCAGCGCGAATTCTCAAGGAAATCAACGAACGACTCGGATTTCTGGTCAACGTCGGGCTGAGTTATTTGTCGATGTCTCGCAATTCCGGGACGTTGTCTGGTGGTGAATCACAGCGGATCCGCCTTGCCTCGCAGATTGGTTCAGGCCTAACTGGCGTCCTATACGTTCTTGATGAACCGTCAATCGGCCTTCATCAAAGGGATAATGACCGGTTG
>WTJS01000037.1 GCA_011524735.1 Alphaproteobacteria bacterium
CCGAACACCGACAAGATGACGGGACTCCCTTGCCGCCACCGAGTGATCTGGTGAATGCGAACGGGGCTGGACATGCGATGGCGGCATCGCTATTCTCGCAACTGCTCGAATGCAGCACCGCTGGAGGCTCAGATCGGCGATTTGATGAACGGGCAACAGCTATGCTTGACGTCGCGCTAGCCGCTGGAGCGGCCTTTGCCTGTGATCCAAGCCGTCGGTAACCGGGTTACGCCTGAAGGAACAGAAGGACAGCGTCATGAAGATTTCGTCTGAGGTGGCAGCGGCAAAGGAATCTGCCCGTCCACTAGTTGCGTTGGAATCCACCCTGATCAGTCATGGCCTGCCGTTTCCGGATAATGTTGAAGTTGCGAAGGCGGCAGAGAATGCCGTTCGTGAAAATGGTGCCACGCCAGCCACCATGGCGGTGATTGACAATGTGGCCCATGCCGGACTGGAAGATGCCGAAATGCAGCGACTTGCAACCGCAGATGGCGTGATCAAGCTGTCACGTCGGAATCTGCCGGCCTTACTTGCCGGTACCGGGCTTGTCGGCAGCGGGTCGGCGTCAAATCCCCTTGGTGCCACAACGGTGTCTGCCACCATGATCCTGGCGCAAAAAGCCGGCATTGATGTCTTTGCCACCGGCGGCATTGGCGGGGTGCATCGTGGCGGTGAGGCCAGCATGGATGTGTCGGCAGATCTGTTTGAACTGGCCCACACGCCGGTTGCCGTCGTCTGTTCAGGGGCCAAGGTAATCCTTGACCTTCCCCGTACGCGCGAAGTTCTGGAAACAATGGGTGTGACGGTGGTGGGATATGGCACAGATGACATGCCTGCCTTCTGGGCACGGCATAGTGGGCTGCCAGTCGACATGCGGGCAGACAGCCCGGAAGAAGTCGCCGCCATCATTCAGGCGCGGCGCGATCTTGGCATAGGCGGTGCGGTGCTGATCTGTAATCCGGTTGCGGTGGATCTTGCGATTGAGATCGATGTCATTGAAGGTTGGATTGCATCCTGCATTGATGATGCACCTAGCGGTGCTGCAGCCACGCCCTGGATATTGGCCGAAATTGCGCGGCGATCCGGTGGCCGCAGTCTTGCAGCCAACAAACGGCTTATCATTGATAATGCAGGCCTTGCAGGTAGGATTGCAGCGGCCCTGCAGGATGCCTGATCTGTCTCCACAGGCTGTACGGATCACGCGTCTTGACTATCGGGATGCAGCCGTCATCATGGCGTCAGTTTTATAGATTTCAGCGCGGCCAAGACCGTGTTTTCCCCAGGAAGGATATCATGCGCCACCATTACGAAGCTCTGCCCCGCAACGATGCTAATTTTGTGCCGCTGTCACCGCTCAGCTTCATAACCCGTACGGCTGACCTGTTTCCAGACAGAACAGCCGTTATCTACGGTGCGCGGCGCTACACCTGGGCCGAAAGCTACGCTCGCATGCGTCAGCTTGCTTCGGCGCTGGCGGCTGCCGGACTTGGTCTTGGTGACACGGTGTCGATCATTGCGGCCAACACCCCAGAAATTTTTGAATCCCATTTTGGTGTGCCGATGGCAGGCTGCGTTCTGAACACCATCAACACCCGTCTTGAAGCCGAAACAATTTCTTACATTCTGGAAAATGGAGACTGTCGTCTTCTGATTGTGGACACCGCCTTTGCGCCGGCTGTTGTGCCTGCGCTTGAAGCATTGCCCGCAGAGGTTCGTGCAAAGATTCAGATTGTCGATATCCGCGATCCGGCGATGGGTGATCTGCCGCCAATTGGCGATATTGATTATGAGGCCTTCATTGCCGCGGGCGATCCGGAATTCGCCTGGTCGATGCCAGCCGATGAATGGCAGGCGCTGGCGCTTGGCTATACCTCGGGCACATCCGGTCGGCCAAAGGGCGTGGTGTATCACCATCGCGGCGCCTATCTGATGAGCATGGGCACTGCCAGCGGGTGGCAGCTGCCGCAACACCCGACTTATATGTATATCGTGCCGATGTTCCACTGTAATGGCTGGTGCCATGCCTGGACGATGACGATGATGGCCGGGACAATCGTTCTGATCAGGGATATCAGTGCCGAAGCCATGTTTGGCGCTATTGCCGAACATCAGGTCACCCATTTTGGGGGTGCACCGATTGTGCTGAGTCTACTGGTGAATGCGCCAGAATCTCTCCGCCCGAAGCTTGATTACAAGGTCAAGGCCCTGACCGCAGGTGCGCCGCCACCTGCCGCCATTTTGCAGAAGATGGCTGAAATGGATTTTGAAGTGATGCAGGTCTATGGCCTGACAGAAACCTATGGCCATGTCACACAATGTGTCTGGCGCGGTGAATGGGATGATCTGACATTTGAAGAACAGGCCGAGCTGCAGAGCTGGCAAGGTGTGGCCTTCCCGATGTTTGAAGGCGCTGCTGTCATGAACACCGATACAGGCGAAATGGTGCCGCGTGATGGTGAAACCCAGGGCGAAATCGTCCTTCGGGGGAATTCGGTGATGAAGGGCTATTACAAGGATGAGGCCGCGACCAGCGCCGCGCTTCGAGATGGCTGGTTCTTCAGTGGGGATGCCGCAGTCTGGCATGCCAATGGCTATATCCAGATCAAGGACAGGCTGAAGGATGTGATCATCTCTGGGGGAGAGAACATTTCGTCTGTTGAGGTGGAAGGCTATCTCTACCGGCACCCGGCCGTCGCCGCCGCGGCGGTGGTTGCCAAACCAGATGAAAAATGGGGCGAGGTGCCTTGTGCCTTTGTCGAGTTGAAAGCTGGTGAGAGTCTTGAAGCGGCCGAATTTCTCGACTGGTGTCGGGGTCAGATGGCAGGCTTCAAGCGCCCTAAGCATGTCGTGTTTGGCGATCTGCCAAAAACCTCAACCGGCAAGATACAGAAATTCGTCCTGCGCCAGCGGGTCAAGGAACTGGACTGACATCGCGGCTCAGTTTTGGGATGATGCGCCCACACTCGGCTGGCTTTCAGGCGTGAAATCCGGCATATAGAGGGCGTGGTCCCGTAGCTCATCAGGATAGAGCGACAGATTCCTAATCTGTAGGTAGGGGGTTCGAGTCCCTCCGGGATCACCATTTTACCCGATTATCATGATCAGACTGTCTCTCAGGTCGAACTCACCCGCCAAAGCTGCCAAGCAGCTTCAGGGTTGAGTCGGGCAGCGGCTATACCCATTCCACTGACCATCTCCAAACTGCACGCACAGGAATGGCACATCGGTGCCTGCGCCGGAACTGGAACAATTGACCCCCGGTCCACACACCTTGGCGTGAACACTGCAGTTGACGTTGCGCGATCCGGTCAGGGTCACAGTCCTTTCCGTTGAGCTGGTATCCATGGAACAGTCACTGGAACCTTGCGGAGAGTACCAGCGGAAGCCCCAGTCAACAGGAAGTGTTTCGCGTCCGTCAGGGAAATTCAGCGTTACTGTCACCGGTTCGTCCACTGCGGCCCGATCGGTGCTGACGGACAGGCTGAAATCAGACGCCGACAGGGTGGTAAGCGGCCCAAGGTCCGGACAGAAACTGTTTACGCTACCATCCCCAAACCGAAGGCAGACTGTTTCGGTCACAACATTGACACTGTCGACGCTCCAGTCGACCTGAACCGCGCAGGTCTGGTCGATATTGGCAGTAATCGTACGCGAATCTGTAAAGAAGCTTCCCTCATCCATCACGCAGTCAGGATCATTGGTGACCGGCCGAATCATCAGATAGCCATCATTCTGGTTTTTGGTGACTGATATCTCGACGATCTCGCCAACAGATGGCGCGTCGTTGCTTTTTGTTATGGTCAGTGCCCTGTCTGGCAAAGTTCCAGTGCAGGCTTCTGGATCATCCATGGTGATTTCACCGAAGGCAAGGCAGCGATAGATGGCGCTTTCAGGAACCCCCTGCCGCCAGACCTTAACCCGGCACAGCGAGGCTGGTTGGTTGGACCGGTGTGACAGGGTCACGCTGGTCAGCCCAGATTTGCTGGGGTTGCCGCCGCCGAATGTACAGGCCCAATTGTCTGGGTCGATATCCCAGTCAGCCGTGCCACCAAGTCCAAGGCCTGTTGCCGTGAGTGTAACGCTGCCACCAATTGGATTTGTGGTGGCTGATCCGCTTAGGGTAACCCCAAAATTGTCTGTGCCAGTGCCACCCTCATTTTCGATCGTACAGGCAGTATCCAGAGTTGCGCTGCCAAACGGCACACACAGGATGTTGTTGGCATATCCACGGGTGCCAGAACTATAGGCCCTGACTTTGCACACCGTGTCTGCCGTCGCTGTCACATAGCCATCATCCTGAGTCACGTTACAGGCGCTGTTCTCTTCAGCAAGTGACCAGGTGACCCGACCGATCTGTCCCCCGCCGCCCTGGTAGCCAACCTGATGTCGGCTACCACCTGGAACGCCGGTCCCGCGCGGATTCACAAGCGTGAAGACACCGGTGCTGAATCCGGGGGGCTGACATTCAACTGGCGGGACGACAGATCCAAGGCCGAACCGTACGCAGATGCTGTTGGAGGTTTCAGAGTCACCACCGATGGCAGAGGCGTAGACACGGCAGGTTCGGTCCTCGAAGGACGTGACTGTGCCTGAAGAATTGATCAGACAGCCGCCTTCCTGAGAATAGAGAATGGTGCGGTCGCCCGCCCCTGTGGCCGTGATCTGGGCGGATGAGCCGGGTGCCGGAGCCAGGTCATTCACGGTGATAGCAAGGGCTGAAGCCGATTCATCATCAACAAAGGTGACGGTGATGTTCTCGCCATATGCCGGATTGCGCAGGCCGCCAGCATAGACTGTGTATTCGCAGACGCCTGCCCGGGTTGCCGAGGCAATACCGCTTTCACTGACCCGGCAATATGAATTCGTTTCGACAACAAACAGATAATCTGTATTGCCGGCAAGGCAGTGCGCCTGGCCGCCGCCCTGAGCGGTGATCTGGGTTGTCTCGCCAACAGTAAGCTGGCTCGATCCTACCGCAAGTGACAGTGGCACATCCCGCTCTGGACAGGGATCATAGAATTCAAGGGCCAGAGTGTTTGTTGTATATTCGCGTAACTCACCTGTATCCGGGTTAGGCCAGACTTCATAGGCAACAACGTTACATGTGCCGACCTCGGTGCCGATAACCAGGCCATTGACGTTGACTGTGCAGGTGCCTTCGGTCACACGATACTGGAAGGTGCCTTCGACACCGCCAAAGGGCCGAAGCTGGATGCCGCGGCGGATTTCCGCGCGATCCTGGGGCGCGGTCAGGGTCATTTCCGGCTCATAGTCCGGATTTTCCTCGCGCCGTAGCTTGTGAATTTTCTTCTCAACTTCGCGAACCAGCTGTTCGCTGATCTCCGCATCTGACAGGCCCTGACTGCGAAGCTCCTGTACCCGCGCTGCTGGGGCGGCAGGCAGATTGTTGAGATAGTCAAAGTTGGATGGCGCGGAATACTGGCTCTCCAGTGTTTCCTGGCTAAGTGGACCACTCGAACTGAACCCTTCCACACTCATGCCAGCCCATGCCTGAAGCGGCAGCAGCATAAACAGACCAGCGAGAGTTCGTGCAAATAACCGGGCCATCACAATTTCTCCCTTAACTCCACGGCTGCGGACAGGCCGCAGTCCATGAACAGCTCAACCCGTCATCAGGGTCGTCACAGACGCACACCCTGACGATGAAGTCGTCATCCTTCGGCAGGGCCGCACCGTTATTGCAATAGACAACGATCTGGTTCTTGAAGGGCTTTTGTTTTGGAAAATCCACATGGGTCTGCAGGTCAGGGCCATAGATCGACACCGTTGCCGCAGCTGATCCCGCCAGAGCGAATTTCGACTGCGCCGAAGACACCATCTCGCGCGCATAGGATTCACAGGTTGATGAGCTGGTCAGGGTCGCATTGGCAAAAACATCGGATCGCCCGCTGAGAT
Organism: Alphaproteobacteria bacterium; assembly: GCA_011524735.1. Lineage (GTDB taxonomy): Bacteria > Pseudomonadota > Alphaproteobacteria > Puniceispirillales > Puniceispirillaceae > UBA8309. The sequence goes on from WTJS01000037.1 coordinate 5,917, forward strand.
CATTATTGATACTGACAAGGTCCGTCGCCATGGCCCGGTTCAATGTTTCGCCATTGGTCACGGCGACATCCGTTTTCACCGAATCGATATAGCCGCGATAGGCAACAACCCCAACGCCAGCGAGAATGCCGATGATGGTTATAACAACCAAAAGTTCAATCAGAGAAAACCCAGGCCGGTTCATGCAACAAAAATCCCACATGTAAGTTCGCTAATATTAGCTATTTTTGAGAGGGATACAATCATGGAAACCTGTGCTGACAATCTCCCGCTAAGCCGAGAAACTTGGTAAATCTGTGCATTAGAA
>WTJS01000227.1 GCA_011524735.1 Alphaproteobacteria bacterium
AGCGGAATCATAATCCGCGTGTCGGGGGTTCAAGTCCCTCCTCCGCTACCATTCTTTCTCCTAAGAAAACCTAAGTAGATCAACGCTTACAGCGGTACTCCGTAGTCCGATGTTGGGAGCAGCGGACCTGACGGAAGTGTCTGCGCAATGGCCGAAAATGACCCAAATCGGCCATTTAAAACCTGATTGTGTTTCTTCTACCCAGCCAACAAACGTGCATTTCCACCAGCCGCAGTGGTATCGATGCACAGATGACGTTCATGGACTACATGGCCTAAGTCAGGGACATCGGTGATCAATGGAATGATCGGGCCGGGTCGATTGGCCAACGCTTGGGAGTAAGCCTTGGCATCATCACCCCACCAAATAACACCGTGGATGTTCTCCAATTGCGTTAACTCCTGAGGTGTCAGAGTTCCATCGGCACCAACGGCGATGCCACCAAGTTTTATCACCATTTCGATCTGGCGGTGCATAGCTTCGGTCCCTGGTCCCATACAAAGGATTGGTCCGCGTTGTATCGTCCGCAGAGTGTTGGCTTCTCCTGTTGGACCAGGAAGTTCCATCAGGTTGATCGGCTTTTTTTCCGCAGTATCGAATAGGTGATCTTGCAACATTGTAACATTGCAGGGCAGGTCCCAAGTTCCACCTGTTTTCCCTGATACTGGTTTAGAAAAGCGATGGATATACTGAGGTCCGCCTGCTTTTGGACCGGTGCCTGACATGCCTTCACCGCCAAACGGTTGGCTGCCCACCACAGCACCGATTTGGTTTCTGTTTACATAAAGGTTGCCGACATGAATGCCATCAGCGATTTCCTGCACCCGTGTGTCGATACGGGTGTGGAGGCCAAAGGTTAAACCGAAGCCCTTTTGATTTATGGCTTCAATGACCGAACTCAGTTCCTCGCTTCTAAAGGTCGCAATATGCAGAACTGGCCCGAAGATTTCACGTTCCAATTCTTCAATACCCGTTACCTTAATCAAGGTCGGTGGAATAAAGTTTCCACCATCAATCACACCTAACGAATGCAAGACTTTGCCGTGTGATTTTGCCTCTGAAATGTAAGCTTCAATGTCAGTCTTCGCTTCTTCATCAATAACAGGTCCCACGTCGGTGGACAGCTTCCATGGGTCACCGACCGACAGTTCGTTCATCGCTCCCTTAATCATCTTGAGCACATGATCGGAAACATCTTCCTGAACATACAAACAACGCAATGCCGAACACCGTTGACCGGCGGACTGAAATGCAGAGGAAACCACGTCTCTAACAGCCTGTTCCGGCAAAGCCGTGCTGTCTATGATCATGGCATTCAAACCGCCTGTTTCTGCAATCAGCGGGGCAGATGGCGACATATGCTCGGCCATGGAACGCCGAATGATCTTGGCCGTATCCGTTGACCCGGTGAACACGACGCCAGATATGCGATCATCGGCAGTCAATGCGGCACCGACTGAATGTCCCTGGCCCGGAAGCAATTGAAGTGCAGATAGAGGCACTCCCGCTTCATGTAGCAATCTGACCGCAATAGCAGAAATAATCGGTGTCTGTTCAGCGGGTTTTGAGAGCACAGCATTTCCGGTGGCCAGGGCCGCGGCAATCTGCCCAGTGAAAATTGCCAGTGGAAAGTTCCACGGTGAAATAGCCGTAAACACACCACGCGGCCTTGGGTTCGATAGTTCGGCCTGATCTGCGTAATACCGCAAGAAGTCAACAGCCTCACGAACCTCACCAATAGCATCAAGGATTGTCTTTCCGGATTCTTTAGCCAGAGCGGCAAAAATAACCCCTGTGTTTTCTTCATAGAGATCAGCAGCACATCGTAGAATTTTCGCGCGTTCATGAACAGGGACCTGCCACGCCTGGGCGTCAGCCATCGCTTGTGCAACGGTTCTATCGTCTGCTTCCATTACCTGAGCGATAATCTCACCGTTAGCAGGGTTGGTCACAGGAACCGAAATGCCGGTCGGTGGCGTCACCGTGATTGGCAGGGCATCTGGCAGAGCAACGTTTCGTAAATCGTATATGGTGCCAAGTGTCTCCTCGTCGGTTAAATCAAACCCTTGAGAATTGGGACGTGTCGCACCGAACAGGTCTCGGGGCGCGACCAATCCTTTTGGTGGCCGTGCGGTCTCAATCTGTTCAAAGGGGTCTTCGGCAATGGTTTCCGGGCTGATAGCCTTATTGACGATCTGGTTCACGAATGAAGAGTTTGCGCCATTTTCCAATAAACGCCGTACCAGATAGGCCAGCAAATCCTTATGCGCCCCGACGGGGGCATAAATCCTGCACCTTCCCTTGGTTTCATCCATCACGACTTCATGCAATCGCTCACCCATGCCGTGGAGACGTTGAAACTCGAACGGACGCCCATTAGCTAATTCCATAATTGCCGCGACAGAATGCGCGTTGTGCGTGGCAAACTGAGGAAAAATCCTGTCGGAATAGTCCAACAGTTTTTTGGCGTTCGCGATGTAGCTGACATCCGTAGCGGTCTTGGATGTGAACAGAGAGAAATCTGGCAACCCCTCAACCTGGGCCAGCTTCATTTCCGTATCCCAATACGCCCCCTTAACAAGACGAACCATGATCCGACGATCTAAACGTTCAGTCAGGGCATAAAGCCAGTCGATAACCATACCCGCCCGTTTGCCATAGGCTTGCACGACGACACCAAAACCATCCCATCCGGCAAGATCGGGTGAAGACAACACAGCCTCGATCACCCTTAAGGATATAACCAACCGATTTTGTTCCTCGGCATCAATGTTCAAGCCCATACCGGCGGTTTTGGCCTGACGGGCAAGCCCCAGTACAACGGGGACTAATTCCGCCATGACACGGTGTTCCTGCGCCACCTCGTAACGGGGGTGCAGGGCCGAAAGTTTGATGGAAATACCGGGGTTTTCTTCAACGCTCCCCTTGGTGCAGGCATCTGAAATTGTGGTGATGGCATCACTATAGGATTGTGCGTATCGCGTGGCATCTGCTGCGGTCATTGCCGCTTCCCCCAGCATGTCATAGCTGTAGGTGAACCCTTGTGCCTCCCAATCACGCGCTCGCGCCAATGCCTTCGTGATCGTTTCGCCCAGCACAAATTGACGGCCCATTTCTTTCATGACTTGCCCGACAGCCGTACGAATGATTGGCTCGCCCAGGCGTTTAATCGCGCCCCGCAGAACACCAGCCAACCCCGGCTGCTGGTCTTCCAATACATTTCCCGTCAGCATTAATGCCCACGTGGACGCGTTGACAAGAGAGGATGAGGCTGACCCCAAGTGCTTGCCCCAATCGGATGGTGCAATCTTGTCTTCAATGAGGGCATCCATGGTTTCAGCGTCTGGTACCCGAAGCATGGCTTCGGCCAGACACATCAAAGCAACCCCTTCACGGGTGGATAATCCGTATTCTGCCAGAAAATGTTCCATCAAAGTCGGTGACTTGTCAGAACGTATTCGCCGGACCAAATCTGCCGCTTTCAGGCTAATCTTTTTGCGAACCTCTTTAGAGAGGTCGGCGTTGGCGATGAGTATGCCAAGGACATCCTGCTCAGGGGCAAACTTTGCGTCTTTGGTGAAATCTGAGAGTGTCACAGTAACCATGTCGCATTATACCTTTCCAAGTTGGATGGCGCGATCGCGGCAAGCAATCATCGCCTTCTCGATGATTTCACCATACCCATTCTCTTGCATGGCGGTGATGGCCGCATGGGTGGTTCCATTTGGTGACGTCACACGCTGCCGCAATTCATCCGGTTCAACATCACCTTGAGCAGCCATAGTGGCCGCACCCAGGGCCGTTTGAAGTGTGAGGTTTCTTACATCGTTAGGGGAGAGGCCGAGCTTGATGCCTGCTTTGATCATTTCCTCGATCATCAGAAAGTAAAAGGCAGGACCGCTACCTGAGACAGCCGTCACTGCATCAAGCAGTTCTTCGCGTTCTACCGTCACGCAAATACCGAATGCCTCGATGAACCCCTCCGCTTCTGCCTGTTGGGCTGTCGTCGTGTACGCGTTCACGAATAGTCCAGTTGCCCCCAATCCCAAAAGCGCAGGCGTATTGGGCATGGCCCGTGCAATCGCAATTGCACCAAACAAATGTTCTAACGCTTCAAGCGTTATGCCTGCTGCAATGCTGATGAGTAACTTGTCGCTTAGGTCGCCCGCCAATTTGATTTGTTCTGCGACTGCTTCAACGACTTGCGGTTTTACAGCGAGCAAGATGGTACTGGCCTCCTTGCAGGCCGAGGCAGCATCTTCTGAGACCGTGACGCCAAGGGTATCTTGCAACAGTGTCCGTTGATCGAGGTTTGGATCAACCATGGTAATAACGCTGGGATCGGTACCATTAGCTATCAGCCCACGGGCAATGGCTGTTGCCATGTTGCCTCCGCCGACAAACGTAATCTTCGACATAATCTTCCCTTTAAAACTGAGTAACGACGGTCGCACCAACGGATTGGAACTTGTCCATGTTGATGAGTGCATCCGGTGCTTCTGCCAAACTAATCTGATCCCCAACCAGTTTAGACGGGTCCAGTTTGCCGGAACTAATCATGTCGAGCATTGCACCATACCGATGTGCCTGCATCCCATGAGACCCAAGAATTTCAAGCTCCTTGCCGATTACCTTGGCCATCGGAACTTGTGGGGCTGTGTGATCGCCGAGCATAAGCCCAACTTGTATGTGTTTACCCCGGGGCCGAAGGTTTTGGATTGAGTTGAAGCAAGTGACTGGATGACCGAGTGCATCCAGTGATACGTGTGCGCCGCCTTTCGTCAGTTCAATTACTGCCTCTGGAATGTCGCTTGAGGTTAATCCGTTGATCCCCGCAATAGCGCCCAGTTCTTTCGCGAGCGCAAGTTTCTCATCATCAATGTCGATGGCGATGACGTTCGCACCGACCGCGTTTGCAATCATTACTGCAGACAAACCGACACCGCCGCAGCCGTGGATCGCAACCCATTGACCCGCGCTTGCCTTGCCCTGATCCACAACAGCCCTGAATGAAGTCGCAAACCGACAGCCAAGGCTAGCCGCCGTGGCAAAATCCATCGTCTCAGGTAACGCGACGAGGTTCAGATCAGCCTGATGGATGCTGACATACTCAGCGAATGATCCCCAATGAGTGAACCCCGGTTGTTCCTGATTATGGCAAACTTGTTGATGGCCAGCGTGACACTCTGGGCATGAGCCGCATCCGGAAATGAAGGGCACGGTCACCCGCTCACCAACTTTCCAGTTCTGAACGTCTTTCCCAACCGCCTCAATAACACCCGCCAACTCGTGGCCCGGCACATGAGGCAGGTCTACATCTGTATCGTGACCCATCCAGGCGTGCCAGTCAGAACGGCAAACGCCAGTGGCCTCGACCTTGATCACGACACCATGTGGCTCGGGTGTCGGGTCATCTACGGTGACCAGTTTCGGAGCTTGCTCGAATTTCTCTATCAGTACGGCTTTCATTGCGGTTTCTCCAATGGCAATGCATCAATGTTCGTGTCGAGAACTTAGCCTCACTCGCCTGAAATTACTTTGCCAATCTTCCTTCAAAAACACTTTAAAATGAAATAAACTCCTACAAATATATATCTTATAGAAAGATTGGTTTCAAATGGCGAAGATTGATAGAGTAGATGCTGAAATTCTCGACATGCTCCAAGAGAATGGCAGGCTGTCCAACGCGAAGGTTGCAGAACGACTTTCAATGAGCGAGACTCCATGTTGGAGGCGGCTAAAGCGGCTCGAGCAAGATGGGGTCATCGCCGGGTATCAGGCGGTTCTTGATCGCCGGACATTGGGCCTTGGTGTCATGGCATTCGTACAGCTTGGATGCGCTGAGCACACTGAGGCCGCTACCGAAGAGTTTCAAAAGATCATTCAATCAAGCCCAAATGTCTTGTCGTGTCACAACACAACGGGAGAAGCTGATTTCTTGCTCCAAGTCGTTGCCAAGGATTTGGATGACTACAGTCGCTTTGTTGAGAGCGTGTTGCGAAGATTGCCTGGGGTTTCAAGCATCAGATCGAACATATCCCTTAGAGAATTGAAGTCCTCGAACCGGCTACCAATACCCGTATGATCAATTCTGATCGAATGGCGAATTTGGTTCTAATGTCCGATGCTGGCTATGAGCAGAATTGCTTCTCCCGTCTGTAAAGTTTCTCCTATGCCCACCA
>WTJS01000192.1 GCA_011524735.1 Alphaproteobacteria bacterium
GGCCTTGGCCGCCACTGTTCCCACCACCACCCCGCCGATCAGTCCTGGTCCCCCGGTGGCTGCGACACCGTCAAGATCAGTCATGCTGACCCCGGCATCTGCCAGCGCTTCGCCAATCACAATATCGATCGCGTCAAGATGGGCCCGGGCGGCGATTTCTGGCACCACCCCCCCATGTGCTGCATGCACTTCTATTTGCGAGGCGACCTTGCTCGACAGGATCGTGGCGTCACTTCGCACCACGGCTGCTGCCGTTTCATCGCAGCTGCTTTCAATCCCAAGGATTACACGGGGGGTGGCGTTTGGTTCTGTCATGCCAGTGTTGTACCAGCCGGGCTGGCCCTGCGGCAAGGCAGCCGGTGTTCACGCGTCCGTGCTTTTTGCTTTGCAACAGCGCATGCCGCCTTTAGAACTGGCCGTCATGATTCAGGATTCCAAGACTGTCGACATTGCCATCTCGGCCGACCACCCGCTGCTACTGGCCAGCCGTGCCTCGGCTCTTGCGCTGGCCCAGACAAAGCATGTTCAGGCCAGGCTCGCACCGCTGGAAACTGACATTCTGGCGCTGACCACCAAGGGTGATCAGGTGCTGGATCGCCCGCTTGCCGATGTTGGTGGCAAGGGGCTGTTCATCAAGGAACTGGAACATCACCTTCTTGCAGCTGACTGTGACGCCGCCGTTCATTCCATGAAGGATATGGAAACGCATTTTGCAGATGGAACAGTTGTGGCAGCCGTGCTGCCGCGTGAAGACCGCCGTGATGCGCTTGTCGGGCCTTATGCCGCGCTGGATGATCTTCCCGACGGGGCTGTAGTCGGCACCTCTTCCGTGCGCCGTGCCGCCCTGTTGCGTCATCATCGTCCTGACCTGCAAATCAAGCTTCTTCGTGGCAACATCAACACCCGCATGGCCAAGCTTGAAGCCGGCGACTATGACGCCATCATTCTGGCCATGGCGGGGCTGCGCCGCCTATCGATTGAAATGACGCATGCCCCCCTTGATCCGGCCATCATGCCGCCCTCGGCGGCGCAGGGCGCCCTGGCCATTCAGACCCGCGCCCCTGCCGGCGCACGGGCAGAAGCTGTTCATCAGGCCTGTGCCGCATTAAACTGTCCGCAGGCATGGGATGAAGTGACAGCAGAGCGGGCGCTTCTACGGCACCTTGACGGATCTTGTCATACGCCAATTGCGGCCAATGCCACGCTTCAGAATGGCACCCTCCATCTTGACGGCATGGTGTTGAGCGCCGACGGTAGCGAAGCCCATCGCGGCAGCCTGTCAGCCCCGCGCGCGGAAGCCGAGCAGCTTGGCATCGCGCTCGCTGTGCAGCTTCTGGAGGCAGCAGGTGGGCGTGATTTCCTGGCGTGAGGACATCCCCTTCGGCCAGGCAGGGAGTGCCTTGTCATGACGGCCTGCATTATCAGTATTCGCCCGCAGCCTGATGCAGATCTGGATGTCGCCGCCCTTGCTCGCCGGAATGTGCGGGCACTGGCTTGTCCGTTGATGGCGCCGACCTATCTCTCGTCTGCTGTCGATCTGGATGTAACCGGATGTGCCGGCGTCATCTTCACATCCCGGCATGCGGTGGAAGGGTTTGTAAACCGTATGACGGGCACAGCATGGCAGGCTCTGACGGCTTATTGTGTTGGCAGAGCCACGGCGCGTCGGGCGGCGCAGGCTGGGTTCACCAGAATAATGACCGGCCAAGGGGGCGGACGCGGACTAGCACCTCTGATCCGCGATGATACCCCTGCGATGTTGGCACCGTTGCTCTGGCCCTCAGCAGCCCAGATCAGTTTCGACATGGTTGCAGAACTGGCCCCTGATATCGACGTCAGACGTGTGCCGGTCTATGAAATGAATCCTGTTAACAGTCTCTCTCCCCTGGTGCTGGAAGCGTTACAGGAAAGTCAGCTTGGTGGCGTGATCATGATGTCGGCGCGCTCGGCGAGTTTGTTTCATGACGCGCTCGATGCTGCTGGATTTGCTGGCGAACGTCGTAACATCACCGTGATTGCGGGAAGCCAGGCCATCGCCGATGCGGCAGGCGATGAATGGAAGGATTGTCTTATTGCACGGAGACCAACACGGGCACGGCTTTTAGCCATTGCGTCTTTGCTCTATCATCGCAGACTGACATAGACCGCGTTCCGCGACACAAGGCATGCCCAGATGACATCACGCAAGACACCGCAAAACGACTCGCAACAGGACGCTGATGTCATTGAGGGTGTTGCTGTCGAAAAACCTGCAGCTGCGAAGAAGGCCAGAAAGAAAGCGTCAAAGTCCGCTGCCAAGTCATCGCAAGCTGGGTCATCGCAAGCTGGGTCATCGCCTCCGTCAGGTAGCATGCCGCGGGACGATAAGGCCCCACCAAAATCTGCGTCAGCGGACAGACTGGCTGCCGGTCGGTCACGTTCTGGGGGTGTTGTTGTGACAGGCCTGGCCATCATGGCACTTGTCGTTGCCATAGGTCACGCTGCTTTGCAGTATCAAACTGGCGCTGAGGATCGGGGTGAACTCCAGACCCGGATTGCAAATCTGGAAGCTGACCTTGCCAGCGCATCTGCGATGGCTGCAGCCAGTCAGGCGCAGATGGCTGAAACAACAGCCCGTCTGGAGGCCGAAAAATCAGAGCTGTCGTCGCGGCTTGATGCGCTTGCCGCCTCCATACCAGCCGACCAGAGTGCGGATCTGAGTGATCTCAAAGCCGAATTCCAGACACGCCTGGCCACTCTGGAACCTGCGGTTGAGGCTTTGACGCAGCAGATGGATGGCGGCGCCGTCATGTCAGCACCTGCCGACATCAGTGACACAAAACTGGTGCTGACACGCACCGCGCTCAGTGCTGTTGCGGCGATGACGGCAGAAATGGCGTCAGGGGGTCGACCTGAACGATGGCTTGAGACGCTCCAGCCCCTGTCCAAGGCTGGCCTTGATCTGGGTGATCTTGATGAGCTGACCAAGGTAATGATCCCGCTCCCATCCGGCAGTGCCGATCTGGTGGTGCGAGGCGAAGATCTGGCAAAGCGGCTTGATAACGGATCTGGGGCGAATGAGTCTGACGGATGGTGGCAGGCAGCGACCGGCCAGCTGTCCAACTTCATCACATTGCGGGCTGCCGGTGGCGAGCCTGCAGCAGGCCAAACGACACTGTCCGAGTTTGAGGCAGCGCTCGGCGCGGGGGATCTGCGGTCCGCCGTCATGGCTGCGAAGATGATAGAGGCCTCGGATGAGGGCATGAGGGCTGCGCTGGATCAATGGATGCGTGATGCGCAGCGCCGTCTGGTGCTGGATGACAGGCTTGTTGGTCTCACGGCAAACCTGTTGGCAGACCTTACAGAGTTGCTGCAGACCGATATGTCACTGTCAGGTGATGCCAATGTTGGCGGAGATGGTAGCTGATGTTTGGGCGGCTTATCGGACTTGTTGTTCTTGTTTTCCTTGGTGGGGCGCTGGCCAGCTGGCTTGCCGCGCAGCCGGGCATGCTGGCCTTTGAATGGTTTGGCTGGCAGGTCGAAATGCGCACCAGCCTGGCTGTGGCTATTCTTGTGTTTACGGCTGTTGCCCTTTTATTTGTTGACCGTCTCCTGCGGGGGTTGCTGAACCTGCCAGCCTGGCTGGGGCGTAATCTGGCCCGTCGCCGCACGGATTCCGGTCACCGGGCGCTGGCATTGGGACTCATGGCTGTGTCCGCTGGTGAACCTGATGAAGCACGGCGTCAGGCAGCACGGGCACAGCGTCTTCTGTCGGCACCGCATCTCACCGATCTGTTGTCTGCGCAAGCTGCCCATCTGGCGGGGGACAGTCAGGCGGCCGGTCGGTATTTCACGTCTCTTATCCAAGACAGTGATACAGCCTTTCTTGGCCATATAGGTCTTGCCAGACTGGCGCTGGAGGATGATCGCACCGATGATGCGCTGGCCTCGGCCCGTCAGGCGCTCGGCCTGCGGCCAAAATCTGCGATGGCAGCAAGGCAGGTGCTGGCGCTGGAGGCTGAGCGTGGCAACTGGGCGGCTGCCATGCCCGCACTTCAGATTGTGGCATCTGACCGTGATAGGTCCGATATTGACGATGCGATAATTGCTCGGCAGCGCGCGGCATTGTTTTATCTGGATACGTTGGACCAGGCCGAAGCCAACCCCAACGTAAAGGACACTGCTAAAGATCAGATCACGCGTCTGAACGCGGCCCTTACAGCCTGGCCGGAGTTCTGGCCGGCAGCGCTGAGGCTAGCCGATCTTTATGAAGAGTCTGGGACGCCAAAGAAGGCCATCAAACCGCTTGAGAAGAGCTTTCGTGCCATGCCGCATACAGATGTTGCGGCCCGTCTGGCGGAACTTTGGCAGGTCAATGAAGGCAGTCAGATCTCCAGGCTGCTGCGGCTGATCCCAGCAGATGCGACGGATGTGGCGCTGGCTGATGAAGGCCGCTGTGTGGTTGCCGAGCACGCTCTGATGAAGGGCCTCATCGGTGAGGCGCGTCGTTTGCTTGAGGATATTTCTGCATCCCGGCGTGATGTGGCAGCCTGGCGGCTGATCGGCCAAATTGCGCGTGAAGATGAAGATGATGACAGCGTGACCGCAGCGCTACAGCAGGCTGGCGATGCACCGCGCTCTCGCCGGTGGCAATGTACCAGCTGTCAGCTTGTTCATGATGAATGGGCCAGCCATTGTGGGGGCTGTACCGGGTTTGCAACCTTAGGCTGGCAGCGCCCTGATGGCGCCACACCAATGCTGGCCGCTAAAGTGGAATAGCCCTCTGGATACCAGCTCCCGCTAGCTTGTCCGCCGTGACAGCATCTGATCCATCTGCTGTAGAAAATGTCCTCGATCCTGTTTTGAAAAGGGTTTTCCCCGCGGCTGATGCCCTGTCGATAGCGGGTCGCTGGCGCGAATGTCAGCCATCAGATCGCGGGTTGCCAGAACCGCGCCGATATTGGCCGTTGTGATCAGGCTGCCATCTGGTCGAATGACATCCGCCTTATTTTCAAGGCATCGTGCGGCCAGCGGGATGTCATTGGTCACCACAATGTCGCCAGCCCCGGCCCGCTCGGCAATCCAGATGTCAGCGGCGTCGGGCCCATCATCAACGATGGCAAGATCGATCAAGGGGTGAGGGTCTGGCCTGATCCCGCCATTGCAGACCATCATCGCCCGCACCCCATGGCGGATGGCAAGGGTGGAAATTTCGCTTTTCACCGGGCAGGCATCGGCATCAACATAGATTACGGTCATGGCGGGTAGATTTTGTCCGTTTTGCTGCTGTTAGGCTGATGCAGTTAGGCTGATGCGGTTGGGCACCATGCAGGATGGCTGGTGCCACTCTCCGGCATGATGGGAGTTTTGTCCATATCTGGCGGTGGGCCGTGGGAGCCTTTGCCAGGCAAGGGGTGAATTGAAACTTGATGTGAATGGCGGTATAAGCCCCGTCACGCCACGACCTTTGGTGCTTTGAGACATCGCCGACACGGCACATGCCCGCTTAGTTAAATGGTATAACAGGTCATTCGTAATGATTAGTTGGGGGTTCGATTCCCTCAGCGGGCACCATTATCTGCATCAATTCATGTGTAACACATTGATTTGTAGGCATTGTGCAATGCTTGCGAGGATTTGTGATGTACAGACTGATGTACAAAGATGCCTACCAATACGTGTCTGATAGAGATGGCATCTTCTACTACGTTCGGCGTGTTCCACATGATGTAAGGCAGCACTATGCCTCATCACGTATCTCATTCTCTCTAAGAACCAAGTCGCATCAATCTGCCCTCCGTGCTGCCAAGTCTGTGACGCAGCGGCTTGAGGATTATTGGCTTGGGTTGCGCCTTCAGCAGATGGACATACCCGCCATTCATCTGGTGAAGACAGATGATGTGGAAGACACATCACCTCTGATGATGGATGCGGTTGAGATGTATCTGTCCATCAAGTGCAAGGACGATAGGACGTTCATAAGGACTGCTCGTCGTAATGGTGAGTATGTGTCGAAGGTATTGGGTAATCGACCAATCACTTCTTACTCATCATCAGAGGCTGCTCAGTTCCGTGACTGGTGCTTTGAGCGAGGCATGAACATCAACACAGTCAAACGGGTCTTTGCCTCAGTGCGTTCCATTATCAACCTCACAATGCGGGAGCATGGCATAGAAGGAAGCAATGCCTTCAGTGGCAC
>WTJS01000205.1 GCA_011524735.1 Alphaproteobacteria bacterium
GTCCAACGCACATATCCGATGGGATAATCAATGCCTTTTTCTTCATACATGGGATCGTATCGACCCGGCCCATATGATGTGGAGATGAGGAAATCGAGTTCCTTCTGGTACATGTCACCGCGCTTCAGGTCCATCCCAACGTCGCCAACAATGACGACGCGCCCCTTGCGGCGAGACATTCTCATCGCGGCATTCGCAACCTCACTAGATGGTGTTGATGCGGCAATGATGACGCCATCAACGCCGTGGCCTTCGGTAAACTTATCAATTTCAGTCTCGTCTTCACCTCTTGCCGGGTCGACGCAAAGATCCACACCATACTGTTTTCCAGCCGCCAGTCTGTTCGCATCGATATCCATGCCAATGACGCGGCAGCCAGCTGCCTTTAAGAGCTGCACAATGATAAGGCCGAGCGTGCCGAGTCCTATTACCAGAAACGTCTCACCAAGCGTCGGATTGGCGCGGCGCACACCTTGCATTGCAATCGCACCGAGGGTGACGGTAGACGCTAGCTTCAGGTCAAGCCCATTCGGAACTGGTGCAACGAGGTTGCTTGGCACATCGATAAATTCGGCATGGAAAGCTATTCCGGATCCGGCACAGGCCACACGGTCGCCGACCTTAAAGCGAGAGACATTCTTGCCAACTTCAATCACAGTGCCAGCCGCTGAATAACCGCTCGCCACACCTTTCTTCAGTTGACCACGCACTCGCCCAAGCGTGCTGTTGATGCCAGCGCGCTTAACAGAATCCACCACCCGCTTCACATTCTCTGGTTGTTCAATAGCACGGCGAACCAGACTCTTTCCGGAGTTCTTCAGGCTGGCACCCTCGGTTCCTGCGCTGACACATGAATAGGCAACCTGAACCAGAACGGAGTTATCGCCGACAACCGGGGCCGGAACATCTTCTACCACTCCCCGTCCTCCGCGCAAAAACACCTGCTTCATATCATGTCCTTGTTTATATTCATCAAATTATTAAAATGTCTCAGCGACTCTCGGCGTCAGCACGGCATTCGAAATACCATGTTGAGACGGCCCAAGCAGGCAGCATATTCGCCAGACGCAGCGTGAATTCAATGATCGCCCTGGATCGACCAAGCGTCGCCATCGTCACGTCTCCCCCAAGAAGGCATCCGTTCTGGGCTCTTGTGACATCAAGTCCCCCAGCAGCGATCACCCTTGCAATAGCAGGCCTTGAAAAAAACTGAATATGCGGAGAATCATGATTATAGGCGTCATCAAAAAGGCCGCGTTCACGACGCCTTAATATGGCACGGAGCATCGACATCAAAATGCCAATACCCGACCATTTAACAATAAATTTTTCGATCTCGTATAAGCCAAACCCGTTTGGAATACTTATAAGCAGAATACCATTCGGCTTCAGTCTAGCCGCTGCTTGGGAACACAGCTGGTGTGGGTCAGGGACATGCTCAAGAACATCTGACAGTATCACAACGTCGAACAACTCCTGCTCACCAAGATCCTCAAGAAGGACACATTCAAACACCGCGGGCAGGTCAACCGCAGCCGCGTTAGCAGCGTCTATAGAGGGCTGATGAAGATCAATGCCTTTGACAGAATAACCAATTTTGGCCAGCGGCATGGCCACGGTGACACCATTGCTGCAGCCCACTTCCAGGACTGTAACCTTTTCAGCACCACCACCCTTGGACTGCCTCATCGCTTCAATGCTATCAACAAAGAAACAAACTTTCTTCCTATGGCCATGCAGCTCTAAAGGTATCGTTTGCAAAAAGCTATCAATGTGCTGCTGCATCACACACGTCCCATGAAATTTCTGATGTTGCGTTTAAGACAAAACCATTAATTGAAGGCCCGCTTGAACCTGTTGCTTTGTTCTACGCGGTCATGATCGCTTTCGCAAACTTCGAATGCCTTTGCAACCAAGCTACTGCGAAGATCCTCATGAGTTGTGAAGTGCTTTAATTGGCCAGCAATGGAATGAGGTTCAGCCGAGTTACAGACACAGGCGCAATCATGGCGGGAGAGAAACGCCATCGGTTCGATGTCAGCCGGACCGACTGCAAAAATTGGACGTTTTGATGCCATATAAAGTGGCGCCTTGGCCGGGAAGCTGAACCTAAAGTGATCGCGGGCACTTTTGCTGAAATCATAGACCATCAGGAGCGCATCACATTCGGACAGTAGCGCTGGCATGTCCCGGAATGTGGGGTGTGGAAACAGTTTAACCCCTCGAACGTTGCTCAAACGAGACTGAATCCGTTGCAGGTCGTCATCACCAAGATACGCATCCAGACTAATTGGCAGCCCGTCACCCCAAAGGCCCTGAATGGCGGTCACAACAGACAGGAACGACTCTGTCTGTCGTCCACCAAGAGTGCCGATATAGGCCAATCTAAAGTCAGCTAGCTTGCCGCTGTTCTCTGGCACTTTGAATTCAGCAAGATCAATCGGTGCATTGAATACGGAAAAAGGCCTACCGAACAAGGACGTGAATCGGTACGCCATGCTGTTGCTAATCGCCATCAGGCACGAGGCGGTCTTGGCAAGTGTATGGACGTCGGCCACGAAGGCCGGTTGCACCACCTTATCCACAGCCTTAATGAGCTCAAAATCAATATGGTTGTCCATGAAATGCAAGATGACCCTGGCATCAAAGGTCTTCCGCAAAGCCTCAACAAACCTCACTGTGACCTGGTCACCGGGCCAGCAATAAATAACTGAAGGCGAGAGTCCCCTATCGCACAGACCAGCAATTTCACGATGCGGAGGCCACACAGAACTCATATAAATGTGGATCAGGTCCGCGCGCGAAACAGGCCGTAGCGCCAGAGCGCTACGCAGAAAATAGGACATGAACTTGAAACACAATTCAAGCCAGGCGACCGGCCATTTCTGGACCATAGCGCGATATCGCAAAGGCCCTGAGTTCATTTGGCCAGAAGGAAACTCATCATAGTGAATATTGAGTATTTCAGTTTGATCAAATTCCGAAAACAGTGTGCGGAGCAGCACGCCACCACCAGATGCCGCTGCAAAATTGTTGTTTGTCACAACAACGCACCGGACGTCTTTTAGGTCCTCTGATTGATCAAACATCACGAGAGACCACTTCACCCCTGGATGCCGATCCCCGCCAGATCAGGTCCAGAACAAGAAATATGCCGACAGGACCAACGATCATCGAATGAATACCAAACAAGATCAGCGCAACCACCAAACTGAATTCCGCAAACCAAAGCAAAGACACATGGTCAACAGCGGCATGATGTGAAAACTGGAACAAAAAGAGCAGAGTCAGGGCTGTTACCGCAGCCCCAAAAACCAGCTGGTTCTGCAGCAATGTATTGTGTCCAGCAAAACCATATGGTTGCGCTAGAGGAACCCACCTGAAAAACTCTCCTACATCCAGCTTTAGGAAGGCAAGCTTTGATCCCCAATTGCCAGTGTCAGAACCACTGTTTTTCACAACAATTTCAAAGAACAGGGACTCGAAGCCTATGATAAATGCAGGAAGCAAAACCAAGGGGAAAATCCCAATCGCCGCAAAGATGATTGAATGACGTCGATGCATTCCAAAGCTCAGGATCAACCGCATTCCACACCCAACTATAGTCAGCGCAATTCCAAACATCATCACAAGCGCTGCCGCTAGAGAATTTGCGGCAAACAGGAAGAAGGTCAATACGCCGACAACAACCAATAAAATAGTCTTAGTGAGCTTGTTTGGACCTTCGTCCCAGAGGCCGATCGAAAGGACAAGCCCCACAATCAGATACATAGCCCAATGTAGCGGTTCATAGGCGTATCCCTGAAATCTGGCGGTTCCAAGAAAGTTTATAGCACCGTCGTTATTCAAGCAGCCGATGAAGTGATAACAGTCCTTGCTTGGAACAAACATAGTCACAGGATCAGGTTCACCACTGACCAGTCGATGCTGAAGTTCGATCCACTCATTCACGTCGAGAACAATCAGACTTTGGGTCAAAGTGGAAAGAAAAATGATAACCAACATCATCCATTTTGTAGCCACCCTGTATTTTGCCCCATCCACAATCTGCCAAAAAACAACTAAGAAAGCCGCATTGATCAACAGATCAACAAACGACAGGCTTGCCGTCGCCACTAGCATCAAAGAAATAACAGTAAAAACAGCGATATATGTTAATCGAACAGGGTCAACTTTTAAATTTATCGTGCGGCACGTCGTCCAGACAGCAAGCACACCGAGACATCCAACTCCTACCCGCCGAATAATTTTCGACAATTCAGCACCAAAAGTATCACCAAGGGACAGGAACTCGGACTGGGCCATGGCCAGCACAATCATGGGCATGCTCAACAGCAGAAAAAACGCCAAGGTTTGACGTGACGTGTGCGGTTTGAATGACTCGTCGACCATGGGACTAGGATATCTTCGCGGTACGATTGCCACTCAAAACGTGCTCATAGAGAGACCTGTAGCTAGTAGCCACGATCTGACGGTCGAATTTGTTCTGTGCACGTTTCCTTGCAGCTTTACCTAGATGTTTTAGCCGGGCTGGGTCAGCAAGACACCACCCCATGGCTCTGCGAAGGTCTGCACAGTCGAAGGGGTTGGCTAACGCCCCGGTCTTTCCATTGTCAATCAGTTCAGAAAGACCGGACACATCAAACGCCACCACTGGGCAGCCACAGCTTTGCGCCTCCACCCCCACCTGCGGCAAGTTATCCTGCCGAGACGGGATGACGGTTAAGTCTGCAGCGCTGTAATGCAATGCCAGTGTCAAGGGATCATTCAGGACCCCTGCTTCATAAACACTATCTTCCAGAAAGCCGCCGATCACTGCCGATCGTTGGTCACCAACAAACATCAGATTGAGGTCAGGGATGGAGTGTACAAGACCCTTCACTGCCTCGATGAACAGATCGCCCCCTTTTCTTTTGTCGGACGTGCCGCCAAGTGCAGAGTAGAGGATGTAGGGCGCATCCAGTTTCAGACCGAGCAAGCGGCGTGCCGTCATTTTGGGGATCGGCCGGAACAGACTGGTATCAATTGATGTGGGAATGACGTGGACTGGCCAGGATTTCATCAGTGCGCTTGTCTGCACGCAGTCTGCCAGCCACTGGCTCGGGCACACTATATGAATCGGTTCACGCCACAGACGGGCTTTCCGCTTCCAGACACGCCTGTCTAGATCAATCAAGTTTGCCAACCAATGATCTGCAGCACGTGACGTTCTATAACCAGTCTTCCAGTCACTTGCGCCATCACCGAAGTCATAATGTCCAGTGCCGGAAAATGCCCACATGTCTGAAAGTCTCCAGACAATCGGCTTGCGGATGCGGGCAATGTCAGCAATTGACAATACTCCGTTCACAAACATCAGCTGAACGATGTCGGAGTCATCTGAGTTCAGAGCCGAGACCACTCCGGCACCAAACAGACCAAGTGAATGCTTGTTTCCGTCGAAGCTTCGTTGATGAGGGTGCAGTGCAGTACAAATCCTTGCTTCAGCCTCTTGCAGGAGACGCAACCGCAAGCGACCAAAGGTAGATGTCATCAGCCTTGTTTCCAAACCCGGCCTAGATTTCATGGCGACATACATGCTGCTGTCGACATTGATCCGGTGAAGTGCATCCTGAAGCTTGGAAGCTGACTTCCCCGAGCCGCTTGCGCCGTCATCATAAGATACAAGGCTTACCTTCATTATGCTGCGCCTCAGCCCACCATCTCGTTAATTTCAAGGTCTCCGCTCGACGCTTTGTTTTCTACATAGAGAAGATGCCAAATTTGAAACATCACAAGACTCCAGATCAATACTGGATTGAGGTTACGACCGTTCAGAAACGGCATGTAAACTTTTTCACCTAGGTTCTTTTTGAAAATCCCTTGCCGAGCCAGCCTGTCCTCAGCCAACAGAAAGGTGACAACGGGCTTGAGCTCACCCGCAAGCCATTGCTTCATCGGAACGACAAAGCCCCTTTTGGGCGCATGTAGGATGTCATCCCCCAAGAAAGGGGCCGCCACTTCGCGCAAAACACCTTTCAGACTACGTCGAGATGTGCGGAGCTCTGCCGGCATGCTCATGACGAGATTGACAAGATCACGGTCCAGAAAAGGAGGCCGTGCCTCAACGC
>WTJS01000250.1 GCA_011524735.1 Alphaproteobacteria bacterium
CATTCTATTTGGCCCAAAAAAAAGAGAGGGCCGATTTCTCGGCCCCCTCAAAATACTCTAGTTATCTCTTATTAGAAAGAGAGGTTAAGAGCTACAGCAGTGTTTGTGCCGCTGTCGGCAGCTGAACCTGTGTCTTTCCAATCCCACGAGTTGTGAGTTACGGAAGCAGTCAGGCCAGAAACAACGGTGTAGGTCAGACCATAACCGGTGTCCTTGAATTCGAAGCCGGCATCTTTGTCGTCTTCTGTTTCACCTGTGTAAGCTTCGACGGTCAGTACGTCGGAGACCTTGTAGGCGACTGCCACCGAACCAGCAGTGTACTGCTCGGCATCGTTGTCAACGTTGGTGTCGTTCTGAGCAACAGTCAGTGTCAGGTTGCCGGAAGCAACGACCAGACCCATCGACGAAGCGGACGACTTGTCGCCGGCACCCGAAGCGGAGTCGCCAGTGGAGTCAGCAGCATACTTGATGGTGATCGAAGCGTCGCCAGCAGAGGTCTTGTACTGAGCACCATAGGCAGTGCGGTCAGCTTTCTTGCCTGTGTCGGCGAGGCCAACAGAGAACTGGAAGCCGTTCATGTCAGGTGACAGATAGGATACGTCCGAACCTGAAACTGATGAATCAGTTGGGTGGTGGTCCAGAGTGGCGGTTGCGCCGTTGTAGCCTTCATCGTCTGTGATGTCGGTGTTGGTCTCGAACTTGTCGCCGGACTCAGAACCCTTGACGCCGATGGTGCCCCAATCATCAGAAATGGTGAAGCCATAGTCGTCAAATGCACCTGACGAACCGTCCTGAGCGGTGTAACCGGTCATGGACATGCCGTTGTCAGCTACAGAAGAAGCGCTGATCTTGTATGAAGTAGAGCTGCTGATGCTGTTGCTGTTGTCAGCTGCACCTGCTGCCGCGCCGCCCCAAGTCTGGTACTTGAGCTCATGGCCGCCGGAAACAGAAATGTCGGCAGAAGCTGCCGAAACACCGCCCATGGCAACCAGGGCAGTAGTCGCAAGAAGAACCTTACGCATGTTGAAATCTCCCTCTAGAGAAACACGGCCACCATTGACCGCAGGGGTACTTTATTAGTTTTTTCTTCATTAACAATTTCTTTAGGAGTGTTTGATGCAACTTTGTCTGTGGCCGTGACATTTTTGCAACAGGCTGTTGTGTTTCAGAGAGGGTCTTGCCTTAAGCCGCTGAAATTCATACTTCTCATTTGAACCAGCCTTTAGGCTGTTGGGGTTTCCATCAGCGCTTGAAGACAGTTGTCAGGGGAAACATAGTGACCGCCACTCAGACACCGGATGTCGCGGCAAATCTTGCCGAAATCGAACAGCTGATCACGGCCGCACAGGCCGACCTGCTTCCGCTGGCCGCCGCGCCGACAGCTGCGAGACCCACCCTTGTTGCTGTTAGCAAGCGTCAGCCGGATGATCGGATTGATGCGGGACTTGCCGCGGGACATCGTGTCTTTGGCGAAAACCGTGTTCAGGAAGCCCAGCACCGCTGGCAAGTGCGCCGCGAGCAATATGATGACCTTGTTTTGCATTTGATTGGTCCGTTGCAGACGAATAAGTCTGCTGAAGCGGTAGCCTTATTTGACGTGATTGAAGTTGTTGACCGGCCAAAACTGGCCCGAGCGCTGGCCACCGAAATGCAGCGCCAGAACCGACATCTGGATTGCTATGTTCAGGTCAACACGGGTGAAGAGCCGCAAAAGTCAGGTGTGTTGCCAGACGAAGTGGATGAATTTATCGCGTTCTGCCGGGACGACTGCAGGTTGAATATTGTCGGATTGATGTGCATTCCGCCTCAGGATGAAGAGCCAGCGATGCATTTTGCCCTGCTGCGCACCATTGCGGAACGGAACGGGCTGGCTCATCTGTCGATGGGTATGAGCGGAGATTTTGAAGAGGCCATCCGGTTTGGCGCCACATCCGTTCGTGTTGGCTCTGCTATCTTTGGAACGCGTGACAGCTAACCCAACAGGGTAAAATGGCCACGCAGAACGTTACCAATCACTTATTCAGTCTTCAGTTATAAAATGGCCTGTGCGGTCACGTTTTGTCTCAAGGTACCGACGATTGTGATCATTGCTTGGCAGATTCATGGGGACGCGTTCGGTGACGGAAAATCCGTTCTGCTCCAGCTGTGTAATTTTTTCTGGATTATTGGTGATCAGACGCAGGCTTGAAATGCCAAGCTCCTCGAGAATACGGCAGGCAGGCTTGAAATATCTCTCGTCAGTTTCGAACCCCAAAGCGTGATTGGCATCAACGGTATCAAGACCCTGATCCTGAAAGGCATAGGCCCGCATTTTATTCAGAAGGCCGATATCACGACCCTCCTGTGCCAGATAAATCAGAATGCCACCACCATGTTCGGCCATGAGATGCAGTGCGCCCTGAAGCTGATCGCCGCAATCACATTTCAGGCTCCCTAGAACATCTCCGGTAATGCATTGCGAGTGCAGTCTGACAAGAGGTGTATCGCCAGCTTTCACATCGCCAATGATGACAGCGAAATGTTCTTCTCCGCCAAGCTCGGCCCGGAACATAACCACTTCTGCATCCTCGGCAACTTTGAGGGGGACCTTCGCGCGCGCGGAAATCCGCAGGCTCTGTGCAGCGCTTTCAAGATATTGGTCAATGTCACGGGCGTTGATCACCATCAATTGCTGGTCCTGGCCAAGCCGGTTGTGAAGTGCCGCATCACGGCTTGGCAGTCTGGCGACAAGGGCAGCAGGAAGCAGTTTCGCAACACGCAAAAGACGGGTGGCATAGTCTGCTAGAGATCCGCGCCGCTCGGCCATGATTGATAGGGAGTCGTCAAGAATAGAGGCGGAAGGCTGATCAATGGCAAGCGCGGTCAATCTGTCATAATCCAGCTGGTGCGCCGGCATGCTGGCGCTGCAGCATTCTTCACCAAGCGGACGCCCAAGACTTTCCATGCGGGTCTGGGTCAGTACCAGCAAAGCAGCAGAACCGGCCAGAGCCTGCAGATTGTCGCGGTCATGCACACGCGAAAGTTCCGCTGCACGCAAAAGACACGCCGCCCCATTGCCAAGACGGAGCATCACCGTTCCGCCGCGCCGTAGTTCCTGGCAAACGCGGTCAGTGTTCAGATAAGCGCGGCTTCCTCTGATATCATTCATCATGTTGCTCTTGCTGCTCTGTTCATGCGTAATAAAAGCGGTTTAACCAGTCCGCGAGCTTCAAATGAAATGTGACAAGACTCGAAAAACCCGGGGCTTTTTCTCAGACCTTGTTTCAGGTTACCCTGAAATCAGAAACTGTAATCTAGGCTCGTTTTATGGAGTGGTCGATGAAATTGCAAGGACTGGACACAGGCACTGTCTGGGATAGCACGCCCACTGGCAGGCTTCTTGTGATTGATGATGATCCCTTCCTTCGGGCGACCCTAAGGGAACAATTCACTGCTGAGGGGTTTCAGGATGTTTTTGAAGCAGAGAGTTTGATTGAGGCGTTTGCCAGAATTGATGACAGTAATCCAGACCTTGTCATTCTGGATATCCGACTTCCCGACGGTAATGGAATTGAAATCTGCCGCAAACTTCGGGAGAGAGGCTTTGCCAAACCTATCATCATGCTAACTGGTCAGAATGCTGAAGATGATATCATTTCCAGCCTCGAGGCTGGGGCGAATGATTATGTGATCAAACCCATGCGAATGGGTGAACTTCTGGCCCGCGTTAAATCCCAGCTTTGGCAGCATAAAGCCTCCGATACAGCACGGTTTTCCATAGGTGGTCTCAGTTTTGTGCCTGCCAACAAGCTTCTGAAATCGCCTGACGATGCGCGTAAGGTCATTCTTACAGAGAAGGAGTCAACGATCCTTAAATATCTTTACCGTGCCTATCCTAACTGCGTGCCAAAAGAAGAGCTTCTGGCCGAAGTCTGGGGGTTCCAGAACGGGTTGAGCACGCACACGGTGGAAACACATATTTACCGGCTTCGGCAGAAGGTCAAACGTATAACGACGACGAACATTATTACCACCAACGCGCTTGGTTATTCGCTCTGCTCGGTGCCGTGATTACACGGTTCATGCTGGCACCAATGATTTTCGGTGCTGACGTCTTCAATCCTTCCTTTTGAGAATATGACATCTGCCATGGCCAACGGCTCTTCTGTTAAATCTGTAGCTGAGCCGCGCCGGCAAGCAAGGCCAGTCCCTGTTCACGCGCTTGGGATCAGCCAGATCCTTTCTTATGGCCTGATGTTTTATGCAATGGCTGTTTTAAAGGAGCCGCTGGCAGTGGTTTCTGGACATTCAGAAACAGCCATTCTTACGATCCTCAGTCTGGCGCTGGTGCTTCAGTCATTGGTAATGCCGATCATTGGTGGCTGGGCAGACAGGTTTGGGGCCGTCAAGGTTATGCGGCTTGGTTTCATCATTGGCGCGGTTGGCATTGCCAGCCTCGGTCTGGTTACGCTGGACGGTGCTATCCCCTATCTGGGGCTTGCCATCTGTTTCTTTATGATTGGCATTGGCCTGTCGATGTCGACCTATGAAATGGCGTTTAGCGCTGCGGTGCAGATGGATGAATGGCAGTCTCGGCGAAACATCTCGATCATTACATTTTATGGCGGGGTTGCCAGCTCACTGACATGGGTGGCGATCCATCCGCTTCTTGCCGCCTTCGGGTTGCTGGCGACCTGCCTTGTGATTTCCATGATTTTGCTGGGATGCAGTGTTTTGATGGCTGTTCTGGCTGGCAAAAATGACACACCACGGCTGGCCGGCCAGACTGAATTGGCTCCGTTCAAATGGTCGCTGCTGCAATCATCAGAAAAAAAGGCGCTTCTCGTTCTTGGTGCCTCAGGCGGACTGGAATATCTCATGTTCGCAGCCACTTCGCTGCTTTGGATTGGTTGGTTTCAGCTCAAATTTGAAAGCCTTTCAATCGCCGTGTTGCTGGCAAGCTCCTATGGTCCGTTTCAGACTGTGGGTCGTATTCTGGAAATGAAACTTGGCAGCTATTTTGACGCCCGTGTCACGGGACTGGTCGCAAGTGGCATCGTTCCTCTGTCTCTCATCCTGGCACAGACCGATCAGCTTGCGATGGCGGTAGTGGCCATGGCGCTTTTTGGTATGGGGCATGGTGTTCTGACAGTATCCTTCGGCTTTATCACCAATCTTTATTTCCGGCAGGAAATATATGGACGCGCTAAAGGCTGGGTCGCTGCGCCGCGCATTGCAGGGTTTGCGCTTGGACCTGGGTTTGGCGGCGCGTTATTCGCCCTGGGGGGTGATCTGTTCATGGCAGTGATGATCGGTATGTCGCTTGCCTTTACGGCTTTGTTTGCCTGTCTGTTGTTTCTCAAACCAACAAACAGCATTCACCACACGCCATGATTAAGGGCGCGCCAGGCCGCCATAGAGCGTGACGCTATGCCTTCGACATATTGAATCTGGAGAGCAAATACCTCTCATTGAGAGGTCAGAAGGAGATGGCTGGGGCGGTAGGATTCGAACCTACGATACACGATACCAAAAACCGATGCCTTACCACTTGGCTACGCCCCAATTGCGTCTCGGCTTGAGAGTCGGGGCAATGTAGCGACCAAAATTGGTGTTATCAAGCCCGATCACCTCTCGCTGCCATAAATTGTTTTCCTAAGTCTTTCAGACCGTCTGGTCGGGTGAATTTGCCGTCTTCCTGGAGCGTGACAGGGATACCCTGTTAGAACGTGGTGGCAACGGCCCAATATCCCAGCGCTGTGAGTTGCGCGGCAGCTGTCTTGCATGCCTGTGGCTGGTGAAAAATGGCGAAACAGGCGCTTCCACTTCCTGACATTCTGACGATTTCCCAGTCATCACCATTCATCTCTGCAAGCCTTTTCATGGTTCCAAGCAGGTCTCCAATTTCGGGACAGATCGATATGGCGGCTTCCTGCAGGTCATTCTGACCTTTCAGAAAGTGTCCCGGTCCGTTTTTCGAAGCATCAGGTTCTGAAAATGGCCGATTGCTGTTAGCAAAGGCTTTGAATACTGCTGGAGTGGACAGCATGACATCTGGCCTGGCCAGCAGGATATGGCCCTGCGGTGCTGGTTCTGGCGCAGATAGTTTCTCGCCAATGCCT
>WTJS01000273.1 GCA_011524735.1 Alphaproteobacteria bacterium
TCACAGCCCAGACGGGCATCCAGTATTTTCGTGGAGCGGTCGATCATGTCGGAAACAGTTGAGATGGACGCCGCCCTCACCACCGCCATTGAACGCCATGGCTTTGTCGTCGGGCTTGCCGGATGGTCAGGAAGCGGAAAGACAACGCTGGCCGAAAAACTGATAGCGCATTTGACTGCGACCGGGCTCGACATCGCCACCATCAAACATGCCCATCACATGTTCGACGCTGACAAGCCTGGCAAGGATAGTTACCGGCATCGCGCAGCCGGGGCGCGGCAGGTCATTGTCTCATCACGGGCACGGTCTGTTGTGTTTACCGAAAACCGCGACCAGGGAGAAAGTACGCTTGCTGATTTGCTGTCCGCACTTGCCCCGGCGGACATTGTCATCGTCGAAGGATATAAGCGTGAACCAATCCCAAAGGTGGAAATTTTCCGGACAGAAACAGGCAAAAGCCCCCTCTTTCCAGACGATCCCCTGATTGCAGCAGTTGCCACTGACGCACCCGACGCCCTACCCACACCGGCCCCCCTAACGCTTGATCTGAACGACGTACCCGCTATTGCCGCGTTCATCTGCAGAATGGCTGGTCGCGAAGACATCGCAGCAGCTTCATGAGCGACAGTGCCCGCCTCTATCGCGGAAGTCTGTCCCCAGAAGAGGCGGTCAGAATGCTGTGCGACGGCGTAGCCCGGCAGCAGGAATCAGAGACGCTTCCCCTGAAGGCTTGCGTTGGCCGCATACTGACCAGCAGCCTGACGGCGACCGCCGATCTCCCCGCGACAAATAATGCTGCCGTGGATGGATATGCTGTGAAAGCCGCTTTCCTTGAGGCGAATCCCGACTTTGCCTTTCGCGTGATTGGACGCGCTGCGGCCGGCCACCCGTTCAATGAGACTGTTGGTGATGGCCAGGCTGTCAGAATCTTCACTGGTGGTGTAATGCCGGATGGTGCCGACGTCGTTGCTATGCATGAATTCTGTCAGTTTGACGAACAGACGAGCACAGTCACCCTGACACAGAAGTTAAAATCCGGCGCCAACAACAGACCAGCTGGTGAAAATCTGCAGCGTGGTGAAACCATTATTGCTGCTGGCACTCGCCTTGGCACTGCCGATATCGGCATTGCCGCCGCTGCTGGCTTTGCAACTCTCTCCGTTACAAGGCGGCTCAGGGTCGGACTGATGTCGATGGGAGATGAGGTAGTAGAAACCGGGCACAATCTAGCGCCAGGGCACCTCCATGACAGCAACCGACCCATGCTGACAACCATGCTGGAAGGGGACGGGCATGAGGTTGTTGATTATGGCATTGTTGGCGACAGTCGGGCGGCGCTGACAGATGCGTATAGCCGCGCCCTTGCGGACTGCGATGCTGTGCTGTCCTCAGGTGGAGCGTCGGACGGAGATGAGGACCACACCCAGTCAGCGATGGCGGACAACAACGTCGACCCCGTTTTCTGGCGTCTGGCCATCAAGCCAGGCCGGCCGATGTCGGGCGGCATTCTGCGCAATGGTAAGGGCGGCAAGCCTGTCCTGTGCCTCCCTGGCAATCCGGTCGCAGCCTATGTTTGCTTCCGCCTTGCAGCCGCACCCGTGCTCAGCCATATGATCGGTGCCACACCAAGACAGATTATGAAGCTCCCGGTGAAGAGCGGCTTTGCTCACCGTAAATCTGCAGGTCGTACGGAATATCTTCGTGTCCGGATTGAGGATGGGGAGGATGGGCTGCCTGTCATGCAGCTCCATGGCCGAAAGGGTGCCGGCGTCCTTTCGTCGCTGACCGGAGCGCATGGTCTGGTCGAGATTCCGGTTGATAATGAGGGTGTCGCTGTCGGAGACTGGCTGAGGTTCATTCCGTTTAGAGAGACAGGTCTATGAGTAACATCACCGTTCGCTATTTCGCCTGGATGCGCGAACATACTGGCGCTGATATGGAAACAGTGGCCCTTCCGACAGACGTCACCTCTGTGGGAGAGCTGGTGCCACATCTGGTCGCCATGTCAGATGGACACGCATTGGCGCTAAAGAACATGCAAGCTGTCCGCGTTGCGGTGAATCGCGCCTATGGAGATCTCGACACTGCCGTAAATGTAGGGGACGAGGTTGCCTTTTTCCCGCCGGTCACAGGGGGCTGAGCTGTGGGGGTTCGTGTACAGACGGAAGACTTTGACGTTGGCGCAGAAAGCCGGGCACTTCAGGCTGACAGCGTTGGCGCCATCACGTTGTTTGTTGGCACTGTCCGCGGGCTAAGCAGTGACAATGGCGTGACAGCGATGACGCTGGAACATTACCCCGGGATGACTGAACAGGAACTGGAACGGATCGAAGCCGAGGCGCGAGACCGTTGGCCGCTTGAGAATGTCACCATCATACACCGCGTCGGTCGTTTGGAAGCAGGCGACCAGATCGTTCTGGTTGCGGTGGCATCAGCGCACCGGCAAGCATCTTTCGATGCCGCGAATTTCATTATGGATTTTCTAAAGACAGACGCCCCGTTTTGGAAAGCCGAAGAACGCGGCGGCACCAAAAGCTGGGTCGACGCGCGGCAAAGCGATACGGACGCCCGCGACCGCTGGACGTCCTGATCACTCGCAGCGGCGTCTATCCCGTTGATCAGATTGTCAGACGACCGCGAACCAGTTCTTCATATCCATTTACAAGCTGGCGGCTGACCTCGCCCGGAGTGAAGCTGTAGTCACCAATTTGTGACACTGGGGTGACCTCAGCGGCGGTGCCCGTCAGGAAGCATTCCGTCATGCCTGCCATTTCTTCTGGCTTGATGTGACGCTGGACGACTTTGATCTGCATCGACTCCGCCAGCGCAATAACAGTGCGCCGTGTAATTCCGTCCAGGAAACAGTCAGCCAATGGTGTATGGAGCGTTCCTTCCTGGTCAAGGAAGAACACATTGGCCCCGGTTGCTTCGGCGATATAGCCACGGTAGTCCAACATCAGTGCATCCTGAAAACCCTTTTTCTCAGCAGAATGCTTGGACAGCGTGCAGATCATGTAAAGACCCGCCGCTTTAGCATGCACAGGGGCCGACTCTGGAGAGGGACGCTTCCAGTCAGCAATGTCCAGAGTAATGCCCTTCATCTTGGTCTCTGGATCGAAATAACTTGGCCATTCCCAAGCAGCGATAGCCACATGTGTCTTTGTCTGCTGCGCAGACACCGCCATCATTTCAGACCCCCGCCAGCAAAACGCCCGGACATAGCCATCAGTGATACCGTTGGCCGCAAGTACAGCCTCTTTGGCAGCATCAACCTCATCGTCACTGATGGGAATATCGAAATCCATCAGCTTGCAGGAATTGCGAAGCCGTTCAGTGTGTTCGCGACCCTTGAAGATATTTCCGGAATAGACACGCTCGCCCTCAAACACCAGACTTGCGTAATGCAGCCCGTGGCTCAGCGTGTGAGTTTTGGCATCTCGCCATGGCAGTAGCTCACCATTCAGCCAGATGCTTCCGTCGCGATCATCAAACGGAATTAGCGCCATTTCAATCCTCCTGCTTCACCGCCAGTCACCGGCGAAAAAGCCACTTCCAAAAATCTGTCCCACAGCGGAAACTTAGTTCCAATTCGGACGTAATATGATAGGTATGCAGAACGGTATCACTGCATTTGATTATTGGTCAACATGGCTGACATAAAACCAATCGGCAAGGCTCTTTTTCTCCGCGAAGAGGAACTTAGGCGGGGCATTGAAATGATGTTCTTTGCCTATCGTGATTTCACTGGCGAAGCTGACTCTATTCTGGCCGAACAAAATATGGGGCGCGCCCATCATCGGGCCATTTATTTCATTGGCCGGAACCCTGGCATCACGGTGAGCGAACTTCTGTCGATCCTGAACATCACCAAGCAAAGTCTGTCCCGCGTCCTGTCCGCACTGGTAGATACCGGACATGTTGTTCAGAAAACCGGTCCAGAAGACCGGCGCCAGCGTCTTCTTTATCTGACAGATACGGGCACGGCTCTTGAAGAACGTCTGACAAATGTGCAGGGACGCCGCTTTGCCAAAGCTTATCGCGAGGCTGGCATGGCTGCCGTAGAAGGATTTCACAAAGTCCTGGAAGGTCTTCTGGACACGGATACTCGCGACCAGGTGACGGCATTCAGCCGCACACGCAGATCAGCGCATGACCGCTGAATCCCAACACATCCTTGTCATTGATGACGATGAACGGCTGCGCCTTCTGCTGCGCCGCTTTCTAGAAGAAAGTGGGTTTCGTGTCACGGATGTGGGGTCAGCAGTTGATGCGCGGCGCATCCTGGAAGGCATCTCATTCGACCTTCTGATCGTCGACATTATGATGCCAGGCGAGACCGGGCTTGAGTTTCTGAGTGACCTGAGAAAATCAAATCCGGTACCCGCGCTGTTTCTGACGGCGATGTCAGAGACAGAGCATCGCATTGCCGGGTTGGAAACAGGAGCTGATGACTATATGTCAAAGCCGTTCGAACCGCGCGAGCTGGTTCTGAGAATCAAATCTATCCTTGCGCGATCAGCGACTGCTCCCACCACACAAGCGGCAAACATTGCCTTTGGACCATATAGTTTTGACCTGAATACCGGTATCCTAATGCACCCGACAGGCCGTATCCACATCACAACAGCAGAGCAGAAGCTTCTTGCAAGCTTTGCCGCGAAACCTGACAGAGTGCTGTCACGCGAGGATATTGCCGTCGCCATGGATAGCAGCATGCGTGGCAGATCCATCGATGTCGCGGTTGCACGGCTCCGCGCCAAGATCGAGCCTGACCCGCGCTTCCCAGTTTATCTGCAGACCATCCGGAACAAGGGCTGGCTTTTGCGCACCGACAGCCAAACCAGAGCGCCTTATGCAGATACGTAATTATCTTCCCAAAACACTCTTTGGCAGGATGCTGTCGATCATTCTGGTACCAATGATCCTGGTGCAGGTTATCACGGTTTTCATCTTCTATGACCGTCATTGGGATACTGTTACCCGGCATATGGCCAGTCAGCTTGCGTCAGATATCAGCTTGCTTGCTGACAGGCTGGGGCCCGCTCCAAATGACAAGACGATTGAACTGATACAGGACACGGGGTGGCAGTATTTTTCCTTTCCTATTCAGTTTGACGAAGGTATGGCCTGGCCAGGTTCGAACCAGTCCGCACCAGAAAGCTATGCCGAGGAAATGCTCCGCCGAGAGCTCGCAAAGCGGATATCGCAGGACTGGCATGTCAACCTGACGGATGACCCCAACTTGATCTATGTTGACTTGCGACTGGATAATGGGGTGATCCGCATCTACGCCAGCCGCAAGCGTATTTTCTCCTCTACAAGCTGGACATTCTTTGGCTGGACACTTGGGTCATCGATTCTGTTATTTGCAACCGCGCTATTATTTCTGCGCGGTCAAGTCCAACCCATCCTGCGCCTAGCCAACGCGGCGCGCGCTCTGGGCCTTGGAAGGCAGGCACCAGACTACAGGCTGGAAGGCGCGCGTGAAGTCAGGCTTGCTGGCAGAGCCTTTCAGGCAATGCGTCATCGGATCATGCGACAGCTAAACGAGCGCACGGAAATGCTTGCCGGTGTCAGCCATGATCTGCGCACCCCCCTTACCCGCATCCGTCTGCAGTTGGCGCTGATGGAAAACAATGATGACTCCGACGCGATCAGATCTGATCTGGCGGAAATGGAAGAAATGATTGACGCCTATCTCAGCTTTGCTGCCGGTGAAGGCGAGGAACCAACTGAGGATACAGACGTACAGGCCCTCCTTGATCGGATGATCACACAGACCAGAAACGCGCATGTTTTTGATATCGTCTTCACACCGCCTTCAGCAGCCCTTCCCGTCTTCCCGTTGCGCCGCAAGGCCATTCGCAGGGCTTTCGAGAACATCATTTCAAACGCACTGGCCTATTCGACCAAGACTGAAGTGTCAGCGCGCTTCCGCAATGACGAGATAACGATCATTTTTGATGACAATGGTGCTGGCATACCGGCGGAACGCCGCGATGATGCGATCAGGCCATTTGGGCGTTTAGAAACATCCCGCAACCGTCAAACCGGAGGTACCGGGCTTGGTCTGTATATCACCA
>WTJS01000163.1 GCA_011524735.1 Alphaproteobacteria bacterium
GATTGTGATAATCGCCGCGGAAATTCACATTGCCCCAGCCCTGAAGGCTCCATTCTGGCTGATAGGGGAGACCGGCCTGGGTGACATAATCCAAGACTGCACGGTCGCAGCACTGGCGGAGCCACAGAACCGCCGGATGATCCATCGTGAACAGATTGTCAGCGGTGTAATCCACTGTCATGTCGTCGATCTCTGCATTCCGCTCCATGATCACGCCAGAAAGAACGGGATTTGCCGACTCGGCGCCAGGCAGTCGTACCCGCATGAACTGTGTCGGCCACAGGTTTAGGAATTGAGGTGTGCCGTCGGCTGCTGGCGTCGTCGTCATGGGTGTCTCCTGCCTGAATGAAGCACAGAACTGTAACCTTTTGATTTTGGTGCGAACAGAGAAGCGATGCCGCAGGTGTATGGCTAACGCCGGCTTGCCGACAGCAATGATGAAGCGAGGAACATTGCAGTCAGGCAGGATACAATTGTTGGCCCCGCAGGCGTGTCGAGAGTAAAGGCGAGATTTAACCCGCCAATCACGGCGATGACGCTGAGCCCGCTGGCCATAAGGGCCATTCGTTCTGGGGTGCTGGCAAGGGGTCTTGCCGCAGCTGCTGGAATGACCAGCATGGCGGCGATTAGCAAGGCGCCCACGACCTTGATTGCGATAGCAACAGTAACTGCCAGAGCAAGATTCAGCCGGAGTGCTTCCCTTCTGGGGTTGAGGCCCGCCGCCTGTGCGAGGTCTGGGCTGATCGTTACTGTCAGGGCAGCCGACCAGCGCCACCATACAAGAGCTGAAACCAGACCACCGCCGAGCCAGATCACAAGCAAGTCCTGTCTGGTGACGGCAAGTATGTCTCCAAACAGAAACCCGATCAGGTCAACCCGGATGTCAGTCATGAAAGATACGGCGACGAGGCCAAGGGCCAGTGACGAATGTGCCAGAACACCTAGTAGCGTATCTGACGCGTAACCACGGCCACCGAGGCTTGATACCAGAATGGCCATGGCAAGCGCTACGATCAGCGCGCCCGCAAAAATCGGCATATCTATGGCCAATGCCAGCGCAACGCCAAGAATGGCAGCATGGGCCGTGGCATCCCCAAAGAATGCCATGCGCCGCCAAACAACGAGACACCCAAGAGGAGCAGTGGCGAGCGCAAGGCCGAGGCCGGCAAAAATTGCCCGAATGAAGAAATCATCAAGCCCCATGGTCTGCCCCATGAGCTGCCCCGGGGTCATGATCATGGGGTAGACATTCGCCATCTAAATCATGGTGATGGTGGTGGTCGTGCTGATGACGATAAACCGCAAGTGCGCCAGCAGCCTGGGGGCCAAACAGTTCCAGATATTCAGGCGCAGCGGACACATGTTCCGGTGTCCCCTGACAGCAGACATGACCATTCAGGCAAATCACCCTGTCGGAAGCCGCCATGACCACATGCAATTCATGGCTGACCATCAGAACCGCGCATCCAAGCTGGTCCCGTACCAAGGCAAGCCGGTTGTAGAATGCTGCCGAGCCAGCCTGATCAAGGCCTTGAGTGGCCTCATCCAAGATCAGAAGGTGAGGATTATTCAGCAGGGCGCGGGCCAGCATCACGCGCTGAAATTCACCGCCTGACAGATTTGCCATCTGGCGCGCCTCAAGATGGCCAACACCAGCCGTTTCAAGTGACTGCGCAACTACCTCAGCCGGTGTAGAGACCGGCAATTGCAGGAACCTGGCAACAGTGATGGGTAAGGTAGGATCTATATGCAGCTTTTGCGGCACATACCCAATGCGAAGATCGGCCGACCTCACAATATCGCCCTGGTCAGGCGCAATGGCACCTATCAGAAGGCGAAGAAGCGTTGTCTTTCCCGACCCGTTCGGGCCGACAATCGTTACAATTTCCTCGGCTTCGATCTCCAATGAGATGTCCTGAAGGATGCGCTGACCCGAAATTGTAACGACGGCATTCTTGACGCCTGCCAGCACTGATTTGGCATGACCGCTGGCATGTTTCTCGGAATTCAACATGTTCATCATTCCCTTGGCGTTTCACCGCAGAGCCGGAATTTCCGCTCTTTAGCACGCCTGGCCCTTTTCAAACAAGGTGATACGTTATAATATAACGTATATTCCTGATCACACGCACCGCTTTTTCTGGGTCTGCTCACCACAACACCCCATGGGAGACGCCACAATGTCCTGGTTTTTGACCACCCCCACAATCCTAAGAACCTGTTTTGCAGTCAGTTTTGTGGCATTGGCATCCACTATGGTGATCACATCTGCTGCCAAGGCTGATGGTGCGCCACAGGTGGTGACAGACATCGCACCAGTGCAGGCGTTGGTTGCGCGCGTCATGCAAGGGGTGGAAACACCGCAGCGGCTCGTTAACACTGGTGATTCCGCGCATGCCTTGTCACTGCGCCCGTCACAGGCGAAAGCTATTCAGGAAGCTGATCTCATTGTCTGGATCGGCCCCGATATGAGTCCGTGGCTGGAGGAAGCGGTGGAATCTTTATCCAGCAATGGCCGAAGCATGGCGCTGATGGCACTGCCGCAGACCAGCATTCTGCCCTTCCGGGAAGATGCTGTGTTTGATCATGATGAGCATCATGACGACCATCATGACGAGCATGGCAAGGAACATGACGACCATCATGACGAGCATGGCAAAGAACATGACGACCATCACGATGAGCACCATGACGAGCATGGCAAAGAACATGATGAACATCATGATGAGCATGCGAAACATGACGATCATGCCGGCCATCATCATGATGGGGACGATCCACATGTCTGGCTTGATCCTGAGAATGCAAAGACATGGCTGTCTGCGATTGCTGTGGCCCTTGCCGACATCGATCCGGTGCATTCTGATCTTTATGCGGCCAATGCAGCAGCAGGTGCCGACGAAATAGACGCCGCCATGGCGCCGCTTGCCACCCGTCTGGCATCGGTTAAAGACAGACCCTTCATGGTCTATCACGACGCCTATCAGTATTTCGAAGCCTATTTTGGCTTGCAGGCTATTGGCGCTGTTTCAGCCAGTGATGCAGCGGAGCCTGGTCCAGCGCGGCTCGCGGCGATCGCTGATCTGGTTGCTGATAAAGCGGCAGACACTGGATCGCAGGTCTGTATCCTTGTCGCCCCAAATGAATCCGACAGGTTCCTTGCAAGCCTTGAAGGCAATGTTCGCGCTGTCAGGGCCGCTCCGTTTGGGACTGCAAAGCGAGGTGAAGCTGAAACGCGTTATGACCTGATTGTGGCCACCCTGGCCGATGCTGTCGCTGACTGTCTTGAGGGGTAGTTGCTGAAAGTGTTGCGGCTCTTCCTGAATGTTTTACTCGCCCGAGCTTCGTGTTATGACACTGCCGGGTTACGACCGGATTTGGGCAGGGCAGGATGGCCGCAACATCAAAGCAGGACATCTATGATCTATTTGTGATCGGCGGCGGTGTGAATGGGTGCGGCGTTGCCCGTGACGCCGCAGGCCGTGGGCTGTCAGTCCTACTTGTTGAAAAAGATGATCTGGCACAGGCCACATCTTCGGCCTCCACCAAACTGTTTCATGGTGGGTTGCGATACCTTGAATATTTTCAGTTCGGAATGGTTCGCGACTCGTTGATAGAGCGCGAAACACTTCTGAAAATGATGCCGCATATCTCCTGGCCGCTTCGCTTTGTGTTTCCGGTCACGCCTGACCTGCGCATCGAAAAGGACAGCTCGTCGCTTGGCCGGATGCTGGCCTGGATTCCGGGCCTTGCTGGTCGCCGTCCTGCCTGGCTGACCCGTGTTGGTCTGTTCATCTATGATCATCTTGGCGGTCGGCAGATTCTGCCTGCCTGCCGTGGCATAGACCTTCGTTCGCATGCTGCGGGAGCGCCGCTAGATGCACGATTTAAGCGGGGCTTTGAATATTCAGACTGCTGGGTGGAAGATTCGCGGCTTGTTATTCTGAACGCTCGTTCAGCTGGCGCACATGGTGCGAAAATCCTGACGCGCACACGGTTTGTCTCTGCAAAACGTGAAGGTGAAATCTGGCATGTCACATTCGTGGGACAGGATGGCGCGACACAGGAGATTATGGCGAGAGCCATCGTGAATGCCGCAGGTCCATGGGCCAAAGCGGTACTTTCTGGTGAAATGGTTCGTGACAATCAGCACGGCCTCCGGCTGGTTCGCGGCTCACACATTATTACCCGGCGTCTCTTCGATCACGATCAACCATATTTTTTGCAGCTGTCAGATGGCAGGATTATCTTCGCGATACCTTACGAACAGAATTTTACGCTGATTGGTACGACTGACGTCGATCATTTTGGTGATCCGGCATCGGCTAGTTGCTCACAGGAAGAGCGGGCCTATCTGCTTCAAGCTGTGAACAGATTCTTCAGTGTGCCTGTAACAGAGGCGGATGTTGTTGCCAGCTACGCAGGCGTGAGGCCTTTATATGATGATGGCGCGGCGGCTGCGGCGGCTGCGACACGTGATTATGTGCTGACCTGCGATGACTCAGAAGGGCGGGTTGAGACGGCACCGTCTGGAACAGCTCCGTTGGTCAACGTATTTGGTGGCAAGATTACAACCTATCGAAAGCTAGCAGAAAATGTGATGGGCAGGCTGGCCGCCTATTTC
This sequence comes from Alphaproteobacteria bacterium, assembly GCA_011524735.1. GTDB lineage: Bacteria > Pseudomonadota > Alphaproteobacteria > Puniceispirillales > Puniceispirillaceae > UBA8309. Next base: position 4,625 of record WTJS01000163.1, read on the forward strand.
CCATCAATGACAGGCTCATGGTCTTCAGGTGAGCCATTGCCGGGTGGTAATTTCAATCTTGAGGACATTGAAGCGCTGCAGGAGAAGTTGAGAGCATCTCACCCCTTTCTGGATGCGGCTTGGGCGACGCGGCTGATACGCGCTTACGGAACTGATAGCTTTGCTATGTTTGACAGTATTGAGACCATTAAAGATCTGGGCAAACATTTTGGCGGCAATCTGTATGAGCGGGAAGTGGTGTGGCTCATGACCCGCGAATGGGCAATGACAGCCGAGGACGTGCTCTGGCGGAGATCTAAAATGGGTCTGGTTTTGACAGATACTGAGGCGGCAGTGCTGGACAAATGGATGGCTTCGCACGCCAGTATGGCAGCCTGAGAACAGAAAGGCTGCTTAGCTTGTGGCGTGTTCCGCACCAAACAGCACATTGCCAATCTGGGCTGCATACGACTGTAAAAACTCGAGCTTGCCAAACCCCGCTTGAATAGTGAAACGCGGGATCGGACCGTGAACAGCCAGTGCAGCGTAGAATTTGCCGGATGCGTCTGTTACGGGAACGGCGATGGCCACCATGCCCTGATGGAATTCTTCTCGATCAAGACTATAACCCTGACGCCGGATGGCTGTTAGCTCGTCGGCAAGAAGCGACATTTCTGTGAATGTGTTTGGTGTCAGATAGTCAAGCTGTAGGGTTGAAAGCAGAGCATCGCGTCGCTGTTTTGGCAGGCTTGCCATGAACAGCTTGCCGCTCGCCGTGCAATGAAAGGGGACATGAGAACCGACAGGTAAGGCAACGCGAAAGGCCCAGTTTGTCTCCACCCTATCGACGTAATTCATACCCTGCGCGCCAGCGCGCGCAAAATTAACTGTCTCACCAAATTCTGACGCGACCCGTTGCAGAAGCTGATGACACCCGATATGTCCCGCAGCCTGATGTGCGAGTGCAGCACCCAGATTATTTGACCTGTGCCCCGGATATAGCCTTCGTTCGCGCTTTTCGATGATTCCCGCTTCAATGAGTGTTTGGCACAACCTGTGAACAGTTTGCTTTGGCCAGTTGAGCATTGCGCCCAGTTCAGTTGGTGTCGGCGCGATATCGCTGTCAGCCAGCATTTCGAGGATCCGAAGAGCCCTTAGGTTTGGCGGTACATGCTCGGTCATAATTTCCTGCTTGCTTTGCGGCTTGTTTCAGGCACACTCAACCTCAAACCTACATAAAAAGAGATTAAAAGTCTCAAAAAATAATAAAAAGGGTACTGGGGGAGTGCTTTTCGACTTTATCATCGTCGGCGCAGGGTCGGCTGGGTGCGTTCTTGCAAACCGTTTGTCTTCAGATGGACGGTACAGCGTTGCCTTGTTCGAAGCTGGCGGTCGCGATACCTCGCCATGGATTCATATCCCGGTTGGCTATTTTAAGA
>WTJS01000213.1 GCA_011524735.1 Alphaproteobacteria bacterium
GATGGGAGCTGACATTCAGGTTGATGGCGGCATCGCAATGGTCCGCGGGCGTCAAAGCCTGACCCCGGCGCCGGTGATGGCGACCGATCTTCGCGCGTCTGTCTCGCTGGTATTGGCGGCGCTGGCAACAGAAGGCGTGTCAGAGGTCAGCCGTATCTATCATCTTGACCGCGGCTACACTGATCTGGAAGCCAAGCTTGGCAATTGTGGAGCAAGGTTGACGCGTGTCGCAGAATAACAGTCCAGAGTCCGGTCTTCGTCTGCTTGCGCGTGGGTCAGACGATCTTGAGGTTCTGTCGGCCTTGCTTCAGGACGCCATCATTCCTGGCGAGGACATGACCTTCGACAAAGCACATGGCAGGTTCGTCATGGTTGCGAACCGTTTCTGCTGGGACATGCCGCCAGTGAGTGGGGTAACAACCGAGGCGGGCGAACCAGTTTATCAGCGCAAGCTGGCGGGCGTTCAGGTCCATACTGTGACTCGAGTCCTGCAGTCAGGCATGCCGTCTGACCGCAAGTCAGCCCTGTTCAACCTGCTTGCCGTAACGCTTGATGATGTCACCGACAATGACGACCTCATAGAGAGCGATAAGGGGCTACAGCTCAGCCTGGTGTTTTCTGGGGGGGCATCTTTACGTCTATTTGTGGACGAAATCAGCGTTCTGATTGAAGACTTGGCAGCGGCGCAGCCAACCGTGAATCAGCCGGCTCATGATCTGGACACCCCCAAAGTCTAGTTTTTTGCGGCATGATGCCTATATCAGCGATGGCTGACAGAGCTGCTTGGGAACATTGATTTTCCGCAGGATTTGGCGTTTAACACGATCTGTTCAACACCGGGCCTGATCGGCGGAATGTTTTGCCTGATTCCTCAATGATGGTTTGCCGCTGTCTGGCAGGGCAGGTGTTTTTGATCATTTTTTATGCGAAAGGTGCGCCAGATGGCAGCCAGACTTGACCTTGGACAGCCGGATTTTGCGGCCCGCTTCGAAGCGGTTCTCGACGCCAAACGTGAATCCGATGTCAATGTTGCAGACAGCGTGTCACAGATTATTGGTGATGTGCGTAGCCGTGGCGACGCGGCTTTGCTAGAGCTGACCGAGCGTTTTGACAGGCTGAAGGCCGACAAGGTTGCGGCGCTGGCGGTAACCCGCGATGAAATTGATCATGCGTTGAGCCAGCTGACACCTGAGCTTAAGGCTGCACTTGAAACTGCGGCCACTCGTATTCGATCCTTTCATGAAAAGCAGCGCCCCGAAGGGTTTGAATACACTGATGATGATGGTGTTGCGCTTGGGATGAAATTCTCGCCGGTGGACGCAGCAGGGCTGTATGTTCCGGGGGGCAAGGCGGCCTATCCCTCTTCGGTGCTGATGAATGCCATCCCGGCTGCGGTGGCTGGTGTTGAACGGCGGGTGATTGTTGTGCCGGCCCCAGATGGATTTGTGAGCCCGATGGTTCTGGCCGCCGCCGCCATCGCTGGGGTTACTGAAATCTGGAAGATTGGTGGTGCGCAGGCTGTGGCCGCACTGGCTTATGGAACCCAGACAATCCAACCGGTCGACAAGATTGTTGGGCCAGGCAATGCCTATGTCGCCGCCGCTAAGCGGCAGGTCTATGGCAAGGTCGGCATCGATTCCATCGCCGGCCCCTCGGAAATTCTCGTGGTCGCAGATCGTGACAATGATCCAGCCTGGATTGCAGCTGACCTGCTGTCACAGGCCGAGCATGATGAGGCGGCGCAGGCCATCCTCATTACTGACGACACTGATTTTGCCGATGCAGTTGACCGCGCGGTTGAAACAACCCTTTCGACGCTTGAACGCGAGGCTGTGGCACGTCAGTCCTGGCAGGATAATGGTGCGATTATTACCATTCCGACAATGGAAGAAATGCCACCTCTTGCTGACCGGATTGCAGCAGAGCATCTGGAGCTTGCCGTTGCTGACCCGCGGAAGTGGGCGGACCGAATCCGGCATGCAGGGGCTGTTTTCCTGGGGCGCTACACGCCGGAGGCCATTGGTGATTACGTTGCTGGGCCAAACCACGTATTGCCAACAGCAAGAACATCCAAATTTTCCTCTGGCCTTGGGGTTGCCGATTTTATGAAACGGACCACAATGGTGGAATGTGATGCAGGCTCGTTTGGCCGGATTGCACCCGCTGGTGTTGAACTGGCTAATGCAGAAGGTCTGGGCGCGCATGCGCTGTCCATGACCATAAGGATGAATTCGCGGGGATAGAATGGCGGATGACGGGCACAAGCAGGATGGCGGGGCCGCCGGGCCAGCGCGTCGGCTTGTCCGGCTGGAACTTGACGAGCCTGATGCCCCCCGTCGCACGCCCGAAGCTGAACATGAGCGCGCGATTGCGATCTATGATCTGATTGAAGACAATAGCTTTGCACTGGTGAGCCCGTCTGGAGACACTCTGGATGGCCCGTTTTGTCTTTATCTTCGAGCCGAAGGGCGGCACATCCGTTTCGACGTTCGCGACGAGGCTGATGCCGAGCTTGTGCAGTTCTATATGGCACTGGGGCCATTACGACGGGTCATGCGGGACTATTTTCAGGTGTGTGACACCTATTACGATGCCATTCGAACGAAATCACCATCTCACATTCAGGCCATCGATATGGGGCGGCGTGCGCTTCACAATGAAGGCGCCGAGATATTGCGCGCTCGTCTCGATGGAAAAGTGGCAACAGATGATCTGACGGCGCGTCGGCTCTTCACGCTGATCTGTGTGCTGCAGAGCCGATAGAGACTGGAAAACAACTGTGCCGAACTGATGTGGCGCAAGGGAAGGATACCCAAGGCAATGACTAACCCTTATGAAAACGGGGCGGGATCGCAAGATGAAAATCCGGAAATTCACCCTGCCGGAAATATCAGCTCAATCCTGTTTGCCTGCAATATCAATGCTGTTCGTTCTGCGATGGCTGAAGCGCTCATAAAGCATCGGTTTCCAGGGCAGATTTTCACTGATTCCTGTGGTGTGGCGCCTGGAGATCAGGATGGCTTTGCCATTGCTGTCATGCAGGAACTTGATCTTGACCTGACGCAGCACCAGCCGAAGGGATTTGCTGATCTGGATTGTGAATTTTACGACGTCATCATCTCCTTTTCACCTGAAGCGCACGCGCAGGCACAGGAGCTGACACGCAATATTGACTGCGAAACTCTATACTGGCCGGTCGACAATCTGGCTGGGCTTCAGGGGTCCCGCGAAGAGCGGCTTCGCGCATATCGAGCTGTCCGTGATGATATCATTGAAAAGCTGGCGGCCTATCTTCCGGACAATGGAAACGCGGACACATAAGGCGAGACTTGACCTTTTGCCCATTTTTGGCCATCTCTAGGGCCGATTAACTCATGCGGAAAGGTTCCGATGGCCAAGGAAGGCGTAATTGAATTTTCGGGCACAGTTGCAGAACTGCTGCCGAACGCGATGTTTCGGGTGAAGCTCGACAATGATCACGAGGTGCTTGCACATACGAGTGGGAAGATGCGCAAGAACCGCATCCGCATTCTCGCGGGTGATCGGGTCAATGTGGAGATGACACCTTATGACCTGACCAAGGGTCGGATCACATTCCGTTTCAAATAGGTTTGAACTGTCTGCTGCTGCCTTATCTGGTGCAATGCATCGGTAATGGCCGGCAGCATGCTATTGACCTGCGACCTTTGTCAGGAGCTCAGCCATGACAACGTTGTCCCCGCTTGTCCTGGCTTCAGCGTCGCCGCGACGTCGGGACTTGCTGGCCCAGATTGGCATTGTTCCGCACAGTATACTGTCCACCGACATTGACGAGACGCCGCGCCGAGGGGAGGTCCCGGCTGACTACGCCCTTCGCATGGCGCGTGAGAAGCTTGATGCAGCGTCTAGTCATGATTTGCCTGAGGGCGCGGCCATCCTGACCGGGGATACAGTTGTCGCCCGCGGTCGACTCATCCTGCCCAAGGCTGAGGATGAAGCCGTTGCCAGAAAATGTCTTGCTGATCTCTCAGGACGGCGTCACCGGGTGATTGGCGGTATTGGGTTGCGGCTGGCTAATGGGCGGGTCGTTACACGTCTGGTCAAAAGCCGGGTGACGATGAAACGTCTTAGTCCTGAGGATATCGATGCCTACATCGCTACGGGCGACTGGCAGGGCAAGGCAGGCGGCTATGCCATTCAGGGGCCAGCTGCCGCCTTTATCAGCCACATGGAAGGCTCATATTCCAATATTGTTGGCTTCAGCCTGTACGATCTGTCGGCCATGCTGCGCGGTAACGGGCTGGCCTGATGGTAGATAGATCTGTGATGCCGGAGATTGATCACATTTTGGTCGACCGGGCGCCAGGTCAAACACGCATCCTCCTCTGTGCTGGCGATCCGGCAGCTCATGGCGCGGTTGTCGAAACCCTGTTTGACAGATGTGACTTCCGCAATTTGACAGGCAGTGTTCACCGGGTCCGTCTGTCTATCGGACATAAGGTCCAGAACCGGGCCATGGCGAGTCTCGCTGACGGCACCGCTGTGTCTGTTCGATTGGGGAAGCGCGACAATGTTGGTGATGGGGATCTTGCCACCATAACGATCATGGCGGCGCCTCGCGACGGCAAGCCATGGCAGGCTGCCATGGGGGCAAGGTTAAGCGGCAACACACTCATCCTGCTTCCTGATCAGTCAGGTGTGTCAACATCGCGCCATCTTCCTGCTGCAGCGTCAGACAGGCTAATTCAATTAGTCACAGCGCGGCTTCAGGCCGAGACTGAGAATTACGGTGTGATCCTGCGACGTGACGCAGCTAATGCAGAGGAACCCGCTCTGATGGCAGAGTTGGACACTCTGCTTGCTGACTGGTCGAAGCGGGACGATATGTCCGGCGTTGCCTGCCTATTTGATGGTGGCGATCTTGTTGAACGTGCCAAGCGCATGGCGCCAGATGCCAAGCTCGTCGAAACTGCTTGTCCGGACAGCGCAAGCCGCTTTGAAGACACGTGGGATCAGGCGATGGAGCTGGCAACGTGCCCGGATGTCCATCTGCCGGATGGTGGCATCATCTGGATTGAACCAACTCGGGCGGTTGTGGCGCTGGACCTTGATGGGGCAAGCGGATCTATTGACGCTCTGCTTCGGGATGCCCCTCAGGCCATCGCCGCACAGTTGCGCCTCCGTGCCAGTGGTGGGCTGGTGGCAATTGATGTGCCGCGGGCCGCGCCTGCTGCCATGAGGCAGTTTTCGACGAAACTGGCGGCAGCGCTTGCCGATGATCCCCGTCATCCTGAACAGCTTGGTCGAACCAACGGCGGTCTCCTGGAGCTGCGCCTCCCACATGGCGGTCCAGCGCCAACTGATTATATCAGAAACCATGACGCAGGCGCCGCACTTGCAGCACTTCGCAACATTTTCTGGCGTCCGCAGCTGGCTCGCCCTCACCTTTATGCATCACAGTCGGTGATTGATTGGCTACGTGGCCCCGGCAGTCAGGCTCTGGCGGATCTCGCCGCTCATCTTGACAGGCAGATTGTGCTTGGTGTCTCGTCGCAAGGGCTGGTGATCCGGGATGGGCCAGCAGATGTACCAGGCTGATCATGACAGAGGGACAAAAAATGGCTGACTCATCTAGCAAGCTAGCCTGCCCGACATGTGGCGAGCCCGCCGCTCCGCCAGCTGGCAAGGGAAGTAAGTCGCCGCGCCCCTTCTGTTCAAAGCGCTGTGCCGACATTGATCTTGGTCGCTGGTTTCAGGGCAGCTACGCAATTCCAGCGGTTGACGCTGCTGATGACAGCCTGATTGAGGCCATGAGCGAGGCATATGGTGAGGCGGGTTTGCGACGAGAGGATAGTTAGGCGATTTCCCGCTGGACAGTATGCTGGCAGCCAGCTATACCGTTGCCTGCTGTCGCTCAGACAGTGTAATGCAGGCATGTCGGCCTGCATCTATCGCCCGGGTAGCTCAGTTGGTAGAGCAGCGGATTGAAAATCCGCGTGTCGGTGG
>WTJS01000175.1 GCA_011524735.1 Alphaproteobacteria bacterium
GCGATACTCGCCCCACTCAGATTTGCAGCCGCAGCAGATTGCTGGCGAGATGGCCATGTTCCGGCGTGAGTTGGGACAACAGGGCCTGCGTCAGCCTTGGTGGCAGGTCATATGGCGGAAGGGTTAGATAGAATGCGCAAATCAATGTTCGCGGGGGCCGTGCTTGCGGTTGCACTGGTGTTGACCACTGGTGGTGGGTTTGACCTGCGCGCGTCCGAGACAATCGGTGCGTTCACCACCGTCCTGGGCGATGTGCAGGTTCGAAACAACAAGGCCCAGCGTATGGCGGCCGAGACCGGCATGGATGTTGAAATCGGCCATATGATCAAAACCCGGGATGCCAGTGTTGCTGAAATCCGCCTTGCGGATGAATCCCTGTTCCGTGTGGCCGCCAATTCCAGTCTGGTGATGGATGAATTCGTGCTGGATTCCAATGCCAGCCGCAGCATGACCACAAGGCTGCTGCGCGGGGCGATGCAATATGCGTCCAAGCCCGGTCTGTTTAAATCTGACAAGCGTAAGATTTTTCTGGGCAATGTTTCGGCGTCCGTTCGCGGCACGAACTTCATTGGCATTATGGGGCCACGCTATCAGGTGATCCTGCTGGAAGGCGAAATTGAGCTCTCTGCCCGGTCAAACAGCGTCATCCTCAACCGGCGGGGCCAGACTGTCTTTCTGGACCCCACTGGCACATTCGATGAAGCCTTCATTCTCCCCGATGAGGAACTGATCAAATATGGCGAGCGGCTTGGCTGGGAAATTGAACTGCCACCGCCACCGCCAAAGATCCAGATTCCGCTTCAGACGATTGCCTGCGCCATTGTTGGCCAGATGCTGGTCTGCGGTTAGGCGGGCGTGATCTGCTGGCGATAATAGGCCGCCAGCGTGGCCGGGTAACCTGGCATCGCCGACAGCGTGTCCAACTGCGCCGTCAGCTTGCGCCGTGCCGCCGCACTGCCGCCTCGCGCCAGATATGCCACCACAAAGTCATCATGCGCGGCCTGTACGTCATCCGCCAGCGGGTGCCAGCTGAAAATGGGTTCGGGCTGGGCGCGGCCGCGCACCGTGATTTCATCCAGCTTCAACAGCCGGTGTGTGGTTGAGCCATCTGCCGTGCCGCCTGCAAAGGTGACAGGAAGGCCGGTCTGTTTGCCAAATGGCTCCAGCCTCGCTGCCAGATTGACGGTGTCGCCAACAACGGAATAAGACAGGCGCGAGCGCGAGCCAAAATTGCCAACCACGACCGTACCGCTGGCAACGCCAATGCCGACCGATATGTCATTGCCCTGCCAGTCATCACCAAGTTCGGCGGCAATGCGGGCGTTGATTGCCGGCACATGTTCCACCAGAGCGATCGCCGCTCTTGTGGCGCGGTCATGATGGTCGTCCTGCGTAAGCGGGGCATTCCAGAAGGCCATCACGCAGTCACCAATGAATTTATCAACCGTCCCGTCATGGCGCATGATCACTTCGCTGGCTTCATCAAGAATGATGTTGATGACCTTGGTCAGGGTCTGCGGCTGTGACGACAGGGATTCTGACAGGGTGGTGAACCCGCGCACATCCATGAACATCACGGAAATATCGGTGGTGATGCCGCCAAGCTCTGGTGCCGCGCCGCTTGTTTCAATCGTCCGCACCATCTGGGGTGACAGATACTGGCCAAATGCACTGCGAAGCTGACGACGGGATAGCTCGTCAACGATACCGCGCAGCATCAGAGTCAGGGCGCCAGTGCCAAGGACAATGCTGCCTGTCAGGACAGCGTTGGACAGGAACCCCATATTGATGAACATCCAGAACCCGGCATAGCTGACCGCTGCCGTGGCGGCGGTTATGGCGGCAAGGCTGATCGCAATGGGGGCGTGTGCCGCCATCATGCCAACAATAATGGCAATGCCGGCCGCCGCCACCAGTTCACCAAACTCATACAGAAGGGACGACTGCAGGGACACGCCGCTCAGGATCTGATGAATGACCGACAGATGGACCATTGGTCCCGGGATCGCCGCCTCAAGATTGGTTGAATGCGTATCTTTCAGGCCGGTTGCTGAACTGCCAATGATCACAAAGGCTTCTGTCAGCCGGTCAAGATCAACCTCATTCAGAATGTCTGCTGCCGAAACAGTTACAAATCGGTCCACTGTTCCATGATAGATCGGCAGCCGCGCAACTGAATCCAGCGCCATGGTCACACGGCCGGTACGCATCCGGTTTACCGCGGTTCCCGTGTCCACAGCCTGTTTCAGGATATGCCCGCCAGCACCCTGCGCCACGCGAAGCATTTCGGCTGACATGGAAGGCAGAAGGGTGTCACCATGACGGGCGATCATTGGCACGCGTCTGACAATGGAGTCGCGCTCAAGCGCAAGGCTAACGAAACCAGCGCCAGGGGCCTGCGCGATGGCAGGGACTGGCGACAGAAGGCCGGTGCTTTCCATCACGGCGAGGCGGCTATCCCCAATGACCGAAACCGATCCCGGCACATAGGCCGGGTTGGCGCTGTCATCACTGGTCAGGGATACCGCAACAACCGATGGGGTGTAGGATAGCATTTCACCCAGAAGCGCATCGCCATCAGGCAGCTGGTCGGCTAGTGCCCCCTGTTCGAAATTGCCAAGACGCTCGACGGCATCCGCATTGAACCGGTCGCGCTCCGACATCAGAATATCGACGCCAATCGCCAGGGGCTCGGCAAGGCCGATATTCTGCAGCATCACCGCCATATACTGGCGTGGCCAGGGCCATTGGCCAAAGGTGGCAAGACTGGCCTCATCAATATCGACAAACACCATCTGGCGTGCCAGTTCGGCATCGCCAATGAATGGTTCAAGCTGAGTATAGCTGTCGAGGCTGAGATCGCGGCTGCGACCATCGATATCCTGCCAGTTGCCGATGGATGCCATGGCAAGCAGGGTCGGCAGAAGCAGGGCAACAAGGCTGAGTGGCCAGCGCCGTTTCATATGGCGCCAGGCGACGCCGATCCGGCTTGGGCTCGCCATGCTCAGTCAGTCTCCGCAAGACGGTCTGTCATCGGATCGCGTCACCAGCCGAGAAGATGGGAAGATAGAGGGCCACAACCATGACACCAATCATCAGGCCCACAAAGACAATCATCAGCGGTTCGATGATGGTCGAAAGCCCATCAACAACGGCGGTAAATTCTTCTTCGTAATATTTGGCAATCGAGGTCAGCATCTCGTCCATATTACCGGTCCGCTCGCCAACAGCCATCAGCTGCGACAGCGCCAGGGGGAAGACTTTTTCATTGCCAAAGAGCTGGGATAGCGGCGCGCCAGTGGTGATTTTATCCTTGATGCGGGCGGTGGCTTCCAGGAACTGCACATTCTGCGAAACTGTCTTTGAGACTTCCAGCGTATCGATCACCGATACACCTGCCGCCAGAAGATTGGCCATCAGCAGGGACATGCGGGCCACGGTTGCCTTGACGATAATGTCGCCGACAAGCGGCATGCGCAGCGCAATCGTGCTTTTCAGCTTGCGATAGGGCTTTACGAATTTGTGCAGCAGCTTGTTGGACAGCCAGACTGCGAACACGGTTCCAACCACGCTCAGCATGTTGTTGCCGTCCTGAATCCAGTTACTGGCATCCACAATAGCCTGCGTTGGGCCCGGGAGTTTTGCGCCAAGGCCTTCATACATTTCCTGAAAGGTCGGCACGACATTTGTCAGCATGAAATAGGAAATGCCGACGGTAATCACGACAAGTGTGACGGGGTAGAACAGGGCGGATTTGATGCCGGCACGAATGGCCTGTGCCTTTTCCAGCATTTCCACAAGCCGGTCCAGAAACACATCAAGTTTACCGGAAATCTCGCCAGCCTCGACCATGTTCAGATAGACGGAATCGAAATGGCGCTTATGTTCCTTAAATGCCTGTGACAGGGACGCACCGCTGTTCAGCTTGTCCGTCATCTGCGTCACGACCCGCTTCATGTTCGGGTTTGATGTCTGCGCGGACACGAGAATCATGGCCTCAACAATCGGCAGGCCGGCGCGCATCATGGTTGAAATCTTTTTGGTAAAGATCACGATTTCTTTCTGCGGAATGGAACCAAAAGGGCCCCAGGTAATTTCCGCATTCAGGCCGGATTTTTTCTTCGGCTTGATCTCGTTCAGCACCACATCACGATGCCCGTCTTTACGAAGCTGCTGCTTGGCCAGCATCAGGGTTTCGGCTTCGACCTCACCCTTTACCTTTTTGCCTTTCAGCTTGGCCTTGTACTTGAACTTCTTCATGACGACACCCTACAGAACCAGGATGCGAGTATACTCGGCCACGCTGAATATTCCATCCTTGATGAAACCGCGGGCAATTTCCTGCATGGTCTCGAATCCGTCGACTTTTGCCGCTGCCAGCAATTCTGGGGCCAGCGCTTCTTTCAGAATGGCTTCTTCAAGGGTTGGCGTGATCTTCAGAACTTCATAGACGCCGCGTCGGCCCTTATAGCCCGACCCGCCACAGGTGTTGCACCCAACACCAATCTGGGGTTTTACAGTTTGGGCCTCTTCTTCGCTGAAACCGATCCGGATCAGGTCGGCCGGTGTCACCTGCGGGTCTTCTGCACGGCAGTCCGGACAGTTGGGGCGGCCAAGGCGTTGTGCCACGATCAACGAGGTTGCCGCCGCAATCATGAAGGGAGGGACGCCCATATTCATCAGACGGGTGATGGTGGCGATGGCATCATTCGTGTGCAGCGTTGACAGCAGCAAATGTCCGGTCAACGCCGCTTTCACTGCGATTTCAACAGTTTCCTGATCTCGGATCTCACCCACAAGGATGACTTCCGGGTCCTGACGCAGGAAGGCCCGCAGGATCGCATTAAAGGACAGGCCGATTTTTTCATTTGCCTGTGTCTGGCCAACACCTTCCAGGTAATATTCAACCGGGTCCTCCGCCGTCATGATGTTCAGCTGAGGATCATTGATATGCTGCAGACAGCCATACAGGGTCGTGGTCTTGCCCGACCCAGTCGGCCCGGTCACAAGAACCATGCCCTGCGGCGCGTTAATCGCCTCGACGATATTATTGTAGTTCACCTCAGACAGGCCAATTCTGTCGAGCGACAGAGACGGGTCGCCCTTCAGAATTCGCATGACGATCCGTTCACCATTCTTGCCTGGCAGAACATTGAAGCGGAAATCGACATCTTCGCCCTCATAGGGGATGGTGATGCCGCCATCCTGGGGAAGGCGCTTTTCCGAAATGTCACAGTCCGCCATGATCTTGAAGCGTGTAACCACGCCAAGATAATGCCGCAGCAGATAATCCGAATATTCCTCGCGCACGACAAGCCGACCATCAACCCGGAAGCGGACGCGGGCAATATCGCGAAACGGTTCGATGTGGATGTCACTGGTGCCGGTTTCCAGCGCGGTGTGCAGGATATGGTCACAGAATTCTGGGACAAGCTCATCATCATCGAGCGCAAAACGGGATCTTTTGGCCTTGGCGCCAACTCTGGCCCGTTCCTGCTTCTCGCGCTTTTCCGCACTGTCCAGAACCGACTTGATCCGTTCATGGCCGCGCAGGCTTTCAAAATTTGTCAGTGTGATCAGCTGGAATTCGATATTGAAATTCGATACTGACTTCAGCTGGCTTGCCTGGGTAGCGGTCGTCGGATCGACAATGCCGATACGCAGAAATCGGTTCTCTACCGCAAAGGGCAGGGCGCGATGCTCATCAATGAATTTTGCCGGGATCAGGGGCAGGGCGCGAACATCGACTTCCTTGGCTTCCAGCGAAGCGCGGCGCAGCGAATATGCGCGTGACAGAACGGTGTGAACAAGCTCTTCATCAACACCTTCATTCCGGATCATGCGTTCCAGAACATCGGCGCTGTTGCCGTTTCCGGCCGCACGGGCATCCAGCAGCTTCTGCTGGTCGATCCTGTTGGCGGATTGCAGTACGCGCAGAACCTTGTCGGCGACGTCATTGCTGAAAATGGCC
>WTJS01000263.1 GCA_011524735.1 Alphaproteobacteria bacterium
GAATATGGCCATGCGGCCGGGATCGAGACCACCACCGGCCCGCTTGGTCAGGGATTTGCCAATGCGGTTGGCATGGCCATGGCAGAGCGTCACCTTGCCGGCACCTATGGCAGCGACCTTGTCGACCATTACACCTATGTGATTGCTGGCGATGGCTGTCTGATGGAAGGCATCAGCCATGAGGCCGCCTCCATGGCAGGCCATATGAAGCTTGGCCGGATGATTGTGCTGTTCGACGATAATGGCATTTCGATCGATGGCAGCACCGATCTGACCGTTTCCGACGACACCACAGGCCGTTTCGAGGCCTATGGCTGGCAGGATTTGCCCGTTGACGGGCATGACATGCAGGCCGTGTCTGACGCCATTGCCGCGGCGCGTGAAGATGATCGGCCAAGCCTGATCCGCTGCCGTACCGTGATTGGCTATGGCGCACCGACCAAATCTGGCACGTCCGGCGTGCATGGAGCCCCGCTGGGGGGTGAGGAAATTGAAGGCACCCGCGCCGCCATTGGATGGTCGCATGCGCCGTTCGAAATTCCGCAGGATGTTGTCGATAACTGGCGCGCCGTCGGATCGCGCGGCAAGGCCGCCCGCGAAGCCTGGGAAGCCCGCCATGCCGCCGCAGACAGCGCCGCGTTCGACGCTGCCATGTCCGGTGATTTCAACGCGCAGGTCAATGACGCCGTGGTCGCCTGGAAAGAGGCGCTTGCCGCTGAGCCGCAGAAAATCGCCACCCGCGTGGCCAGCCAGAAGGCGCTGGATGCCATCATTCCAGCCTGCCCGGCCCTGTTTGGCGGATCGGCCGACCTGACCGGATCGAACAACACCAAGGCTGGGGGGCAGCAGATTTTCTCGGCTGACAACCCGGCCGGCACTTATGTGCATTACGGGGTGCGCGAGCATGGCATGGCCGCCGCAATGAACGGGGTCGCGCTGCATGGCGGCGCCATTCCCTATGGCGGCACCTTCCTGGTCTTCACAGATTATTGCCGCCCGTCCATCCGCCTGTCAGCACTGATGAAGCAGCGCGCCATCTATGTGATGACGCATGATTCCATTGGTCTTGGTGAAGATGGCCCGACGCACCAGCCGGTTGAGCATGTCGCCGCGCTGCGGGCGATCCCGAACCTTCTGGTCTTCCGTCCGGGAGACGCGGTGGAAGCCGCCGAAGCATGGCAGTGTGCGATCGCCGCTGATAGCGCGCCTTCGGTTCTGGCACTCAGCCGTCAGGGGCTGGCACAGTTCCGCCATGGCGACATGTCCGAGAACATGACCGCCCGCGGGGCCTATGTCGCCAGCGAGGCTGACGGTACCCGCCAGATCACCCTGATTGCCACCGGGTCTGAAGTTGGCATTGCCATGGACGCGCAGGCCGCGCTTGCCGAAGCCGGCATTGCCGCCGCCGTCGTGTCCGCACCCTGCCTGGAGCTGTTCTGGCAGCAGGATGCCACCTGGCAGCACCAGGTTCTTGGCGATACGCCGCGCATCGCGATTGAGGCTGGCATCCGCCAGTCATGGGACCGGATGCTGGGCGATCGTGGCGATTTCGTCGGGATGGATGATTTCGGCGCGTCAGCCCCGGCCCCGGCGCTGTATCAGCATTTTGGCATCACCGCCGAGGCGGTGGTGGAACGTGCCAAGGCGCTGCTTGGCTAACTCCGAGCAGCAGACCCCAGCGGCATCGGAACCCTGCGCGGCACAGGCCGCGCGTTGAGACGAGGAGACTACAGGCGTGACTGTTCGCTTGGCGATTAGCGGCTTTGGCCGCATTGGCCGCATGGTTCTGCGGTCCTTCATTGAAACCCAGCGCGACGATGTCGACATCGTCCTGATCAACACCCCGGGGCCGGTCGAAACATCAGCCCATCTGTATGAATTCGATTCCGTGCATGGGCGGGCCCGCGGGTCTGTCACGCATGGCGAAGGCTGGATGGATGTGGGGTCAGGCCGCATTGCCATGACCCATGAACGCGACCCGGCGAATATCCCGCATGCCGCGCATGGCGTCGATATCGTGCTGGAATGTTCCGGCCATTTCAATGAACGCGAGAAGAGCGCGGCGCATCTGAAGGGCGGTGCCAAGCGCGTGCTGGTGTCAGCGCCCTGCAAGAATGCCGATGCCACCATCGTCTATGGAGTGAATCATGACGAGATCACGGCCGCGATGCAGGTGATCTCCAACGCGTCCTGCACGACCAACTGTCTGGCGCCTGTGGCCAAGGCCATGGCCGATACGGTGGGCATTGAAGCTGGCTATATGACAACCATCCATGCCTATACCGGTGATCAGCCAACGCTGGATACCAGCCACAAGGATCTGCGCCGGGCCCGCGCCGCGGCAATGTCGATGATCCCGACCTCCACCGGGGCGGCAAGATCAGTTGGTGAGGTACTGCCATCCCTTCTTGGCAAGATGAACGGATCGGCGATCCGCGTGCCAACGGCGAATGTGTCGGTGGTCGATTTCGGCTTCACATCGGAACGCGACACCAGCACGCAGGAAGTGAATGCCATCCTGAAATCCGCCGCCGAAGGGCCGATGAAAGGGGTGCTGAGCACCAATGAACGCCCGCTTGTGTCGATCGACTTCAACCATGATCCGCACAGCTCCATCGCCGACCTGACCCAGACCCATGTGATGAATGGACGGCTGGTGCGGGTACTGGCCTGGTACGATAATGAATGGGGTTTTTCGTGCCGAATGCTGGACAACGCGGCGGAAATCGGCAAAACACTCTAGCCACGGGTTTAGGCGGCCATCGCCAACACCCATATCTGTCTGCCTGTCTGTCGGAACGCGCGAAGACGCTGAACGCGGCGTTACCGCATGCCAATTAGTGAGGGTATCTGATGAAACTCAACGGAAATGCCGTCAAACCCGGCAATGTGATTGAACATAACGGCCGGCTGTGGACCGCGGTCAAGGTCGAACATGTGAAGCCTGGCAAGGGCGGCGCCTTTGCCCAGATCGAGCTTCGCGATATCCGCGACGGCACCAAGCTGAATGAACGTTTCCGGTCTTCGGAAACGGTGGAACGCGTCATTCTTGACGAGAATGAATGCAGCTTCCTGTTCGATGATGGCGACAATCTGGTGTTCATGCACAGCGAAACCTATGAGCAGATTGCCATTGCCCGTGACATGGTTGGTGACCGCGCCGCCTTTCTGCAGGACGGCATGGTGGTGACCATGTCCAGCCATGAGGGCGACCCGATTTCGGTCGACCTCCCTGACAAGGTGGTGTTCGAAGTTGTCGAGGCCGACGCCGTGGTCAAGGGGCAGACCGCCTCATCAAGCTATAAGCCGGCTGTTCTGGAAAATGGCGTACGGGTTCTGGTGCCGCCGCATATCGAAGCTGGCACCCGCATTGTTGTCCGCCCGGAGGATTCCAGCTATGTCGAGCGGGCCAAGGACTGACCGCCGTCCCGCGTTGACACGATATATTTAACCTGAAGGATTCCCCATTATGGCCCAGTCTGCGCTGATCAATGTCATGCAGAAAGCTTCCATCGCCGCTAGCCGCAGCATGCTCCGTGACTTTGGCGAGGTCGAAAACCTGCAGGTCAGCCGCAAGGGACCGGCAGATTTTGTCAGCCGCGCCGACATCAATGCCGAACGGACCATCCGGCGCGAGCTGGAAAAGGCACGTCCGGACTGGGGATTCATGATGGAAGAATCCGGCGTCACCGAAGGGGCCGACAAGGATGCGCCAATCTGGGTGGTAGACCCGCTGGATGGCACCACCAATTTCCTGCATGGCATTCCGCATTTCGCCATTTCCATTGCCGTGATGGAAACAGACGCCCAGGGACGCCAGTTCGTGTCCACCGGCAGCGTGTTTGATCCGGTGAAGAACGAATTCTTCTTTGCCGAAAAGGGCAAGGGCGCCTTTCTGAACGAACGTCGTCTTCGCGTATCGGGACGGCGGGCCATGGCCGATTCCCTGTTTGGCACGGGCATCCCGTTCCTGGGCCGGGGCACGGCAGATGACCATGACCGGTTTGTTGGCGAGCTGTCACGCATCATGGCGGTCAGCTCCGGCGTGCGCCGCAATGGCGCTGCCGCGCTGGACCTTGCATGGGTTGCCGCCGGCCGTCTGGACGGGTTCTGGGAACGCGGGTTGAGCACCTGGGACATTGCCGCCGGCGTGCTTCTGGTGCGTGAGGCTGGCGGTTTCATTTCGGACTTCGCCTCCCGCGACAAGGCATTGGAGAGCGGTGACGTGGTTGCCGCCAACCCTGGGCTGCATGGCGATCTGATCAAGCGGCTTCGCGGCTAGCCACTGGCCTGCTGGCCTCTGGCCTCTGGCCTGCTGGCCTCATTCCTGCCATTCTTTGCTTCGATAGTCGGGCCGCTACCGGTTCCAAACCGATATCGATGTCCAAGGATGTCCAGGAGACAGGGTGATGATGACAGACCCGCGCCGCTACCTCATTCGCATGCTGATTTTTCTTGTCGTGGTGGCCGTCATTGCCGGGCTGCTGCATGCGCCGCTGGCCCGCGCCTTCATGGGCAATCCCGCGCTGAACGGGGTCATTCTTGGCGCCCTTCTTCTGGGTATTGTCTATGCCTTCCGCCAGATCCTGCGGCTGATGCCGGAACGTCGCTGGCTTCTCAGCATTCAGAAGACAGGCACGCTGGACAACCGTCAGGCGAAGCCGGTTCTGCTGGCCACCGTCCATGCCATGCTTGCCGACCAGAGCCAGGAGGCGCAGCTGTCAGCCCTGTCACTGCGATCGGTGCTGGACGGGGTGGCTGCGCGGCTGGATGAAGGGCGGGAAATTTCTCGTTACATGATCGGCCTGCTGGTGTTTCTTGGCCTTCTTGGCACCTTCTGGGGCCTGCTGCAGACAATTGGCGCGGTGGGGCTTGTCGTCGGCTCGCTTGATACGGCTGGCACCGATTTTGACGCGATGATGACCCAGCTGAAGGGCGGTCTCGACGCCCCGCTGTCAGGCATGGCAACGGCCTTTTCATCCTCGCTGTTCGGTCTTGCCGGATCGCTGATCCTGGGGTTTCTTGATCTGCAGCTTGGTCAGGCGATGGGCCGCTTTTTCAACGAGCTGGAAGACTGGCTGTCAGCCTTTGCCCGTTTCAATGATGGTGGCCCGGCAACCGCCGATCGCGGCCCTTCGGCGCTGGCCGGCGGGATGAGCGAAGAAGCGGCACGCGCACTGATTCATCTTGGCAATGCCATTGCCGCTGGCGAAGACAACCGCCAGCGCGTTCTGGACCAGCTGACCAATGTGAATATGACGCTTGCGGCGCTGAATGAGGCGCTGACCGATGACCGCCGGCTTCGCGAGCAGCTGGCCCAGCTGAATGCTGGCATTGCCCAGCTTGCCGCCGACCTTGAAGATGACCGGAAACGGTCGACAAGCGCGGTCACGGCCGAGCTACGCACACTGTCCAATGCCATCAACAAGGCGGCATCGGGTAGCAAGACCGCGCGCGGCACCAGAGGGGCCTGAGCATGGCGCTGGCACGGCTAGGCGGATCCCGCCGCCCGGAAAACTATACCTGGCCTGGCTTTGTGGACGCGCTGGCCACGCTGTTGATGGTCATCATCTTCGTGTTGCTGGTCTTTGTCCTGATTCAGGTCAATCTGGCCTATCGGGTGTCGGGCCAGGATGCGACGATGAACGATATGCGGGCCGAGATTGCCAGCCTTGGCGACCTGCTGAATCTTGAAAAGAAGGCCAATGCCGATCTGGCAGACGAGCTTGCCAGTATTTCCAGCCAGCTTCTGGCGACAAGCCGGGAACGCGACACGCTGAGCCTGCAACTGACCGCCAGCCGGTCGGAGCGCGACCGGATTGCCGCACAGCTTGCCGATGCTGCCTCGGCGCTTGGGGTGAGTGAAGAGGAAATTGCCAGACTGACCAGCCTGCAGCAGGAAACAGATGCCGCCCTGCGCGCTGCGCGCGGCGATCTGGAGG